>CACGMG010000007.1 GCA_902574045.1 uncultured Pelagibacteraceae bacterium | reverse complement strand
ATATTCATATTATCAATTAAAATATTGTTTTGTTTTTTTCCTTTTAAAAAAGATCCGTGGCCTTGAGTAATTTTTTTTAAACCAATTCTGTTTAAACTTTTTTCAAATGGTAAAAATTCACCAAAAGGTACAAGTTTTCTTTTATTATATTTATATAAAATTTTAAGTTCATGATTCACCAAAATCAGGCTATTAAAATAATTTCCATTTTTTTTATTAATTGAATTGATACCAAATAATATTAAGTGAGATTTACCATAACTTTTTTTGATAATATCTTTAAAATTTAAAATTTCATCAAAAGTATAACCTGTAAAAATACCTTCAGGCCAAATAAAAATTGTTCTTTTTGATTTATCGGGATCACTGTATCTTATTACCTTGTTTAATTTGTCCTCTATATCTTTAATCGATGAATTATAATCTAATTTAAAATTTGGAGAAATTACTTTTACGTATATTTTTTCATCTTTATTAAGATAATTTAATAAACCTCTATTTTTATTTATCGAAAAAGTTCCATATAAATATATAGAAAAAAGCAGTACAAAAGTAAGACTTAAAACTATCATTTTGCTAATCAATTTTATTCTAAAGAAGATAACTATAGGAACAGTAAATACTGTAATAGCAATTAGATTGAAAGCATATACCCCGGAATAATTTAAAATTTGCAAAACTTCAGTAAACCATGACCAGCTATAACCGATTAAGTTCCAAGGAAAACCTGATAATATTTTTCCTCTTATATATTCTGAGAGTGCAAAAGAACCTGAAAATAATAAAACAGATGAAATATTGTAATTAATAAAAGGACCTATAATAAAAATTGTCAATCCCATAAACAAACCTAAAAACAGTGGTATAAAAATAAGAGCAAATGGAATAAGAAATTTAAAACTTTCATCAAACGTCAATGAGTAAGTTATCCAATGTATTCCACTTAAGTAAAAACCAAATCCAAATATAAAGCCGATTAAAAATAAATTTTTTTTATAAGGTTTTTTACGATAAACACTTTTAGTTCGTTTACTGACAAATGCTACTAAAGAGAAAAATATAGGAAGTAAAATAAAATTAATGTATGAAAAATTAAACGGTTGAAATGAAAATACTGTGAGACCTCCAAGACAAAAAGGTAATAAATATATAATGATAAATCTATTATCTAAAATCTTATTAATCATTTAATTAATAAAATTAAGATATGTTTTTTCTAACTTATTCATAGATTTGAAATCTTTATTCTTTTTGTGTTTGTATCCAAATAAATGCACAAGTCCATGAATCCATAAAATATTAAGTTTATTTTCAAAATCATTTTCAGAATTTTTATAATCTATTTTGTTAAAATTTATTATAATATCTCCAATATAAATTTCTTTTTCTTTTTTAATTCTTTTTTGAAGCTCCTTTTTTTCATAAAAAGGAAAAGATAAAACATCTGTAGATTTGTTCTTTTTTCTAAATTTTTTGTTTAATCTTTTTATTTCTTTTGTATCTGACAGAAGTAAGGAGCATATTAACTTGTTCTTTTTAAATAAATCATTTTTCTTGTTAATTAATTTTATTTTATCATCAAAATAACTCTGAGGATTTTTTAAGGTCTTTTTCCATAGAGTATTATTAAAAATAACATTAATTTTTATCATCAGTGCTTTTTTTTTGATAAGCCCGAATAATTTTTGAAACTAGCGGATGTCTAACAACATCGGTATGATCAAATTCAACTATTTTTATTTCTTCTATATGTTTTAAGGTCTCTTTAGACTTAATTAATCCTGATTGAGATTTATTAATGAGATCAATTTGAGATGGATCTCCATTTACGACTAGTTTTGAATTTTCTCCGATTCTAGTTAAAAACATTTTTATTTGCGTTTCTGTTGCATTCTGTGCCTCATCTAAAATTGCGAAACAGTTTTTTAAGGTTCTTCCTCTCATAAATGCTAGAGGTGCTATCTCAATTTCTCCTGTATCGATTTTTTTTTGTATTTTTTCAAATCCAAATAAATCATACAAAGCGTCGTATAATGGTCTTAAGTATGGATCAACTTTTTCTTTCATATCACCAGGAAGAAATCCAAGTTTTTCTCCAGCCTCAACTGCTGGACGAGATAAAATGACCCTCTCAACTTTCTTTTCCATAAGTAAAGTTATCGCAACTGACACCGCTAAAAAACTTTTTCCTGTACCCGCTGGTCCTAACGCCAAAATTATATCATTTGTTTTTAAAGATTTAATATATTCTGATTGTTTTTCTGACCTAGCTATAACTGATTTTTTAGGCGTTTTAATCAGTTGATCTAAAGACTGAACATTAGACTTCTTATTATTTTCAATATTTTTTTTCACCGAAATAACAATATCATTTTTTTCTATAACATTTGTCAATATAAACTTATCTATAAGAAACTTAATTGACTCTAACACTAATAAGGTATTTTCACTTTGGCCTTTGATAGTAAGGGAGTTTCCTCTAAAAAAAATGGTAGTTTTTGTAAGTTTTTCTAGACTTAATAAATTTTCATTGAAGCTACCAACAATTGCCATTAGTAAATTATTATTAGATATTTGTATATTGATGCTCTCTTTATCAATTTTTTTATAGGTAAAATTATTTTGTAGTTTGTCTAACTTACTCATTATATAATAAATTCTTTAAATCTACCTTTATTTTCTAAAATATATTCTGGAAAGGTATCATCTATTTTCACCTTTTTTAATGGTGTATCAGAAATAAAATCTCTCTGGTTTTCAATTTTGTTTCTAATATGATTAATATCTGTAAATTTTTCTGTGTTAAGTTCTCCATGACCATAAGCTTTCATTTTATAACTAATTTTTTCAGGGCTAATTACAAAAGAAAAGTGCCATCCTCCGTCTTCTATAATAGTGGGGTTAGTGAAATGTCTATGAAACTGCCAAAATTTAATTCTTTTAGTGTATTGATACCTTAGCCACTGAGGTGTGATATTTTTTTTTAAATATTTTTTCCTTATAATTCTAGATCCCTGATAAGGTGTCTGTCCTTCACTTAATAAATTAAATTTGTATTTGTAAAACTTCTGATTAAAAACTGCGTATCTTCTAAAACTTATATCATGAATATTTTTTAAATTTGGAATTTCATCATTATCTGAAATAATAATTAAATCTTCATCCTTAGCATCGAATAGTCCCCTCATAATTTGATTTCTCTGGTATTCTTCTCTAACCATATTCTCATGCCATTTTCTTTTATTATAATAAAACGGCTTTGTATTTTTTGGGAGATCATCTACAACAATATATCTAATTTTATGTTTAAACGAGCTAAACTTCTCCAAATTAAAATTTAAATCTTTTTTTTTACCTGAATGATCTGTAGTAGCTTCCACTATTATAAACTTATCTACAAACTTATCTAATATGTGCAATCTAAGTTCAGTTATTAATTCATCATTAAAATAAGTAAAGCAATCAAATACCATAATTAATTTTCATTTATTATTTTTCCAATTATCCATAATTTTAATATACTCTAAAGATCTTTCTAGGTTTGCTCCTGGGAAATCAATTTCAGTTTTATTTGCAATTATAGCCTTAGAAGCATTATCAATTTCTAAAGCATATATATCTTGATCTAAGTTTGTATCTAATTTCATTGTTTTTTTGCCAGTTCTTATTTCTATATTGGAGTCTATTGGTGCTTTCCAGGGATATGGTATCTTTATTTCACCTTTATTACCTATTATTTGAATTATATTTTCTAAATCCTTGCGTATTGAGACTTTAAGATTAGCTTCTCCACCGCATTCAAAAATCAATTTAGCTTCTGCACTTTCATCAACTCCATATCTTCCGTCATTTCTTCTAAATTTACAATTTTTTACTTTGTTGTCCGATCTAACAATATTAAAAAATAACATTGCAGCAGTCATTGGATAACAACCTAGATCATATATAGCTCCACCACCAAGTGAAGGATTAAAAATTCTTGATTTGGTATCAATCTTTTTTAATTCCAAAAAAAATAATTTTTTTCCTATTCTATAACCGAAACTTGAATTTATTTTTTTTATTTCTCCAATTTCTCCACTTTTTATTATTTCTATTGCCTTAACTATTTGTGGGTGATGCAAATACATCAAGCCTTCCATAAAAAAAATTTTATTTCTTTTTATTTCTACCAAACATTCTTTAAAATCCTTTAAATTTAAACAAGCAGGTTTTTCACAAATTATATTTTTTTTATTTTTAGCTGCTAAAATAATTAAATTCTTATGTAAATTATTTGTTGTAGCAATATAAATACTTTTAATTGTTTTATCATTAATCAAATTATCATAAGATTGATAGAAGATTTTATCTTTTTGCAATTTTGAATTCTCTTCTATTTTTGATTTAAACGACTTGCTGGCAATACCTAATAATTTTGAATATTTAGTTTGCAAAAATGAGTCTTCTATTTTTTTTCCGAATTTCCCATAACCAATTAAGCCCCAATTAACATATTCATTCATAATTAGGCGGCCACATCTTTGTGATCAAATAAATCACCAAAAATAGTGTGAAGATTACAATCTCTTATTTTCACATTTAAAATTTTACCGGTAATATCTTTATTAGAGTTAACAATTATTGAATTTTGATATTCATCTCTTCCAAAAAATTGATTATTTATAGTTTTATTTTCAAATAAAACTTTTACCTTTTTTCCAATAAGTTGGGTTTTATACCTTTTTTTTATTTCATCAGAAATTTTTTGAAATTTAATCAATCTCCTTTTTGATGTTTCATTGTCTACTAAATTTAATTTCGCAGAAGGTGTTCCTGGGCGAGGACTAAAAACATATGAAAAAGTATTAATGAATTGAATTTTTTTAATTAACTCTAATGATTTTGTAAAATCGTCCTCAGTTTCTCCTGGATATGCTATTATAAAATCACTGGAGAACTCGATATCAGGTTTTTCATTTTTTAACTTCTCAACTACATTTATATATTCATCAATCGTATGCTTTCTATTCATTTCATCTAAAATTTTATCAGATCCACTTTGGACGGGTAAATGTAAAAGGGGCATTAATTTTTTAGATACACCATGTATTTTAATCAAGTCATCACTCATATCCCTAGGGTGAGATGTTGTATACCTAATCCTTTCTAAACCCTTTATATTTTCTAAACTGTAAATTAGATCAGATAATTTTTTACCTTGATAATCATATGCATTTACATTTTGACCGAGTAATATAATTTCTTTTGTTCCTTTATCAACATTTTGTCTTGCTTCAGAAATTATTTGATCAAACTTTCTAGAATACTCAGGTCCTCTAGTATAAGGAACAACACAAAATTTACAGAACTTATCGCAACCTTCTTGTATTGTTAAATAAGAAGAAATCTTACTTGTTTTATTTTTAATATTTTCCAAATTATCAAATTTATTTTCGGCTTCAAACTCAGTGAAGATAACCTTTTTATTTTTTTCTTCTATTTGAAGAAGTATATTATTCAAATATTGATAGGATTGAGGACCGACTACTCCATCAATATATTTTTCTCTTTTCATTAAAATTTCACCTTCCGCTTGGGCAACGCATCCAGCGATTATTACAATAGGTTTTTTTTTGTTTCTAAAAATTTTTTTTACTCTACCAATGTCATGATAAACTTTATCAGTGGCCTTTTCTCTTATGTGGCAAGTATTAAGAATATAGCAGTGAGCTTCTTGAGGGTCAGTAGTTGCCATGTAATTGATCTTTTTTAGATTATCTACAATTAGGTTGCTATCATATTCATTCATTTGACAGCCTAAGGTTTTAATGAATATTTTTTTTATCAATTTATTTTTTGATTTTTGATCCGTATAATTCAAGTTTATGATCTACTAATTTATAACCTAACTTATTTGCAATTTTTTCCTGTAATGCTTCAATATCTTTATCAACAAATTCAACTATTTCACCGCTATTAATATCAATTAGATGATTGTGATCGTCATTAATTTCATATCTCGCTTTACCAGTTTTAAAATCATGCTTAATCAAAATTCCAGCTTCTTCAAAAAGTTTTACAGTTCTATAAACTGTTGCAATGCTTATTTTGTCATCGATTTGAGTAACACGTTTATGTAATTCATCTACATCAGGATGATCTTTAGAACCATACTCCTCCTTGGACTCAGAGAGTATTTTTGCAATAATCTTTCTTTGTTCTGTAAGTCTTACACCTTTTTCTTTACATTTTTCTTCGATATTACTCATAATTTTTAATTTAACTTAAATATAACGGTTTAATCAATTTTTTTTCTAATAACTTTTTATTTATTAAAATTTCAACGTTTTCAAGGTTAAAAGTAGGTAAATCTTTATCTCTAAAACCATACAACTTAGCGTTATTTGATATTTTTATTCCTTTAGCTACAGATAAAGCCACTCTTATTGAGGAGAATCTGCCCGGACCACTATTTACTATAACTGAAAAATTATTATCAATATTTACTTTGTGCTTGGTGATTAAATTCAATATTGTGGAAACTAATAACTCATTTTTATAAATTTTAGTTTGAAAATTGTGGATAAAAAAATTATTATTGATTTTTAAACCAATTTTATCATTGTTACCTGTGCAACTAATTATTAAAAAATCTTTTATCATATTTATATTTATATTTTTTTTACTCGGTCAAAACAAACTTTATCCTTCCGTTGAAAAGTTAAATATTGATGATTTTGGTATTATTTCAATTATGTACCATAGATTTAATGAAAATAAATATCCATCTACCAACATCAAGATTGAAGATTTTAAAAAACATATAGAAATTATCAAAAATCAAAATATTGAATTTGTTAATCCTAAGAATTTTGAAATAGATTTATCAAAAAAGAAAAAAAAAAGGAAAATTTTACTCACAATAGATGATGGATATTCATCTTTTTATGAAAATGCTTGGCCAATTCTAAAAGAAAAAAAAATACCTTTTATTTTATTTATAAGCACCCGAGAGGTTGGTTCAAACGGTTATATGAATTGGGAACAAATAAAAAACATAAGTAAAGAGGATTTTGTTGAAATAGGAAATCATAGCCATACACATGAATACTTAGTTGACGAAAATTTAGAAACCATTAAACGAGATATAGTCACATCAATTAATATTTTTAAGAAAAATATGGGACATAATTCAAATTTTTTTTCTTACCCATTTGGTGAATATAGTTTGGAATTTAAAGAACTCATTAAATCTTTAGGATTTAAATATGCACTTGGTCAACACTCTGGTGTAATAGATGAGACTAAAGATTTTTACGAGCTACCAAGATTCCCAATTAATGAAAAATACGGTGAGATCAAAAGATTTGTTACAATAACCAAAACGCTTCCATTAAAATTTAAAAAGATTTTTCCAGAAGAAAGATTTTTATTAAAAAATAATAATCCACCAAAAGTAAAAATTGAGTTTTATAATAATATTAATAACTTAAAATCTCTCAACTGTTATTCAAACGAAGGGAATAAATGGCGAAATTCGAAAATTAATTTTATAAGCGATTATTCTCTTAAAATTAATATAGATGAAAAGTTTTTAGGTGAGAGAGGTAGAATAAATTGTTCTTTAAGAGAAAAAGATGGTTACTGGAGATGGTTAGGCATTCAATTTGTTTTAGCAGATAGATAACTTATAAATCTAGTTCTTGTTTTTTGACAGAACTTGCTAATCTTACAGGTTCAAAATCTGTTAACCTGTTCTGAACAATAATTTGAGATAAAATTTTTGTATATTCACTCCCTGTTTGCGCATAACTTCCAAGAGTTTTTGTTAATTCCAGACCGTTAATTTTTTTGTTTTTTATTCTAAGATTGTTCCTTTTTTCTCTAAATTTTGTATAACTTTTATGTGTGTTCAAATTATTTTTATAAGCTTTTACAGAAGCTCTTAAAATTGGGAATCTTAAAATTTTATGACTTTTAGACTTATCTTTAAATAATGGCTCAATACCTTTTCCATTCCAAGTCCATTGACCAAAAATTGCATTGCCCTCCAACGCAAATCTAGATGTGCCCCAACCACTCTCTTTTGCAGCTTGTGCCAAGGCAATTGAAGTAGGTATTATATCCATTCTAATTTTTAATTCACCTACATTTCCTTTTTTAACTTTATACTCCAAAAATTTTTGTCTTAACCATTGTTTTTCTTCATCTGTTGTCATTTTTTTTGCAACGATCTTATTAAGTTTATATCTATCCTCTAATATCTTTTCATTTTCGGCAACGATTAGTGGTAAAACAATTTTGATAAATGTTTCCTTTTTTAACTTTACACTTTGTATTTCATCAAGATCTTTAGGAAACTGAGTAAAATATATAGGCTTTACTACTTTTTCAAATCTTACTGTTTTTAAATTATAATCTACATCTTCGAATAGGTTTAAAACAGTCGCTGTTTTTAAATTTAAGTCTGGTAAAATTAATTCTGGAATTTTTTCTTTTTTTACTTCAGCTTTAGGTTTTTTTATTTCTTTTTTTTCCTCTAAATTAGGTTTTTTTACCTCTTTTTTAATTTTTGTTTCCGTTTTTATTATTGCTTCTTTTTCTAACTGTGTTTCCTCTTTATTAAATGTTGAAATTCCAGAAAATATAATTGTAAAAATACCTGTTATTATAAAAACAACTACTAAAGATTGTCCTATTTTTTTTTTATTAATTTGCTGTTCGTAGATTGCGTTGAGGGTGTTAGTCAAGAAATCACCAAAAAATTTGTAAAATGTTTTACCTATTAAAGGAAAAACGTTTAAAACTGCAATACCTATATTACCTAAAGTCCTCCATAAATTATAAAAGAAATTTGAAACAGATCTGGAACTATCCTCTTTTAAATAAACTACTTGCCTAGAAAGTTTTGCAACTTTTTTTGAACTATCTATTTTCAAATCATCAATTTGCTTGGTAACTTTTGATAGTGGTTTATAAAAATTTTCTTTAATAAAATTTGTTTTGAAATCTTTTGGTATGACTATCTTATTTTTTCTTAAAATTAATTCTAATTGACCTGTAGTTAGTTCTTTTCTTCTTTTTAAATATTCTTTGATTTCTTTAACATCATAAATGTGAGCAAGTTCAATGAGTTTATCTTTATAACTTAAATTTTTTTTCATTTTAGTTAGCTTCGACTGAATTCACCTCTTTTACATAGTGTTTTAATAAATTTTGCACACCTTGTTTAAGAGTTACTAATGAGCTAGGACAACCTGAACAACTTCCTTGAAGCTCAACTTTTACTACTCCAGCTTTAAAAGATTTAAATTTAATATCTCCCCCATCTTTTTCCACTGCAGGTCTAATTTTAGTATCTAAAACCTCTTTTATTTTTTCAATAGTTTCATCATCTCCAGCGCTGACATTTTTTTTCAAATTATTTTTTGTTTCTAATATCGGATTTTTATTATTTTCAAAATAGTGATTTAAGTGAGAAATAACCATTGGTTTTAGCTCATTCCAAGAAACGGTTTTATCTTTTTTTACACTTAAAAAATTTTTTGACAATAAAACTAACTCAACTCCTTTAAAATTTAATAATTCTTTTATAAAAGCATTTGATATATTTTCTATATCGCTTTTTTGAAACTCCTCGGTCCCTGTTTCAGAAATTATTTGCTCTGATAAAAATTTAAGAGACTCGGGATTTGGTGTATTTTCAACTTGTATCATAAAAAATTTATATTATATCAAACCTACTTTTTCACGAACATTTTTAAGGTTTTCCTCAGCTATAATTCTAGCTTTTTCAGCGCCTTTATTCAATACCTCTCGTAAATGTGTCTCATCATTGATCAATTTTTTAATTTCTTTACCAATAGGACATATTTCACTTATCAAGAGTTCTGTTAATTTATTTTTGACAAAAGAGTACTCTTTTCCAGCCATTTCATTTATCGTTTTTTCTAGGTTTGATTTCAAAACTTCTGTATAAATATTGAGAAGGTTTAATGCTTCAGGTTTTTCTTCCAATGACTTTAAATTATCTGGAATGGGTTCAGAACCAGATTTTGCTTTTTTAATTTTTTTAATAATTTCATCAGGGCTATCTTTTAAATTAATTCTTGAATAATCAGATTCATCTGATTTGCTCATTTTTTTTGTACCGTCCCTCAAGCTCATTACTCTGGAAATATTTTTAAGAATAAGGGGCTCCGGCAAAGGAAAAAAATCCTCACAATTAAAATCTTTATTAAATTTTTGAGCAATGTCTCTAGCTAATTCTAAATGTTGTTTTTGATCAGCTCCTACTGGAACATGTGTGGCTTTATATAATAATATATCTGCAGCCATTAAATTTGGATATATATAAAGACCAACGCTAGCTTTTTCTTTATTTGACCCAGCTTTATCTTTAAATTGAGTCATTCTATTCAACCATCCGACTCGAGAAACACAATTAAATATCCAAGCTAATTCAGAATGAGCAGATACTGATGATTGATTAAATATAATACTTTTATTTGGATCAAGTCCTGTTGCTATAAAACTTGCGACTGTTTCTAATGTGTTTTTCATAAGTTCTTTTGGATTTTGAAAAACAGTTATAGCGTGAAGGTCTACGACACAGTAAATACAATTTAATTCTTTTTGTAATAAAACAAAATTTTTAATCGCTCCTAAATAATTACCTAAATGAAGATTTCCTGTAGGTTGAACACCTGAAAAAACTAACTTTTTATTAATCATTTTAATTTGTTTTAAAATTCTTTGTTTTTAATATTCCAACAAAATAACACGTTATCAAATAAAAAACTGCAACAAAACCAACTATTAACAATAAATATACCGCTTTAAACTTATATGAATAATCAAGATAATTTGAATAAAAATCCAATGCAGAGACAAGTATAAATGTCATTAAAATTGTAATTAAAATTATCTTTATTATATTTTTTATTAAAAAACTTTTAAGTAATAAAGAATTTTTTTTACTTAAGACAAAACAATAAATTAAAACACCAGTCCAAGTTGAAATTGAAGTAGCGATTGGAATAATTATAAAACCATATTCATCAAAAAAAGTAACACTTAAAAAAATATTTAGTAAAACAACAAATGATGAAATATAAAAAGGTGTCTTAGTATCATCTCTAGCAAAAAAGAAATTAGATAAGATTTTTATTAAAGCAAAAGCAGGTACGCCAAAACCAAAAAACTTTAATGCTGATGCTGTCATTTGAGCACTTTCTAAACTAAAAGATCCATATCCAAATAAAGCACTGACAATTTCATCTGAAGCGATAATCAAACCTAAGCTAGCAGGAATCGATAATAAAAGAGATAATTCAATTGATTTATTTTGTATTTTTGAAATCATAGAAATATTTTTTTTCTTAAAAGCATTTGACAAAGCTGGCAATGAAACTGTCCCAACAGCTATACCTGCTAAAGCTAAATTAATTTGATAAATACGGTCTGCATAATACAAGTAAGAAACAGCACCAGACTCAAATGATGCTATTATTGTTCCTACTAAAATATTTATTTGCGTAACTCCAGAGGATAAGATACTCGGTAATAACTTTTTAAAAAAAAATTTAACTTTACTGTTTATTTTAATCTTAAATTCAAGCGTAGGCTTATAAAACTTTTTTGTAAAAAAAAATAAAAATATAAATTGAATTATTCCTGCTAGAGTAACTCCATAAGATAATTGTTTGGCAAAATCTAATTTAAGCAAATATGATATAATTAAACTAAATATCAAAATAATATTAAGAAAAATTGGTGCAGCTGCTGCTGCAGCAAATTTGTTATTAGAATTTAATATTCCTGAAAAAAAAGAAGATAAACTTACAAATAATAAAAAAGGGAATGTTATTCTTGTAAACTCAACTGCAAGATTAAATGTCTGAGTGTTTTCCTCAAAACCAGGAGCAATAATATTTACGACGTAAGGAGTAAATATTTCTACAATGAGTATTATTAAAAATAAAATTAAGATTAATATATTAAAAACATCATCAGCAAATTTTTTGCCCTTTTTTTTACTGTCTGACTTGGCTGAAACATAGCTTGGAATAAAAGCCGCATTAAACGTCCCTTCTGCAAAAAGACGTCTAAACGTGTTAGGAAGTCTAAAAGCTACAAAGAAAGCATCAGCAAAAATAGAAGCACCTAAAAATATTGCAATTAATATATCTCTGAGATAGCCTAATAATCTACTTAATAAAGTAAAAAAACTAAACACATATGTCGACGATAACAAGTTCATATTAATTCAAAATTAAGCCACAAATTACAAATAATAAATGCAATATTACAATTATATTACATACACATTTTTAGATGACAAAAAAATCCAAAATTGATCACTATTCAGATAAAGAAGCTCTAGATTTTCATATTAAAGGAAAGTCAGGCAAAATTGAGATACATTCTTCTAAGCCTCTAATCACTAAAAGAGACTTATCTTTGGCGTATTCTCCTGGCGTAGCCGCTCCAGTTAAAGAAATAGCTAAAAATCCAGAATTAGCTTACGACTATACCAGCAAAGGGAATTTAGTTGCCGTCATAAGTAATGGGTCTGCAATTTTAGGATTAGGTAACCTTGGGTCCTTAGCCTCTAAACCAGTAATGGAAGGTAAATCAGTATTATTTAAAAGGTTTGCTGATATTGACTCTATAGATATTGAAATAAACAGTAATAATGTTGACTCGATTGTTGAAACAATTAAAAATATTGGTGGTACGTTCGGAGGAATTAACCTCGAAGACATAGCAGCTCCAGATTGTTTTATAATAGAGCAAAAACTTAAGAATATTCTAGATATACCAATTTTTCATGATGATCAGCATGGTACTGCAATAATTACATTGGCTGCACTTATAAATGCCTTAGATGTAAGCAAGAAAAATATCAAAAACGTTAAAGTTGTAATTAATGGGGCAGGTGCATCTGCCCAAGCTTGCACAAATTTATTCATAAGTTCAGGTGTTAAAAATGAAAACATAATTATGTGTGACAGCAAAGGAGTAATTTATAAAGGTAGAAAAAATATAGATCAGTTTAAATCTTCTTTTGCATCAAATACTAAATTAAGAACTTTAGAAGATGCTATGAAAGGTGCGGATGTATTTTTAGGTTTATCTGCTAAAGATGTTGTGTCAAAAGAAATGATAAAATCTATGGCCAAGAATCCAATAATTTTTGCATGCGCTAATCCAGATCCAGAAATTAAGCCAGAAATAATAAATGAAGTAAGGTCCGACGCTATAGTAGCAACAGGTCGATCAGATTATCCAAATCAAGTAAATAATTTAATAGGATTTCCTTATATATTTAGAGGAGCACTTGATGTTAGAGCAAAAGAAATAAACGAGGAAATGAAAGTAGCGGCTGCAAAAGCAATTGCTTTATTAGCAAGAGAAGATGTTCCTGATGAAGTAGTTTCTGCTTATGGTGGCGATAGGCCAAAATATGGTAAAGATTATATTATTCCTTCTACATTTGATCCTAGATTAATAAGTGTAATTCCAGCTGCAGTTGCACAGGCTGCTATGAAAAGTGGAGTTGCAAGGAAAAAAATTTCTGATTTAGATTTATATAAAGATCAATTAACTAATCGTTTAGATCCCTCAATGTCATTAATGCAAGGTATCAATGCTAAAGTTAGAAAAAACCCAAAAAGAGTAATATTTGCTGAAGGGGAAGATGAAAACATGCTTAAGGCTGCAATTGAATTTGGAAAAAATAAACTAGGTACACCTATTTTAATTGGAGCTGAAAAAAGAATTAAAGAGCAATTAAAGAAAATTGGTTTAGATGAAAATCATAAAATCGAAATAGTTAACTCTACAAATAAAGAAAAGAGAGAGAAATATGTTAAACACTTATACAAAAAATTACAAAGAGAGGGACAGTTAGAGAGAGATGTGGATCGATTAGTCAGAAATGACCGTATAGCTTGGGGTGCTTCGATGATTGCATGTAAAGATGCTGATGCAATGGTAACCGGTAATATAAGACATTATGCTGCATCAATTGTGAAATTAAAAAAAGTTGTTAGCCCAAGGCCGGGAGAAGAAATTTTTGGTATGACCATGATAAATTCCAAAGGAAAAACAGTTTTGGTAGCAGATACCAATGTTCAGGATTTTCCTTCGTCTCAAAGATTAGTTAATGTAGCAAAGTCTTGTGTTCGAGTGGCAAGACTTTTTGGATTTGATCCAAAAGTAGCTTTTTTATCCCACTCCACATTTGGAAATCCTGTTTCAAAAAATACTAAACATGTAAGAGATGCTATTGATTTGCTTAAGAATGAAAATGTTGATTTTGATTTTGATGGAGAAATGCAGCCAGACGTTGCTTTAAATCCAATTTATAAAGAAACCTATCCTTTTTCAAAAATTGTTGGTAATGCAAATATACTTATAATGCCTGCTTTACATAGTGCAGCGATATCAACAAAAATGATGAAAGTTTTTGGTGGGGCTAAATTGATTGGTCCTCTTTTGATAGGCTTAGGGCTCCCAATCGAAGTTGCTCCTTTAAGATCAAGTACATCAGATATTTTGAATCTCGCTTCAATCGCAGCTTATTCATCACATGTTATTGAATATTAATTTTAAAGTTTATTTCGGCTAAGTTCAGATATCAAATATATTGAAGGTATAACTTTTTTAACATCATAAATTTGATTTGCCTCTCTAATAACTTCTTTTTTTTCGTCTTCTGACATTGAAATTCCAAAAATATAAACATTTTTATCTATTGTCTCTAAAGTATAATTTCTTGATTTCGTTTTTTTATTTAATATCAAAGACGTTCTTAGTTGGCTTGTTATCAAAATATCTTTTGCTGTGCTTTTAAAATTACTTTGACCTTTAATGCTTATCGCATTTTTAACTGACCTAGCTCCTTTTGTTTCCCATGCCATTTTTGTAATTTTAATTTTTTCTTCTGGATTATCGACCTTACCAGACAAGAATATTCTACCATCAATTACTTCTGATTGAATTGTTAGAAAATATTTTTTTTCAGCAAGTGCTAACCTGGCATTTAAGTTTTTTTGCATAATAGTGTCATCAATTTGCATTCCAATTGTTCTTGGATCAAAAGTAATATCAACTCCTGCTCCAAACCTACCAGCGGTAGTACATGATGCTAATAAGAAAATTAAAAATATACTAATTAAACTTTTCATTTTTTTTTATTTCTAAACAAATTTGATAAATTTTTTTCTTATACATTTTTTCTGACTTAAATAATAATTCAACAACATCTTTTAAAGTATATTTTTTCAAGTATAATTTTGCTTTTTTTCGAATATCTGCCTCATCAAAAATTTTATCTTTAATATTTTTTTCTGATATTACAAGAGTTAACTCACCTTTAATTCCAGTTTTGAACATATTCATTTCATCAATATTTCCTCTGTAAAATGTTTCATGTAATTTTGTAATCTCTCTTGCAATTAATATTCTTCGTCCTTTATAAAATTTTTTTATCATTTTTAAATAAAAATTTGCTTTTATTGCCGTTATAAAAAACACCTGAGAAAAAGCGATATTAGATAACGATGATAATACTTTTTGAAGTTCCTTTTCAGTTTTAGGTAAAAATCCATAAAAAAGGAACTGATCACTAAAACCAGAAATGCTCATTGATGCAGTAATTGAAGAAACTCCAGGTATAGGTATAACTTTTATTTTTTTATCAATGCAAGTTTTAACTAATAACTTACCTGGGTCCGAAATCAATGGGGTACCCGCATCAGATATAAGGGACAAAATTTTGCCTTCATTTATATATTTTATAATTTTTGCAAGTTCTTTTTTTTCATTAAACTTGTGATATGAAATTAATGTTTTTTTAATTTTGAAATGATTAAGTAACTTTAAAGAGTGTCTAGTGTCTTCGCAAAGAATTATGTCTGAATTTTTTAATATCTCTATAGCTCTAATAGTTATATCATCTAAATTTCCAATGGGGGTTGAAACAATATATAAGCTATTTATAGATAAGTTCATAAAATGAAAAATAGAATCATACTAATAATAACTTATATCTTGGTTTTTTTTAATTCTAATCTATTAAGTAATGAAAATAGTAATGTTCTAAAAATTGGCTTGTTGGCGCCTTTAAGTGGAGAATATAAAAGCCTTGGAAACTCGCTACTTTACTCTCTTCAGCTAGCTCTAAAAGAAATTGATGATGAAAATGTTTTATTAATACCTAGAGACTCTGGATTTGATGATCCTGAAAAACTAAATAATGCCGTTAGGGAGATAAAATCCAAAGGGGCTAAAATTATAATTGGACCTATAAATTACAAAGATTTTAACGAAGTAAAAAAGTTTAAAGATTTAGTCTTTATATCGCCTTCAAATATAAATCCAGATTTTCAAGATAACATAATTAGTATTGGTATAAGTCTAGAGTCCCAAATGATAGCTTTAATCAACTTCATAAAAAAACAAAAAAAAAATAAAACTGTCATACTTATACCTAATAACCAATACACAGATTTAATTGATGAAAAACTAAAAAATTTAGAATTAAAAAATTATAGGTTTTTTAAGTACAATCCAGATCCAAAAATATTAACTGGAGAGATTGAAATACTTACAAATTACTCTCAAAGAAAAAGAAATCTTAAATTAAGAAAAAAAATGTTTGAGGACAAAGAGGATGAACAATCGAAACGTGAATTAGATAGACTTGAACAGAAATATACTTTAGGTGATGTAAGTTTTGATTCTGTTATAATTATTGATTTTGGTAGCAGTTTAAAAAGCGTATTAACCTCGCTAGTTTTTACGGATGTGGATCAAAAAAAAGTTTTATTTTCAACTGTAAATCAATGGTTTGATGAGAGCATTTTTTATGAGAATACAGTAAAAAAATTATACTATCCCTCTGTTAACTATAAAGAATTTAAAAAATATAAAGATAATTATTTTAAAGTTTTTAAAAATTATCCTAATGAGATTACAATTTTAACCTATGATGCATTAGGTTTAATTTATTATACATGGAAAAAAAATGGTAAGATAAATTCTGTTAATGATTTTTCGTTTAAAGGTAAAATTAAAGGTAAAATAGGAACTTTTTCTTTTAAAAATAAAAAAACAATGCAAGATTTAAATATTTATAAAGCAGAAAATAAAAAATTTATAAAATTTTAATTTTTTTTTTAAGTTTTTTAAAAGCTATATATCTGTGGTCCATTCTAATTTTCTTATCTTTTTTCATTTGACCAAAAGTGATTAATTTTTTATTTGGAATAAAGATTGGATCATATCCAAAACCTTTTTTTCCTTTTATCTTAAATGAAATCAGGCCTTTAACTTTTCCAGTCACAGATATTACTTTTTTCTTTTGTAATTTTAGAGCTAAACTACAAACAAATGTGGCAGATCTATCTTTTTTTTTAGCCATTTTCTTTAAAATAAATTTCATTGCTTTATCGAAATTCCCGTATTTTTTTGCCCAACGTGCAGAATAAATACCAGGTTTATTTTTAAGAGATTTAATACACAAACCAGAGTCATCGGAAATGACAGGCAAATTAGTATATTTAGCAAAATACTTAGCTTTTAATTTCGCATTTGCTGGAAAAGTTTTGCCAGTTTCTCGTGGACTTTTGATTCTTAGTGTCTGCGGAGATATCTTTTTTATTTTATTTGATAACAAAAAGCTTAATTCTTTAAATTTTCCTGAATTGTGGGTACCAATTAATATTTTTTTCATAAACATCTAGTAATTTTATTATTAGGTATTATATACCAAGTATTATGAGCACAGATGTCAAAAATGAAGCGGAAAAACCAGAGGAAATTCAATCTAAGCAGGAAGCTTCTGATTCAAAAGAAGAGAGATCTGTTGAAGAAAAGCTCAAAGAGTCTGAGGATAAATTATTAAGATCATTAGCAGAAATAGAAAATCAAAGACGTAGATTTGAAAAAGAAATTAAGGATGCTTTTGAATTTGGATCTTTTAATTTTGCAAAAGAAAGTTTAGCTATTTTAGATAATTTACATAGGGCAAAAGAAGCAATAAAAAATGATGAAACATTAAAAGAAAATAAAGATTTAGGAAAATTTATAGAAAATATTACGATTATCGAAAAGGACTTAATATCAATATTTGAACGAAATAAGATAAAGAAAATTGATACAGATAAAAAAAAATTTAACCCAAATTTACACCAAGCTATGTCCGAAATAGAGAATGTAAATGTGGAACCAGGAATAATTTTACAAGAGATTCAAGCTGGATATATGATTGGGGATAGACTTCTAAGACCTGCTCTTGTAAGCGTAGCAAAGAAAAAAGTAAGTAAAAGTAACGAAAATGAAGAAAAAAAAGAGGATAAATAACCTTGTAGAGAGGAAAAAAACACCCATATAAGAGTTGTTATTTAAAAGGATATAAAATTTATGAGCAAAGTAATAGGAATAGATTTAGGAACAACAAATTCTTGTGTCGCAATAATGGATGGCACACAAGCTAAAGTATTAGAAAATGTGGAAGGCGCAAGAACAACTCCATCTGTTGTGGCTTTTTTAGAAAAAGAGGAGAAACTTGTTGGTCAACCGGCAAAAAGACAAGCAGTTACCAACGCAGTTGATACCATTTATGCTGTTAAAAGATTAATTGGCAGGAAGTTTGATGGTCCCTCTGTCCAAAAAGATATTTCAAAAGTACCTTATAAAATTATAAAATCCGATAACGGAGATGCTTGGGTGGAAGGTAAAGGTAAAAAATATTCTCCGTCTCAAATTTCTGCTTTTGTGTTGCAAAAAATGAAAGAGACTGCTGAAAAATATTTAGGTCAAGCAGTCACTAAAGCTGTTATTACTGTTCCAGCTTATTTTAACGACTCTCAGAGACAAGCCACAAAAGATGCAGGAAAAATTGCTGGACTTGAAGTTTTAAGAATTATTAATGAGCCGACTGCAGCTTCTCTTGCGTATGGTTTAGATAAAAAAGGCGGTCAAAAAATTGCAGTTTATGACTTAGGTGGCGGTACTTTCGATATTTCAATTTTAGAAATTGGAGACGGAGTTTTTGAAGTTAAATCTACTAATGGTGATACATTCTTAGGTGGTGAAGATTTTGATGACTCTATTGTGGAGTATCTTGCAACAGAATTTAAAAAAGACAACGGTATTGACTTAAAATCAGACAAACTTGCTTTACAAAGATTAAAAGAAGCAGCTGAAAAAGCAAAAATTGAACTTTCTTCTGCAGCTCAAACTGAAATAAATCTTCCATTTATTACTGCAGATAAATCCGGGCCAAAACATTTAAATCTAAAATTTACTAGAGCTAAGTTAGAAGCTTTAGTGCAGTCTTTAGTTGATAGAACTCTGGAGCCTTGTAAAACAGCCTTAAAAGATTCAGGTTTCTCAGCCGCTGAAATAAATGAAGTTGTTTTAGTTGGTGGTATGACGAGAATGCCTAAGATTATAGAAACAGTTAAAAACTTTTTTGGAAAAGAACCAAACAAAAGCGTTAATCCAGACGAAGTTGTAGCTATGGGTGCAGCTATTCAAGGAGGTGTTTTACAAGGCGATGTGAAGGACGTACTCTTACTAGATGTCACTCCTCTATCTCTTGGTATCGAAACCCTTGGTGGAGTATCAACAAAATTAATAGAAAAAAATACAACTATACCTACAAAAAAAAGCCAAGTTTTTTCAACTGCAGAAGATAATCAACCTGCAGTTTCTATAAGAGTGTTGCAGGGTGAAAGGGAGATGGCAGCAGATAATAAAATTCTTGGAAACTTTGAATTAGTTGGCATAGCACCTGCACCAAGAGGCACTCCTCAAATTGAGGTTACTTTTGATATTGATGCTAATGGAATTGTTAATGTATCAGCAAAAGATAAAGGCACAGGAAAAGAGCAAAAAATCCAAATACAAGCTTCAGGAGGTCTTTCAGAGGAAGAAATACAAAAAATGGTCAAGGATGCAGAAGCAAATAAAGAAGCTGATAAGAAAAAAAGAGACTCAGTTGATGCTAGAAACCAGGCAGATAGTTTAGTATTTTCTACTGAGAAGAGTCTTAAAGAGCACGGAGATAAAGTAAGTGCAGAAGATAAAAAGGCTATTGAGAATGGAATTTCAGATCTAAAAAAATCTTTAGAAGGTACTGACGTAGATGATATCAAGAAAAAAACTCAGAGTTTAGTTCAAGTTTCTATGAAACTGGGAGAAGCAGTGTATAAAAGTCAGCAGAAACCCGATGCAAAAACTGATAACAAAGATCAAAATAAACCTGAAGACAAAGACAACGTTGTAGATGCAGATTTCGAAGACGTAAAAGAAAAAGAAAAAGAAGAAGACAAAGAAAAAAGCGCCTAAGATAATATTAAAGGAGACGTCCTGTGGCAAAAAGAGATTATTATGATGTCTTAGGTGTTAATAAATCAGCATCTAAAGATGAAGTCAAAAAAGCGTATCGTAAATTAGCTCTAAAATATCATCCAGATAAAACAAAGGGTGATAAATCATCCGAGGAAAAATTTAAAGAAGCTAGTGAGGCATACCACATACTTTCCGATGAAAAAAGGAAAGCTAACTACGATCAATTTGGTCATGCCGCTTTCGAAGGCTCAGGGGGAGGTGGACAAGGATTTGGTGGTTTTGATACTTCGTCTTTTTCAGATATTTTTGAAGATTTTTTTGGCGACTTTGGAGGTGGAAGCTCGCCAAGAAGATCCAGCAATAGAGGAAATGATTTAAGATATGATGTTAGTATAAGTTTAGATGAAGCTTATAAAGGTTTAGAAAAAAATGTTAAATACACAACATATAAAAGATGTTCATCATGCTCTGGTAGTGGAGCGGCAAAAGGGTCTAAACCTGTAAAATGTAATTATTGTTCTGGAAGAGGTAAAGTTAGAACTAACCAAGGTTTCTTTACAATCCAACAAACTTGCCCTCAATGTAGTGGGTATGGAGAAACTATTGGAGATCCTTGTAAAAACTGCAATGGGAATGGAAAAACTCAAGGAAGTGAGAATGTAACAGTAAAAATTCCAAAAGGAGTAGATGATGGAACTAGAATAAGATTATCAGGTAAAGGTGAAGCTGGATCTAAAGGGGGTTCTAGCGGTGATCTTTATTTATTTATATCAATTGAAAATCATAATATTTTTAAAAGATCAGAAGAAAACTTATATTATGAGCTGCCAATATCATTTTCAAGCGCTGCACTCGGTATAACTGTTGAAGTCCCATCCATTGATGGTGGTAAGTCAAAAATTAAAATTCCTGGAGGCACTCAACATGGAAAACAATTTAGATTGAAAGGAAAAGGAATGCCAGTTTTAAGAAGAAGTATATTTGGTGATTTGTATATAAGAATTGTTACACAGGTACCTACAGCACTTTCAAAAAGGCAGAAAGAAATATTGGAAGAGTTTAATGAAATAGAAGCCAACAAACCCGATCCAGTTATAAAAACATTTTTCGAAAAAGCTAAAAAATTTTGGAAAAGTTCATAATTTAAATGGAAACTAATCAGATAATGTCAGCAATTTTTTTAATTGCTGTGCTTGCTTTAGTCTTACCAGGGTTTTTGTCTAGTAATAACAAGATTAAACAATTTATGAAAAATCTATCTATTTGGAGTATAATTGTGCTTGTTATTATTGTAATTATTTATCTTATTAAAAAATGAAAAAAATCAAATTATCAATTACTGGGTGTATGGGGAGGATGGGTCAAAATTTAATTAAGTCCTCAAGATCGGATAAGTATTTTAAATTAGTGTCTTTAACAGAAAACAAAAAAATAAATAAAAAGATAGGCGCCCTCAAGCTTGAACTTAATACTGCAAATGCATTTAAAAAAGCCGATATAATTATTGATTTCACTATTCCTAAATGTACTTTAGAAGTTTTAAAAATTGCTGCACAACAAAAAAAAAGAGTTGTAATTGGAACAACAGGTTTTACAAAAAAAGAAGAGAAAATAATTAAAAATTACTCCAAAAAAATTCCTATTTTAAAAGCTGGAAATATGAGCTTAGGTGTAAACCTTTTAATGTACTTAACTGAAATTGCATCTAAATCATTAGGAAGAAAATTTTTAAGTAAAGTTTATGAAGTTCACCACAAAGGAAAGAAAGATTATCCTTCAGGTACTGCTTTAATGCTTGGAGAGGGCATTTCCACAGGAAAAAATAAAAATCTCTACAGTATGATAGGAAAAAAATATTTAAATAAAAAATCATTTCCTTATGGTAAGAAAATTAATTTTAATTCCATAAGAAAAGGAAGTGTAGTAGGAGAGCATGAAGTAAAGTTTTCAAGTGGAAAAGAAATAGTAACTTTAAATCACGAGTCTTTTGATCGAGCTTTATACTCTGAAGGAGCTTTAGCTGCTGCAAAATGGTTAGTAAATAAAAAAGCTGGCCTTTACTCCATGAGAGATCTTTTAAATTTTAAGTGAATAATAAAGAAAAATCTAAGACTATTTTAAAGATCTTAAATAAGATTTATCCTAAGGTCCCAATTCCTTTAAATTACAGAAATATATTTACATTACTAGTTTCTGTTTTACTCTCAGCTCAATGCACTGATGTAAATGTAAATAATGTTACAAAAAATATTTATCCAAAATATAATAAACCAAAACACTTCGTTAAACTTGGTAGGAAAAAGATTGAAAGATTAATAAAAAGAATTGGGATATTTAGAGTTAAAGCAAAAAGTATATTCTATCTATCAAAAACTTTAGTTAAAGAATACAAAGGTAAGGTGCCCAAAACTTACGAAGAGTTAGAACGATTGCCTGGAGTTGGTCACAAGACGGCTAGCGTTGTGATGTCTCAAGGATTTGGATTTCCTGCTTTTCCAGTGGACACTCATATTCATAGACTTGCTCAGAGATGGGGCTTAACAAATGGAAAAAACGTTGTTCAGACAGAAGAGGATTTAAAGAAAATTTTTCCTAAAAAATATTGGAACAGACTACATTTGCAAATAATTTGGTATGGAAGGGAATACTGTAAGGCCCGAGATTGCTATGGAATAACTTGTAAAATTTGTAAAAGCTGTTATCCCAATAGAAAAAAACCAATTAAAGTAAAAAAAGCGTAATTAAATGAAAATCTTAGGAATTGGCAACGCTATCGTTGACGTAATTTGTAAAGTTGAAGACAAATTTATTACTCAAAATAATTTAACAAAAAGTACAATGAAGCTTGTGGATGAGTTTGAATTTAAAAAACTATTATCTACTCTTAAAATAGAAGAAACTGTCTCAGGTGGATCAGTTGCAAACTCAATAG
This sequence comes from uncultured Pelagibacteraceae bacterium, assembly GCA_902574045.1. Classification (GTDB taxonomy): domain Bacteria; phylum Pseudomonadota; class Alphaproteobacteria; order Pelagibacterales; family Pelagibacteraceae; genus Pelagilacustribacter. The sequence goes on along the minus strand of CACGMG010000007.1, from coordinate 13,287 downwards.
TAGGTCTTTCACAACTTGGAAATAAAGTTGGCTTTATTGGTAAAGTAAGTGACGATGATTTAGGTAATAAGTACGAAGAAGGTTTAAAAAAAGAAAATGTACAATACTTCTATTCAAAGAAAAAAGAGGTAATTCCAACCGGAACTTGCCTAATATTAATTACCCCTGATTCTGAAAGAACCATGGTGACTTTTCTTGGTACCGCAGGAAAAATTAATGAAAATGATATTGATACAAATGCCGTGAAAAATAGTGAAATCCTATTCCTAGAAGGTTACCTATGGGACGAAGGCGATCCTAAAAAAGCATTTGAAAAAGCAATAAATAACTCTAATAAAGTCGCAATGTCGTTATCAGACCTATTCTGTGTAGAAAGACATAAACCTCATTTCCTAGAATTAGTAAAAACTAAATTGGATATCACTTTTGCGAATGAGCAAGAAATAATTTCATTAATTGATGCCAAAAAATTTGATGACATAATAAATTTTGCTAAAGAAATAAATAAGTTAATAGTAGTTACGCGTGGTGATAAAGGAGCAGTTGCAATTAATAAGAATGAAATTGTAGAATGTTCTGCAAAAAAAAATCTTCAAATTAAAGATTTAACTGGTGCGGGGGATTTATTTGCAGGTGGTTTTTTACACGGTTTAATTAATAATAAATCTATTAAAGAAAGTTTAGAATCTGGAACAGAAATGTCTTCAAAAGTAATTCAATTAATTGGTGCTAGATTGAATTAATTTATTTTTTTCTTCTTTTAAAACTTCCTTTTCCTTTTTTTGGTTTAATAACTCTTTTGCGGTATTTTTTGGTAAATAGTTCAAGAGCAAATTTATTTCTCTTTTTCACAAAATGTAGCCATCCTGATCATTTAAAATAAATTTTTCATCTGAAAAATTTGTTTTAATTTTTTTTCTTAATCTATAAATATGAGTTTCAACTGTATGAGTGTCAGCATCTGAAGAATATTTCCAAACATTTTCTAAAATTTTATTCTTACTAAGAGGAGTAGAATTTCTTAATAATAATTCTAATAGTTGAATTTCTTTTTCTGTTAATAAAATATAATTTTTATCTTTAATTAACTTTTTTTCATTCTTATCTAGAATATAACTTTTGATTTTTATTGAAGAGTTTATACTAAAACTCTTTTTAACCACTGAATTTTCTATAATTTGTCTAAAATCTTTTAGATGAATAGGAAGAAGTAATTTTTCTGAAAAATTACTCGATGAGTTACTCAAAGAGTGAGTTGCTAAAATCTTTAATCTATGAGTTTTTTTTAAAAGATCTTTTTTTAATTCTGTTAAATTGGTTAGATAATCCTCATGAATTAATAAAATGTCATATTCTTCAACTTTTACATTTTTTAAATCATCACTAGAAGTTGTTAACTTAAAATTTAAATAATCTTTAAGTTCTTCAAGTGAAGTGTTAAAGTTTTCTGATCCAAATGCTAAAACTTGAATAGTATGCATGTATATATAAATAGTAAGTGCCTAATTGTTGACCACTATAAAGTAAAATGTGTTGTTGGTAAAAGGGGAATTGGAAAAAAATTAAAAGAGGGTGATAGAATAACACCAAAAGGGAAATTTAAAGTTAAATATATCCTTTACAGGAAAGACCGCATTTCCTCTATAAGCACTAAAATACCAAAGTTCATTATAAGAAAAAATATGGGCTGGTGTGACGACCCTAATTCAAAATATTATAATAAACTGATTAAATTTCCATTTATACCTAGTGCAGAAAAACTTTATATAAAGAAAAATATTTACGATATAATATTGGTTATAAACTATAACTTAAATCCTATAGTTAAAAATAAAGGTAGTGCTATTTTTATACACATAGCGACAAAAAAATATAAACCTACTCAGGGATGTATTGCTGTAAATAAAAAAGATTTAAAAAAAATCATCAGAAAAATTAATAAAAAAACAATAATTGAAATTAATTAGGTTCTTTGCCCAAAAATAGCACTGCCTAGACGCAGGTAAGTTGCTTTGAAATTCAAAGCTTCGATGTAATCTGCTGACATCCCCATACTTAGCTCCTTTAAACCTAATGATGAATTTAGTTCCGAAACACTTTTGAAGTACTCAGTTACTTTACCGTCATTAGGAGGAATAATCATTAAGCCCAAAATATTCATTTTTTTTTCTTTCACACAATAATTGTAAAAAGCATCAACCTCATTAAGAGGGATTCCCGATTTTTGTGTTTCGTTACCAATATTTACTTGAATAAAATAGTTGATTGATTTTTTGATTGCACTTTGAAATTTTGAAAGATTATCAGCAAGCTTTTGACTGTCTACTGAGTGAATGTAATCAAATAATTCAACAGCTTTTTTTGATTTATTAGTTTGTAATTTACCTATCATGTGAAGCCTGAGATTCTTTCGAGACTTTTTAATAACAGACCATTTTGCATCAGCTTCTTGAACTTTATTTTCTCCAAAATGAATATGACCGTAATTTACTAGTGGCATGACATGTTCTAGAGGGAAAGTTTTGCTAACAGCAACAATATTCGCTGTGTTATTGATATCTACTTTTGTAATATTAGCTTTTATTTTATTTAATCTTTCAATTATATTGCTCATATGTTTGCCTTTAAAAAAAAATATTTTCTTATTATAGAAAGTATCAAAGATATCAATTTAAGTAATAAAAAAAAAGTAAACAAATTCAATATAATTTATAGAGGTAAAAAAGATACTGATAATATTAAAGATCTCCTTGAATTTAGAAGATTTTGTAAGCAAAAAAGAATAACTTTTTTTGTTACAAATAATCTAAAATTGGCATCAATATTAAAAGCAGACGGAATTTATATTTCAGCATATAACAGAGACTTAAGTATAAATCGAATAAAGAGACTTAAATACAAGCTCATAGGATCTGCACACAATATTAAAGAGATCAATATTAAAATTCTTCAAGGTTGCCAGGAGATCTTATTTTCTAGACTTTTTAAAACGACATATCTTGAAAAACCTAACTTTTTTGGAATAGTTAAATTTAACCTTTTAAGGCAAATATTTAATAAAGATTTGTTCCCTTTAGGAGGAATTAGACTCTCAAATTTAAATAAATTAAAAAATATTAAATCTAGTTCTTTTGCAATTTTATCGGAGATAAAAAAAAAGCCGGCTATAATTAGCCGGCTTTTTTAATAAGTAATTAACTATTAAAACGCTGTTTTAATACTAATTGTTCTAGTATCGTTATCAGTCGCTTTTACATAACCACTGTTTGTTGTTTTAGCATCTTGGAAACCAAGAGTTAAACCACCTACAGTGTATGCTACGTTGATTGCTTTTGTTTCTTGCTCAACTTCTCCATTCGCGTTTGAAAGAAGGTGTCTGTCAGACTGAATGATGTTGTAAGAAACAGCTAGTTCGTCATTTACTGCATATGCTATACCAAGAATGTCATCTTTAAAGAATCCATCTTGTGCATCTGCTGTAGAAGTACCAACTGCTTGGTAACCTTTCTTCTGGTAACCAACTTTTAAAGCACCTAGAGGCATTACTACCGCTACAGTACCACCTTGTTTAGGTTGTGCATCTGTTACTCTTGAGTCTGAATTCTCATAACCTAGAGTAATTTTTGCTCCACCTAGAGGTGTTGAACCAATTCCTGGTATACCAGCTAATGGTATTCCAACATTAATTGACTCAGCTGATTCTGTGTTTGCAGATTGCGTACCTGAAGCAGCTTTTTCATTATTAGTTGTTCCATCAAGACGTGGGTAGTAAGAATATTTAACTGATATTCCTGTACCTAAAATGTCTCCATTTGCGTAAGCAATACTCATTGATCCGTCCATACCTGAACCGAAGTCCGTAGTGTATGATCCAGAACCTGAACCGTTAGCTTCTTCAAATGCTGTTGGAGTTATATCGTCAACTGCGTTTGCAGCGTCACCATTGTTAGCAACACTGAACGTTCCATAACCTGTAGCTAAGCTATAAGTATGGTCTGCTCCTGAGTCACCAACGAACGTACCGTCTGTAGCTAATGACATCGATACAGTACCGAAATCAGTGTCTGTTGAACCGCTAAACGTTAAGTCTGTATTCATACCTAACGGGTTACCAGTAACATTATTCTGTTCAGACTGATACGAAACATGCATAGAACCAGTTACTGACATCTCACCTGCGTTAACAGATGTGAATGCAAATAAACCAGCTGTAAGAGCTACGATTAGTTTGATTTTATTCATTTGTTCTCCTATTTATTTTATTAATAAAATATATTTTCTATATTTATGATGTATAAATAATGTAATTTACTGATAATTACTGTATTTTCTGTATTTCTTGTTTGTTTTTGTAGTTAGAGTGATATATATACAACACTTAATAAAGCCTTAAAAATATGGTTTTTTAGCTAAATCACAACTTTTAATATAACAAAATTTAAGTTATTTTCATAAAGCAAGCATGAACACAAATAAAAATATCAAAATTTTCACTATTCTCTTATCTCTTCTTTTCTTATTGAACTCGTGTGGTGCGGGAGAAAAACTTAAAAACATTAGGAAGCCTGTAGATTTGAGAACGGCCCCACTAGACCCGGATGAAAAAGCCAGAAAAAATATTGAGCAAGGAAAAGGAATTTCTATAGGAGGAGCTTTAAAAGGAAACAGAAACACTAATTATGAATTTAGCACTTCTAATCCTATGTGGAGAGCTTCCTTGGAAACCTTAGATTTTTTACCTTTGATAACTGTTGATTATTCCGGAGGTATGATCATCACGGATTGGTACTCAGACTCAAGCAGTAACAAAGAGTCAATTAAAATTTCACTTAGATTTTTAGGAAATGACATAAGAGGTGAAAATCTAAAAGTAATTGTTCACAAAAAAACTTGCTCTGCAAACCTAGATTGTAAAGTTAACCTGTTAAATAAAACCAAGATTAAAGAGGAATTACATACTGCAATTTTAAGAAAAGCTGCTTTATTAGAAAAAGAAGCCAAAAAAAAGAAATAAATCCAAATGGAAAGAGTAAATTTTCAAGTAATTGAAAAAAAGTGGCAAGAAAAATTTGCTTCATCAAATCTGTATAACAAAAAAGGTAAAAAATTTTATTGTCTTGAGATGTTTCCTTATCCATCAGGTAAAATTCATATGGGGCACGTTAGAAACTATACAATAGGAGACGTGATAGCCAGATACAAGTACATGAAAGGATTTAATGTTTTACATCCAATGGGATGGGACTCCTTTGGTTTGCCAGCTGAAAATGCTGCTAGAATAAATAATCTTAATCCAAAAAAATGGACAGAAAAAAATATTGAAACTATGAAAAAACAATTAAAAATGTTGGGTTTGTCTATTGATTGGAATTTAGAAATCTCTACTTGTAGTGAAGATTATTACAAACATCAACAAGAGCTTTTTATAGATTTTTATAATCAAGGCTTAGTATCTAAAAAAGAAACTTATGTAAATTGGGATCCAGTAGAAAAAACAGTTTTGGCCAATGAACAAGTAATTAATGGCAAAGGTTGGAGATCCAATGCGGTTGTTGAAAGAAAGAAATTGTCCCAATGGTTTTTTAATATTACTGAATTTGCCGAAGATCTTTTAAAAGATCTTGAGGATCTTAAAGGATGGCCAGAAAAAGTTAAATTAATGCAAAAAAATTGGATAGGAAAATCATTTGGATGTGAAATAGATTTTAACATACAAAATACTAAAAAAAAGTTAAGTATTTTTACTACAAGACCTGACACTATATTTGGAGCTAGTTTTATTGCTGTTTCAGTAGATCATGAAATCTGTAAAGATTTACACAAATTAGATAAATTTAAAAAATTTAAGAGCGAGTGTTCGAAAATTGGAACTACTGAGGAAGCACTAGCTAATGCAGATAAACTGGGTTTTAAAACTGAGTTATTTGCTTTGCATCCTTTTATAAAAGATAAAAAGTTGCCTGTATATGTAGCAAACTTTGTTTTGATGGACTACGGAAATGGAGCAATTTTTGGATGTCCTGCTCACGACCAAAGGGATTTTGATTTTGCTAAAAAATATAAGTTACCTATTATAAGAGTAGTTGCAGACAAAGATAATTCCAGAGATAGTGATGCAATGAAAGAAGCTTATACTGGTATTGGAAAAATGGTAAATTCAAAATTTTTGAATAATCTAAATATTTCTGAAGCAAAAAATGCTATCATTAAAGAAGTTGAAAAAAAAAAAATAGGTCAAAAAAAAACTTTATTTAGACTTAAAGATTGGGGTATCTCAAGACAAAGATATTGGGGATGTCCAATTCCAATGATTTACTTACAAGATGGTTCTGTTGTCCCAGTTGATAAAGACGAGTTACCTATTAAATTACCAGATAAAGTAGATCTTAATTCAAGTGGTAATCCTTTGGATAATCACCCAGATTGGAAAAACACAATACATAAAAAAACTGGTAAACCTGCAATCAGAGAAACGGACACCTTAGATACTTTTGTTGACTCATCTTGGTATTTTCTTCGTTTTTGCTCTCCTAGTTTCATGCAGGGATCTTTTGAAGACAAAAAGGCTAATTATTGGATGCCTGTAGATCAATACATTGGAGGTGTAGAACACGCTATACTTCACCTGCTTTATTCGAGATTTTTCATGAAAGCGATTAACAAATCAAATAAAAAAATTAAGTGCACTGAGCCTTTTAAAAACTTATTTACTCAAGGAATGGTTTGTCATGAAACTTACCAAGATAAAGATGGAAATTGGTTATATCCTGAAGATATAGAAAAATTATCATCGAAAGAAGCAATTAAGAAAAAGGATAAAACTAATGTTAAAATTGGTCCTTCAGAGTCGATGTCAAAATCAAAGAAAAATACGATCGATCCTGAGACCATGATTAGACAATATGGAGCGGATTCCATAAGGTGGTTTATATTATCTGACAGCCCTCCAGATAAAGACGTTCAATGGTCAGACAGTGGGGTGGCATCATCTAATAAATTTTTGCAGAAAATTTGGAATTTAAATTTTCAAATTTCTAACAGAAAACAAGCTAAACCAAATAAAAAAAGTGAAGAAGAATTTAATCTAAATGTAGAAACTTATATTTATAAAATAGATAAGTTCATAAATAATTTTCAGCTGAACGTTGCTATTGCTCAATTTTATGAGGTATATAAATACTTTCAAGACTCTTTAAATTTAAACATAAGTAACGAGGTATTTTTAGATGGATTCACCAAGTTAATGAAGTTAATGATCCCTTTTACACCACACTTAGCTATGGAATGCCTTTCAATCTTAAATTGTAAAAACTCAAATACTTGGCCTGCGGTTAATAATAAAATATTTGAAAATGCTAAAATTAACTTAGTTATACAAGTGAATGGAAAAACTAGAGATGTATTAACAGTTAAAAAGAATGTAAATGAAAAAGAAATTTACCAGTTAATTGAAAAAAACTCAAAAGCTAAGAAGTACATAATTGATAAAAAAATAACTAAAACGATATTTATTAAAAATAAAATAATAAATTATATAGTATTAAATTAATGAAAATAATTATCTCATTTATAACGTTTTTTTTACTAACAACAAACTGTGGGTTTAAAGTTTTAGACAAATCAAAAAATAATAACTTTTCAATACAAGAAGTTAGAACTTCTGGTGAGATGAGAATTAACTACAAAATAAAGAATAATATACTTATCAATTCAAAAGAAGCTAGCGAAAATCAAGTGGTAATTAATTTAAACACTAAGAAAATTAAGAATATAAAAGAAAAAAATATAAAAAATGAAATCACAAAATATGAAATTTTTTTAATTAGCAAAGTCGAATTTTTTTTGATTAAAGATGATATTAGGGCTAACTTTAGTAAATCTGTAACAGGGGATTTTACTGCAGGAAATAATTATTCAGCTACAATAAACAATGAAAAAAAAAATTGTTGATGATTTAGTAGAAAGTTTATCTGAAAAAATTCTTGATGAAATAGTTTTAAAATTAAATGATCTATAAAAGTTATATTATTGAACAAGATTTTTCACCCTTATTAAAAAATAAAATATTTTTATTTTATGGAGAGAATGAGGGCCTTAAAAAAGAGTTTAAGGAAATAATAAAAAAAAATAATCCTAAATTAGATATATTGAGACATTATCAAGATGAAATAATAAAAAATAAGAATATCCTTATTGATGAAGTATTAAACGATTCTTTGTTTGAAAAAAATAAGATAATATTTATAGAACAGGCAAATGACAAAATTCTAAATATAATTGAGGAAATAATTGAAAAAATAGATAATGAAAAAATTTATATTTTTTCGGGTACTTTAGATAAAAGATCAAAAATAAGATCTTATTTTGAAAAATCAAATCATCTAGGTATTACAGCGTGTTACCCTGACAATGAAATTTCAATAAGAAAAATAATAGAAAAAAGACTAAAGGACTACAACGGGTTAAGCCCTCAAGTAATGAACTTAATATTACAAAATACTAATCTAGATAGAAATAAGGTAAATAATGAAATAGATAAAATACAAAGTTGTTTTAAAGATAAAAAAATCGATTTGAGTAAAATTGAATCTATACTAAATATAAGCGAAAATGAGGATTTTAATCGACTCAAAGATGAAGCCTTGAATGGTAATAAAGTAACAATCAATAAACTTTTAGCTGATACAGTTTTTGAGATGGAAAATAATGTTTATTATTTAAATTTAATAAATCAGAGAATTAATAAACTATATGAAATTGAAAATTTAAAAACTGATAAAAAATTAAGTATTGAATTAATAATGCCATCACTTAAACCTCCAATCTTTTGGAAAGACAAGCCTATGATTGTTTCACAATCAAAAAAATGGAATAAAAATAAGCTACAAAAAGCTCTTATTAAAACCTTTGATGTTGAAATTAATTTAAAATCAAATTCATCAATACGTAAAGATCTGTTAATTAAAAATTTAATCGTAGATCTTTGTAATGTTGCTAATTGCCCTTAAGTAAATTAGACAAATATTCAAATTGTTCTAAATCTTTGTATTCAATTGTTATTTTACCAGAATTATTTTTTTTGTTGTAAATTGTTACATTCAAACCTAAATTTTCCATTATTTTTTTTTGCTCATTAACCGTATTAGCATCAATCTTAACCTGACCTGATTTTTGAGGTCCTTTTTTAAGTCTCACCAATGACTCAACACTTCTAGCACTGAGATTTTTAGATACAATTTCTTCTGCAATATTTGTGGCATTTGACAATCCTATTAAAGGTCTAGCTTGACCTGCTGACAGAGTGCCCTCCTGTAACATCCCTATTATATCTTCAGGCAAAGTTAACAGACGAAGTGTATTGCTTATATGACTACGACTCTTCGACATAAATTTAGCAATTTTTTCGTGATCATATCCAAACTCATTTGCTAACCGTTGATATCCTTTAGCCTCCTCTATAGTATTAAGATCATCTCTTTGTATATTCTCAACGATGGCAATCTCTAGAGCTTCGTTGTCATCAAGATCTAATATTATAATAGGCACTTGATGTAGTCCGGCCTTTTGAGCTGCTAACCACCTTCTTTCTCCTGCAACTATCTGATATCTGCCGGAATCACCCTTCTCTTCTCGAACAGCAATAGGTTGGATTATCCCATTTTTTTTGATCGAATTAGCTAACTCCTGCAACTTTAATTCATCGAACCTTACTCTAGGCTGATATTTATTGGCTGTTAGATCGCTTATTTCAGCTTTTAAACTATTAGAAACTGAAATTTTTTTTTCTTTAATCTCTTTTGATTGGTCTCCAAATAAAGCTGATAAGCCTCTACCCAGTCCTTTTTTTTTATTAATACTCATGCTGCGCTTTCTACATTGGAGCCATCATTCGATATGAATTCTTTTGCTAATTTAAAATATGACTTACTACCGGAACATGTCTTATCGTATATAACGCAAGGTAATCCGTGAGACGGGGCTTCTGATAGTCTTACATTTCTTGGGATAACAGTTTTGTAAACTTTTTCCTTAAAATAATTTCTGGCCTCTCGATCAACTTGAGTGGATAATTTGTTTCTCTTATCAAACATAGTTAGTAAAATCCCTTTGACCTCAAGTTCTGGATTTAAATTAACCTTTATTCGTTCTATAGTTTTTACTAGCTGAGTTATGCCTTCTAAAGCAAAAAATTCTGTTTGCAATGGAACCATTAATTCATCTGATGCAACCAGTGCCATAATAGTTAATAGGCTTAATGAAGGAGGGCAGTCTATGAAAATATTATTATATTTTGACAACAAATCTTTTTGATCTTTAAGAATTTGTTTTAAAACGAAGGCTCGATCTGAATCATTTGCAGTTTCGACTTCTAATCCAGAGAGATTTACATTTGATCCGATAATATCTAAATTTTTAATTTTTGTTTTTTTTATTGCATCTTCTAATTTAATTTTTTTGATTAACATATTATAAATATTACATTCTTCGTCGTTGTTAGATTCTCCAAGACCTGTCGTTGCGTTTCCTTGAGGGTCTAAATCTATGATTAAATTATTTTGACCCAAAATGGACAAGGCAGATGCTAAATTGATAACTGTTGTAGTTTTGCCAACTCCTCCTTTTTGATTGATTACTGAGATGATAGATTTGTTGTTCATTTTTTTACTTCTACTAGTAATATTTTTGATTTACTATCTGTAATACTAGTTTCTAATTTATAACTGCAATTCTTATCTAATGGTAGGTTATTAATTTCAGCCTGTGCATCTTTTCCCTTTAAAATCATTATTTTATGTGGTTTTTTCAATATTTCACGTGAAATTTTCATTATTTTGTCAAGTTTTTTAAAAGCTCGACAAACTATTATATCGGCTGATACCTCATCCTCATAAACATTATCTAATATATCTGCTTTTATATCCAATTTTACGATCATATCATTTAAAAAGGCTCTTTTAACAGGTGATTTCTCTACAAGTTTCACGTGAAATTTAGAATCTTGGAAAAATATAGCTAAAATTAAACCAGGAAAACCGGCCCCAGAACCTAAATCTGCTATAGTGTTTGCTTTTAAGGGATTAATAAAACCTACTAATTGAGCAGAATCGACGATATGTCTTCCCCAAATATCTTTTTCGCTGTTTTTAGAAATAAGATTATATTTAGAATTCCATTTTATTAAATAATAGTGAAATTTAATCAGTTTTTTAACAGCTATATCTGAAAAACCCAGCTTTTTTAATACATTTATTGCATCATGTTCTGTCATTAAGCCGAAGCTTTAATCTTTAACTTCTTTATGTGCGATAACAAAATTATAGCAGCTGCGGGTGTAACACCATCTATTCTAAGAGCCTGTCCAAGTGTTTTTGGCATGACTTTATTTAATTTAAATTGAATCTCATTAGAAAGTCCACTCATTTTACTATAGTCAATGCCAACTGGAATAATTACTGCCTCATCTTTCTTAAAAGCTTTTATATCATTTGATTGACGATTTAAGTAACCTGAATAATGAGCGTCGATTTCAACCTGCTTTTCAAGTGCAGCACTATATGCAGGTAAACTGGGAAATATTTGCCTTATTTTTGCCATATTTACATTTCTTTGACCTATTACCTCAAAAGCAGATCTCTTAACACCATCCATTGCAATTTTAATTGAATATTTTTTAGCTTGATTAGGAGTAAGAAAATTATCGTTTAAACTATTTCGTAAATTATATAATTTCATTTCTTTGTCTTTAAATATTTTTTTTCTCAAAGTTGAAACTAACCCGGTTTTTAAACCTAGATTAGTTAATCGTTGATCTGCATTATCAGCTCTTAAAGTTAATCTATATTCAGCTCTAGAAGTAAACATTCGATAAGGCTCGGAAACTCCTTTTGTTATCAAATCATCAATCATAACCCCAATATAAGAGTCTGATCTATTTAAAATAAATTCTGACCGTTTCAATACTTTTAGAGCAGCGTTTACTCCTGCTACAAGTCCTTGAGCTGCAGCTTCTTCGTATCCAGTGGTGCCATTAATTTGACCTGCTAAAAAAAGCGAGCTAATTTTTTTAGTTTCGAGTGTTACTTTTAACTCTCGCGGGTCTACGTAATCATACTCAATTGCATATCCTGCCCTTTTCATTCTAACTTGCTCTAAACCATTGATTTTACTCAGTATTTTAAGCTGAACCTCCTCTGGCAGAGATGTTGAAATGCCATTAGGATATATGGTGTTATCATTAAGGCCCTCAGGCTCTAAGAATATTTGATGTCTTTCTTTTTCTTTAAATTTTACGATTTTGTCCTCGATTGATGGGCAATATCTTGGTCCAACCCCCCTTATGTTCCCAGAGTACATAGCGCTTTTGGTAATATTATCGCTTATAATTTTATGAACATCATTGTTTGTGTATGTCATTCCACATTTAATTTGCTTGTTTTCGGTTTGATTGGTTAAAAAAGAAAAATAAAAATGCTCATCATCGGCTGGCTGCATTTCTAATTCATCATAATTAATTGTAGAACCATCAAGTCTGGGCGGTGTCCCTGTTTTTAATCTACCAATTTCCATTTTAAATTTTGCTAATTGTTCACTCAATCCAGTGGATGGTTTTTCATCATATCTACCTGCTGGTATTTGTTTTTCACCTATATGAATTAATCCGTTTAAAAAGGTTCCTGTGGTCAATATTAATTCTTTAGTTGATACTTCTTTTCCACTTTCACAAATAAAACCTATCACTTTATTATTCTTAAATAAAAATTTAACTACGGGATCTGCTATAACTTTTAAATTTTTATAATTTAATAAAATTTTTTGCATATGCTTCTTATAAAGGGCTCTATCAGATTGAGTTCTAGGACCTTGAACTGCAGGACCTCTACTTCTGTTTAATAGCCTAAATTGAATTCCGGACTTATCGGCCACAACACCCATAACACCGTCTAAAGCGTCTATTTCTCTGACAAGATGACCTTTTCCAAGTCCTCCTATAGCAGGATTACATGACATTTCCCCTATAGTCTCAATTTTATGGGTAAAAAGTGCAGTATTTACGCCCATTCTAGCGGATGCAGCAGCAGCCTCGCATCCTGCATGACCACCTCCTATAACTACAACATCAAAACTCTGTTTTGCCATGATAAGAATGTAACGGTCTAAATTAAGATTACAAGTAGTATTTTATTTACCTATACAGAAGTCTTTAAAAATAGATCCTAGTATTTCTTCAACATCTACTTTGCCAACTATACTCCCTAGATGCCGCGTGGCCATTCTTAAGTCTTCAGC
>CACGMG010000006.1 GCA_902574045.1 uncultured Pelagibacteraceae bacterium | reverse complement strand
GTGATTTTTAATTTTTTTCTGTCAAAACCATCTTTAAATTGAAGGGGTAAGACACCCATACCGATTAGATTTGATCTATGAATTCTCTCAAAGCTCTCTGCTATAACAGCTTTTATTCCTAAAAGTTTTGTGCCTTTAGCGGCCCAGTCTCTTGAAGAACCAGTGCCATATTCTTTTCCAGCCATAACAACTAAATCATTTACTCTTTTTTTGTATTCAATTGCAGCATCATAAACACTCATTACTTTTCCATCTGGCTGTAAAGTTGTAAATCCACCTTCAGTTCCTGGTGCCATTTCATTTCTAATTTTAATATTTCCAAATGTACCCCTCATCATAACTTCGTGATTACCACGCCTAGCACCATAAGAATTAAAGTCTTTTTGTTGAACTTGGTTTTTCATAAAATAATCACCTGTGGGACTATCTTTTTTTATATTACCCGCTGGAGAGATATGGTCTGTGGTAACTGAGTCTGCTAGTAAAAGTAATAATCTTGCGTCTTTGATTGGCTTAAAGCCCTCTGGTTGATCTGGTAAATTATCAAAGAAAGGAGGTCTTTTAACGTATGTGGAGTTATCTTCCCAATTATAAATACTGCTATCAACTGTTTTAATAGCACTCCATTCTTTAGGTCCTTCTGAAATATTTGAATAGCGATCAATAAACATTTTTGCATTAATTGACTTTAACATAATGTCTTCAATTTCTTTATTGCTCGGCCAAATATCTTTTAAAAATACTTCTTTGCCTTCCTTGTCAGTACCAAGAGAATTTTTGTACATATCAAAATTCATGTTACCAGCTAAAGCGAAAGCAACTACTAGTGGAGGCGAAGCAAGATAATTAGCTTTTACATCTGGGCTTATTCTTCCTTCAAAATTTCTATTTCCCGATAAAACAGAAACTGCATATAAATTTTCTTTATGTATCGCATCAGAAATATTCTGATTTAGAGGACCAGAATTTCCAATACATGTTGTGCAACCGTAACCTACTAAATTAAATCCAAGTTCATCTAAATATGTATTTAGACCTGCTTTTTCTAAATAGTCTGTAACTACTTTAGAACCAGGAGCCAAGGAAGTTTTTACCCACGGTTTAATTTTTAAACCTCTTTCAATAGCTTTTTTTGCAAGTAATCCCGCACCAATCATTACGCTTGGATTTGATGTGTTAGTGCAAGAAGTTATAGCTGCTATTACAATATCTCCATCGGAGACTTTGTAATCAGCACCAGCAACATCTGCTTGAATGGGTTTTTCTCTCTTTGTGTTTTCTTTATAAGCTTTGGCAAAACTGTTAGAAGATTCAGTTAATAAAACTTTATCTTGTGGTCGTTTAGGGCCAGAAATACTTGGAACTACGGTACTAATATCTAAAGACAAAGTATCAGTGAACTCTATGCCTTCGCTTGCCCAAAGTCCTTGTGCCTTTGAATATTTCTCTACAAGTTCTATTGTTTCCTTATCTCTGCCAGAAAGTTTTAAATATTTCAAAGTTTCTTCATCTACAGGAAAAAAACCACACGTTGCACCGTACTCAGGTGCCATGTTTGCTATGGTAGCTCTATCAGCTAATGTAAGATTTTTTAAACCTTCTCCATAAAATTCTACAAATTTTCCTACAACACCTTTTTTTCTAAGCATCTCAACAATTGCTAACACTAAGTCTGTAGCTGTTAATCCTTCAAGCAATTTTCCTTTGAGCTCCACTCCAATAACTTCTGGAATTAACATTGAAATAGGTTGACCTAGCATAGCTGCTTCTGCTTCTATTCCGCCAACACCCCACCCTAAAACTGATAATCCATTAACCATTGTCGTGTGACTGTCTGTTCCAACTAATGTGTCTGGATAAGCATAAAGATCTTCTCCACTTTTTGATGACCAAACTACTTTGGCTAAATATTCAAGATTTACTTGATGACAAATCCCTGTTCCTGGAGGAACAACTCTAAAATTATCAAAAGCTTTTTGACCCCATTTAAGAAATGCATATCTCTCTCCATTCCTAGAAAATTCTTTTTCAACGTTTTGATTAAATGATTTACCTGATGCATATTCATCTACCATAACTGAGTGATCAATTACTAAATCAACTGTAGATAATGGATTAATTTTATTTGGATCCTTATTTTTTTCTTTTACAGCATCTCTCATCGCGGCTAGGTCTGCAATAGCAGGAATACCTGTATAATCTTGTAATAAAGTTCTTGCAGGCCTATAGGCTATTTCGGTATTCGATTTTTTATTTTTAAGCCATTCTTTTAAAGCAAAAATTTGTTTCTTATCAACGGTAGTGTCATCTTCGTATCTTAGAAGGTTTTCTAGTAAAACTTTAAGTGATTTTGGTAGTTTGGATATTCCTTCTAAACCATTTTTTTCTGCAGTTTTTAAATTAAAAATTTTATATTCTCTGCCAGATGAATTAATTGTATCTAAGGAATTAAAGGAATTTTTACTGTTAAATTTCATGCGCTATACATAAAACATAATAACACAAACTATAAGTAAAAAAGACATAGTATAGTTAAAATTTTGAATAAAACGATCACTTGTGGCAAATTTTCTCAAATATTTTCCCATTAAACACCAGGCAGCTTGACTTCCGACAGCCATAAAGAAAAAAACTATGGTCAAAACAATAGAGTCTTTTATAAAATTTTCATTAGGGTTAATAAACATCGAAATTGCTGCAAGAGCGATAATAATACTTTTTGGATTTATAAATTGAAAAAAGAAGGTATTTAGAAAAGTTACCGGTTTTGGACTCATATTTTCTGATCTAATTGACAAGTATGAGATTTTATAGGCCATATATAACAAATAAATAGATCCAAAAAATCTTATCATTTTTTGAATAATTTCAAATTTTTGAAAAATGATAGCAGAACCGATTTGTAAAAATATTACAAGCAAAGTCCAACCAATAATAACTCCCAACATTGTAGGTAGAGTTTTTCTAATTCCAAAATTAAATGCTGTATATGAGGTCATTATATTATTTGGACCTGGAGAAAGAGATGCAGCTATGCCAAACAGCAATAATGAAATTAATTGAGATGACATTTTAAGCGATATCTAATCCATTTTCTGTTTCCTTAGAAGGATGAACCAGAACAACTTTTCCATCTTTTTCTATAGCACCTAAAATTAACACTTCGGAATTAATTCCTGCGATATTTTTAATTGGAAAATTACAAACACCAATAACTTGTTTACCAACTAGATTTTCTGCGTTGTAATAATCAGTAATTTGGGCAGAGGATTGTTTTATACCAATATTTTTTCCAAAATCTACCTTAACGACTAATGATGGCTTTCTAGCTTTTTCGTTTTTTTTAACCTCTATAACCTTGCCAACTTTTATTATAATTTTTTTAAAATCTTCATACGAAATTTCCATTTATTTTCCTTTTTTTAAAATTTTTTAAATATACTATTTAATGCTTTCATTTGAATTTTATAAAATTTATCTTTTTTAAGTTTCCCAAGCACAAATGCATTAGTCCCGCCTGGTGTTTGAGAATTAGAAACAAGTTTATTTAAAGGTAATCTTTTTTTATTAATAGAGTCTTCTGATAAAGCTAAAAATAGTTCTCTTGTATAATTTTCTGCTTCTTGTCTTTTTACTCCCTTGGCAGTTAGCCAGTTACTAGTTGTAAATAATAGATTATAATATGGAGCCATAAATGAAGAAGTCGACCAAAAGGCTTTTGATACTTTTTCATTTTTTACTTCAAAAACTTTACCTAAATGTTTGAAAAAATTTTTTAATTTTTTATCTGAACTAAAAATTACTATAGGTCCTTTTTTTATTCCAATAAATGGAAGGGGTATTACCCGTGAAATATTTTTATTTTTTGTGTATCTTTTTAAATCTTTATAGTTAATCGTTGAAACAAAACTTATTATTTTTTTATCTTTTTTAAATTTTAGTTTTTTTAATATTTTATGTCCAACTTTTGGTGTTATCGACAAAAAAATCCAATTTGAATTGTCTATTAATTGTTGATTATTCTTTGAAATAGATATTTTTTTAAACCTTTTAGTCAATTTTTTTGCTATTATTTTATTACGAGGAGAAAGGTAAATTTTTTTAATTTTTAATTTTGATTTAAAGATACCTTCAACAACTGAAGATGCAATATGGCCAGTTCCTAAAAAACCTAAATTCATGAATTATGCAGAATAACCAAGCTATACCCTTTAATAAAGAAAATTTTAAACTAATATTCTCTAGAGAATTTGCATTAGTTTTGGCTTTATCTGTTCCAAGCGCGATAGTTGCCGAATTTTTTAATGTGCCTCTGGCTTGGTTTTTAGGTCCAATGTTAATTACATCTTTAGCATCTTTAACTGGTTTTAAAACTAAAATGCCAAGATTAATTTTATCATCTACTTTAATATTATTGGGTCTTTATATTGGCAATTACATCGATAAAAGTCTGTTTTCTCAAATTCATCAATGGGCATGGACTTCCTTAATAATGCTAATTTATATTATTTTAAGTGTATTAATAGTTTCAAAATATCTTCAAAAGTTTTCAAATTATGACAGAAAAACTTCAATTTTTTCTGCTGCTCCTGGAGCTTTAGGTCCTTTGATGATTTTGGCGGAAGACGAGAAGTCTGATCTAAGCCAAGTTGCTACTTCTCATTTAATAAGATTAATAATTATTATTACTGTTTTTCCTTTCATAGTTAATAGTTTTTATGAGGTGGATAATTTCAAGATTGTCAATGAAATGGTAGATGATCAAAATATCTATCATTTAATAATATTGATTATGTCTTCAGTAATTTTAATTCTTTTTTTTGATAAACTTAAAATACCTGCAGCTTTGCTTGCTGGAACTTTGTTTGCGAGTGGATTTTTTCAAATATCTGAATTGGCTACATATAAATTACCCCCAGATATAATCGACTATTGTTTGCTAATACTTGGTGCTTCCGTTGGATGTAGATTTGCCGATAAGACTTTTGGAGAAATAGCGCGTAATGCCTTACATAGCTTTGTTGCAACTCTTTTACTCGTCATCTTGGGTCTTATTGCAGCTTTTGTAGCTGGATTATTTATTGATAAAAATTTTTTTACTTTACTACTCTCATACTGTCCTGGAGGAATTTATGAAGTTGCAGTTATTGCTATCTTTTTTGATCTCGATCCAGAATTTGTTTCTTTTCATCACATTATACGATTATTGTTGATATTGTTTATAGTTCCTTTAATTTTGAAATTAATGGAAAAAAGACAAAATTAGATATTTTTTTTTTGACTCTATCTTTCGTATAAGATTAAATATTATATGACTAATTTTTTTGATTTAATTGGAAGAATATTTATCTCCTCAGTTTTTTTATTGTCTAGTTATAATAAAATTTTCAATTTCGATAGCACTGTTAATTGGATGGAGGGTTTTGGCGTCCCTGGATTTCTTCTATTTCCAACGATAGTACTAGAAATACTTTTGCCACTTTTTATAATAATTGGTTATCAAACCAAAGTATCTGCAATTACTTTAGCTGTTTTTACTCTGGCTACTGCAATTATATTTCACTCAGATTTCACTAACCAAATGCAAGTTATAGCTTTTCTTAAAAATCTAGGTTTGGCCGGAGGATTTATCTTCATTGCTATTCATGGCACAAAAGAATGGGCTTTAGATAAAAAGAAAAAATACGTTAGACTTTAATTTAGAACAAAAAAAAACCCACCTTTGAAGATGGGTTTTTTTAATTTAATATAAATATTTATATTAGAAACCGTAAGACATTCTTAATGTTAATGCATCAGCATCAGCAGATATTGAATTAGTGTTTCCACCTGTAGCGTTTATCTTAATATTTTCAAAGTCTGAATATGCTAATTCATACTTAAAGTTTCCAGCTCTTTGGCCTAAACCTATTTGGTAACCATTAATAGTAGCATCCTCGTAAGAAGACGATTTAAGTGTCTCTTGAGTAGTTACTGTTGTATGCATGTAACCTAATAGAGCGTACCAACCATTCGATCCCATTGGAACGTTTGTGTACAGAGTGATTAAATCAGTCACTTCAGCAGAAGCTGTTCTAGTTCCTGCATCGTTTTCTGATACTGCTGCAACGTCAGTTCTTGAACCTTCTCCTAGCTCAACATCTACTGGAACAAAACTTACTCCGTAAGTCATTCCACTATCTGTAACGTATTCTGCGAACACGTCAGCACCAACAAAAGCTTCTTTTAGAGTTTTAGATCTATCAGAAGTATCCGCGGCTGTTCCCTCTGTCTCAGTACCTGATACATCAGTCTGACCAGCAATCAAACCAACCCCAATTTGGATATCGGCTTGAGCAGTAGACCAAAGTAAAAATACTGATCCTGTGATTATTTTTATAAAGTTTTTCATAATATTATGCTTTTAGTATTATTAATAATGAGTCTGTAATAAATAAAAAAAATAGAAAAAGCGAGGTAATTAATTTCAATTTCAACCTGTAGGCTAAAAAATGGCTAAAAACATGGATTTTTATGTTGAAAAAATGCAACACCTACTACTTTTTTACTACGCTTTGATACCCCTGCCAGCTAATAATACCAAAAATCACAATCATAATACATAGTGTTAGAGGTCTATCCCATAAAAATGACCAAGATCCATCGCTTATCAAAAGCGATCTTCTCAAATTTTCCTCCATTAAACCTCCCAAAACAAAAGCAAGTATTAATGGGGGCATGGGGAAATCATATAATCTTAGAATGGTAGCAATTACCGCTATTCCGATCATTAAGAAGATATCAAAATTATTAAATGACATTAAATAAATGCCTGTAACTGAGAAAAATAGAATCATTGGAATCAAAAATGTTCTAGGAACAGCTAAAATTCTTGCTATGTAAGGAATTAAAGGAAGGTTAAGTATTAGCAAAACTACCATCCCGATGTACATTGACATAATAACTGACCAAAAAATTTCCGGGTTTGTTTCGTAAAGTCTTGGACCTGGCTGTATACCAAAACCTAACAAGGCTCCCAACATTACAGCTGTGGTTCCACTTCCAGGGATGCCCAAAGTTAATAAAGGTACAAAAGCTCCTGAGCAAGCAGCATTATTTGCTGTTTCAGGAGCGGACAAGCCTTGTACACTTCCTTTGCCAAACTTTTCCTTTTCTTCTTTATTTACAAAATTTCTTTCCATTCCATAAGCTAAAAAAGAAGCAATAGTTGCCCCTGCTCCAGGTAGAACTCCAACTATAAATCCTAAAACAGATGATCTAGGAATAGTTTTGGCCATTTGTTTTGTTTCTTCTTTATTTATTTTGATAGAGCCTAAATCAGTCAAAGATATTTGTTTAGCAGCTTTAGTCGGATCGCTGCCTTTAATTATAATAGTCAGCGCTTCACTCATAGCAAAAGTAGCCATAACGACTAAAACGAAACTAATTCCATCAGATAAATTCATGGTATTAAATGTAAATCTTGGAATGTCCGATAAGGTATCTTGACCTACTGATGCTAGCATTAATCCAAAAACACACATCATCATTGCTTTTAAAAAATTTCCTTTAGATGAAAATGCAGATACAGCGGTTAAACCAAGAATCATTAATCCGAAATAATCTGGTGATCTAAATGATAGGCTCACCTTTGATAAGCTTGGTGCAGCAATTAATAAAAAAATTGCAGCTATTGTTCCTCCTGCAAAAGAACTATAAGCGGCTATTGCTAATGCTTTACCTGCTTTACCTTGTTGTGCCATAGGATAGCCATCAAATGATGTTGCTACTGTACCTGGAACACCTGGTGCATTAATTAAGATTGAAGAAGTTGAGCCTCCAAATACTGCTCCATAATAAACTCCAGCCATCAAAATTAAACCTGTGGCAGGATCAAAACCATAAGTAATTGGGATCATTAAAGCGATCGCAGTCATTGGACCTAAGCCTGGAAGCATTCCAATAATAGTTCCTGCAAAACATCCTATCATTACCATTAAAAGGTTTTGAAAAGATAAAGCAGTTTTTAATCCAATTAAAATTCCTTCGATCATCCCATTATTCCTATATATTTTAATAAGGGATCTCTAAGGTAAACAGCCAGTAGACCATGCAATAGGTACATAAAAATTGCGACAAATGGAAAAGAAAAAATTAGAATATATTTCCATCTTCTCTCTCCTAAAAAATAATATGAGAAAACTAAAAATAACGAAGTTGATAAAAAGAAACCTACTTTGAGTATAGTTGCTCCATAAATAATCATAGTTGTTACTAATAAAATTGTCTTTTTAAATTCTAAATGTGTTGGGTCAACTTCTATGGGTTTACGATCTGGTAAAACTATTTTTAAACCAGCGAAAAACATTCCTGCATAACCTAAATAAATTGGAAAAGTTTTCGCATTAAAAGCGGAGTTTTCATCAAAAGCGAAAACTTGTATTTGATACGCCGTATATAAATAAAATGCTGATAAAACAAAGAAGAGCAGCGAAATAATTTTTACTGAATTTATTTTCACTGCTCTTCCAATAAGTTAATTAACTAGATAACACCTAGTTTTTTCATTAACTTTGTCATTTCTTTTGTTTGACTTTTTAAGAAACTGTCAAATTTTCTACCTGGATTGTAAATATTAACCCAAGCATTTCTTTTTCTAACTGTTTCCCATTCTGGAGTTTTTTGAACATCGCCTAACATTTTAGCGATCTTCTTTACATCTCCACTCGACATACTCTTAGGAGCAAAGAAACCTCTCCAGTTAACAAACTGAACATCGTAACCTTGTTCCTTCAAAGTTGGAACTTCTGGAGCATCACCAACTCTTTCAGGGGCAGTAATACCAATTATTCTTACTTGGTCTCTAGCACCCATTACTTCTCCCAAACCAGTTGAAAGAATTTGAGTTTCTCCAGATAAAAGTCCTGCTAAAGCTTTACCACCAGCATCGTAAGGTATGTACACTACGTTGTTAGGGTTTGCGCCAGCTTCTTGAAATGCAAGTGCACCAATTAAATGGTCCATGCTTCCTCTTACTGATCCACCAGCCATTTTAATTGACTTAGGATCTTTTTTGTAAGCATCCACTACATCTTTAAAGTTTTTATATGGTGAGTTTTTAGCAACTGCGATTGCACCGTAGTCACCTATTACACCTGCTATTGGTTTAACATCTTTGTAAGATAATACACCAGATCCTTTGACGTAACCTTTGTGTCTAGTGATTGATCTTAATACTAAAGGTGTTGATTGCACCAATACAGTTCCCTCGGGCTTAGAATTAATTATGTAAGATAGAGCTTTTCCTCCACCACCACCTGACATATTTTCAAATGAAGCACTTTTTAGAAAACCAGCTTTAGTTAAAGCTTCACCAGTTCCTCTAGCAGTTCCATCCCAACCACCACCAGCACCACCACCGATAATGAAGTGTAACTTATCGATTGCAAAACTAGTTGATGAGATTGAAGTTAAAAGAACAGTAGCAAAAACTAAGCTAATTAATTTTTTCAAATTATTAAACATTTTTCTCTCCTGTTAATTAATTAATTAAAGTCTTATTAAAAATGAATGATTAGCTAGAGTCAACTATTCTTAATTGAAAAAAGTTCCTCTTATTCTAAGCAATTCTCTGCTTAAATTGGTGTTTTCTTTAAATGACTTTCTTCCATGAAGCCAAAAATAATTGTTAGAAAATATTGTAGATCCAACTGGTAATGGAAATTCCACCTTGTTTTTACTTTCTTCTAAGCAATCTGAGAGTCTCTGTAAAAATAATCCTTGCTCCATATTCTTTGGCTCTGGAAATTGGTCTATGTAAGATATTGTAGGTTTGCCGTTTTTGTCTTTTATAAATACAGGGTGTTCTACTTTATAATCTATATTTTTACTTTTAGGTGATCCCCAAGTAAAATTTTGCTGTCCTACAGGATGATTGCTCAATTCTTCTAAATGCTCCCAATCATCTAAATGGAGAATAACACTTTCACCGCCAGAAACTCCTTGTTCTTCCATTTTAGTCATAATTAACCAATCTGTTTTTTCTTTCACATATGTGCCGTCAGTATGTAGATCTAAATTGGTATAAGCTTTTCTCAAATAGGAGTCGCTACTATCTTGATGCTTTACATAAAATCTTGCATAATATTTACCTGTCATTGAGTCAAAATTAGGATTGCCAACTAAGTATGCTAGTCCTGTTGAAAGTTTTACTAGGAAATCTTTATCAAATTTTTTATTATTGATTTCAGGCTCAATTATAGCTGTGCCGGAATCTCTATCATTCAATATCTTAATTAAAGATTTGCTAAGTTTACCTTCGAAAACCTCGTCTAAACTTTTAGCTAAAGTAAATCTTGAAAAAGGTTTGTACTCTAATGAAGTAATAGTATGTTTTTTAAAAGGGAATATAAGCTTATCTAAGCTACTTTCTTTTAGTCCTATAACTTTTACTCTTTTGGACTTATTGTGATCTTTAATATCTAAACTCATACACTTGTTAAAACAGATAAAAGTATAGCAGAAACTATTGTTGGAACTACTAGATTTTTTTTAGTTACGATAAAAATAATGATACAAATTACTAATACCGCTACTCTTATAAAAAGATATGACTCGGCAAGCACTCCTGCGGGAAATATAATCATTCTTCCTAATAATGCTGCTAAAGTTGAATAGGCAACACAATTAAACCACCCAAATATTTTAGATTTAACACTTACTTTTTCTGAAGTTAGAGCACCCATAAAACGAGAGATAAATGTTGCAAGCGAAGTGGCTATAATTGCTAGAATTATTATTTGACTACTTGCCATTTTTTTCTCCAAATAAAAAAGCGACTGTTCCGCCAATTAAGCCTGCAAACAATAAGGCCCACTCTGTTGAAGCCAAATAAATTAGAGGACCCAATATTGTTCCTCCAATAACTGCAATGGATATGCTCAAGTTTTTCATTGCACCAATCATCATACAAAAGAAATAAACTGGGTTAACAATTGCTAAACCAATCAGCATATCCTTATTTAAATAATCAGCCGAAAGATAACCTAATACTGTCATTAAAATTGCAGTTGACCAAGTTCCAATACCTATTCCAATCCAAAAATCTATTCTGTGTTTTTTATCGATCTTTTTATAACCATCTTTAGCAATCAACCAAGATGTCACTGCTAAGAAATGACATGATAAATAATATTTCCATTTCGGTTGGGTTTTGTGTTCTAGTAATGGAAATAAAGAAACTGTCATTGGATAAAGTCTAAAGTTTACTAACCACACCGCTATAAATATATTCACTATTGAGGCACCAACTAGTAAGGACTCCGCCATTACTAATTGACCAGGTAATGCATAAGTAAATAAACTTGAGGCAGCACTTTGTTGTAAATTAAAACCAGCATCTTTTAATAAAGCACCTAATGCAACAAAACATGCCGCCAATGGAATAGCTGGACTTTTAGAACCTTGTAATGATTTTAAACCTTTTAGAAATATTTTTAAATTTATCATCCACCAAGGAATAATCTTCCTACGTCTGGATTCTTTAGTAAATCGTCACCTTTTCCTGCAATGGCAGTTTGACCTGAAACTAAAACGTATCCAATATCAGCAAATTCTAAACCTTTTTTTGCGTTCTGCTCTACAAGTATAATTGTTTTCTTCTCAGCTTTTTGAAGGTCATCTAAAATTTCAAAAACCATATTAATGTATTTAGGTTCCAATCCGATTGACGGCTCGTCTACTAATAATACTGAAGGTTTCATAACTAAAGCTCTAGAGATTTCTAACAATCTTCTCTCGCCCCCTGATAAAACTTTTGCAGGTTGATTTCTTCTATTTCTTAATCTTTCATATTTTTGAAAAATTCTTTCAGCTTCCTCATAAGCTTCGTCCTGTTTATCTTTAATATAACCGCCCATTAAAAGATTTTCCTCAACTGTCATATCAGGAAATACTGAATTGTCTTGCAAGATGTAAGCTATACCAACTTTGCTTAATTTTTGTGCAGGAGTTAATTTTGTAATTTCATCGCCTTCTAATTCAATTTTTCCATCAAAAATATTTGTAAAGCCATAAATAGAGTGAAGTATTGTAGATTTCCCTGCTCCATTCGGTCCTATTAAACATAATGACTGGGCTTTACTGACGGTTAAATCAAAGTTGTGAAGGATTTCCATTTTTCCATAACCAGCGTTTAAACCTCTGATAGTTAGATGAACATCGTTTGGTGAAAGTTTATTAAGGTCTTCTAAACCAGGCGCTTTACCTAAAACATCATATTGATTTGCCATTATTGAGCTCCTAAATAAGCATCAACTACTCGCTTATCATTTTTAATTTGATCAGGTGATCCCTCTGCTAACATTTTTCCATGAGCTAAACAGAATATTCTTTGCGCTAAACTCATAATCACTTTCATATTATGCTCTATAACTAATAAAGTTATTCCATAATCTTTATTTATTGTGATTAACCTATCTATTATCCCATTAATTAAAGTTGGGTTAATTCCAGCTGTGGGCTCGTCTAATAAAAGCATTTTAGGTTCATTCATTAAGGCCATTGCTAATTCAAGTAATTTTTGTTGTCCAAATGATAGGTCTCCTGCTCTCAAATTTCTTTTTTGATAAAGACCTACAAAGTTTAAAAGAGTTTCTGCTTTCTCCGTAAGTTCAGCAGGTACTT
This sequence comes from uncultured Pelagibacteraceae bacterium, assembly GCA_902574045.1. Classification (GTDB taxonomy): domain Bacteria; phylum Pseudomonadota; class Alphaproteobacteria; order Pelagibacterales; family Pelagibacteraceae; genus Pelagilacustribacter. The sequence goes on along the minus strand of CACGMG010000006.1, from coordinate 25,436 downwards.
TTGCGAAAATAAATCCGGAGTCACTAGCCTTATGACTTATAAGCATGTTTTCTACACAATTAAGTTTTGAATAAATTCTTGTTTGTTGAAAAGTTCTTAACAAACCAAGTTTGGCTACTGCTGGTACAGGCATTTCTGATACCTCTGTGTTATTGAAAACTATAGATCCTTTGTCTATTGGATGTGTTCCTACAATAGAATTAAATAAAGTAGTCTTACCTGAACCATTAGGTCCTATTAGACCAACAATTGACCCTTGCTCTACCGCAACAGAAATGTCTACATTGGCTTGCACACCGCCGAAAGATTTACTTACGCTTTTAACTTCTAAAATACTCATTTTATTTCCACCTGTGCTTTACGATCTTTTTCATCAATTACTTCACCAAATCTATCAGGGTATTTTTCTCTTAACCAACCCATCAATCCTTCTGGGAAATAAACTACGATCACAACAATTAAAACTCCTAACGCAACATATTGCCAACCCAATATAAAAGTCCAAAGACCCTCTTTGAAGAAATGGAATAGAGTTGCACCAATAATTGGTCCCCACAAAGTTCCTTTTCCACCAAGTATTGCCATTAGAACCATGAATACTCCCATCTCTCTTCCATCAAATGCAACATCTGTTGAGTCTATATATCCAATTAGTCCACCCATAATTCCTCCAGCAAGACCACAGAAAAATGCAGAGCACATCCAACCAACAATTTTATATTTCATCGTTTGAATACCCATTGCTTCTGCTTTATCTTCATTATCTCTTATTGCATTTAGAATTAATCTAAATCTAGAGCCATAAATATATTTAACAAAAACAAATGCTAAAACTAATACTAAAAAACTTAAGAAGTAGAAAAATTGTCCTCTTGCTTCAGGATCAACTATTTCTGATGGAAAAGGTGGTGTTGTGAATCCTTGACCTGCCCCGATAATTTCTATCCCTCCGGCGATTTCACCTGCTGCAATTCCTAAACCTAAAGTACAAATCGCAAAGTAATGGCCTCTTAAACCTAAAATAGCATAACCAATTGCCCCAGCAACAATGGTAGGAACTATAGCTGCAACTAATAACCCAACGCCTATTCCTTGAAAATATTGCGCTGTAGTATGTACAAACGTTTTTTCTCCACCACTTTCTGTCCATTCTGCTAATGGAAAAAACATACCCACTTGAACTGATGCAGTTAAGTACATTCCAAGACCATAGAAAAGAATATTTCCAAAAGAATTATAGCCCATCTCTCCACCTTGTAAATTCCAAGTCATCGCTAGAACGATCAAGACACAAAGATATGTAAGCTGAACTTTAAAAGCGGAGAATAAAAAAGGCGCTGCTAAACCTAAAATTATTAGGCCTGAATATAAAATTAAATCTTTCTGTTTTACAGTATTCATTTATTTTAAATACTCCCTTTTCTTAGAAAGTTTAAATCTTCTATAAACTAATATGAAAACAAGCAGCATAAATACTGCACCAATTCTGAATTCTGTTCCTAAAATATAATCTGCAAATTCTTCAAAAAGTCCTAATCCCATTCCCGACAATGCTACCGCTGGTAAATTTCCAAGACCTGCAACAATAACTATCATGAAAGATCTTACTGTATAAGGAAGCCCTACGTAAGGATGAAGGGTAAGAGTAATTGAAATTAAAGCTCCTGCAATACCACATAATGCAGCGTTAATACCAAAAGTTGCAGCATAAACTTTTTCAGTATCTACGCCTAAAATTTTTGCTGCTCTTGCGTTTTGAGCAGTAGCTCTTATTGCTCGTCCGAGCCTAGATCTTCTCATATATATAACTAAACCAATTGCATATATAACACTTATAAAAGCAGCGAATATTTTAGAATTTGGAAGAGTTACTGAATTATCAAATAACATTGTTGTTCCATACTCTGACTGAGCAACAACAACGTCTGCTCCAAAAACAAAATTCATTAACTGTTGAAATACAATTGCGATGCCAAAAGTTGCTAAAATTGAAATAAATAAATCTCGATCTACAACTTTATTAATTACTAACTTATAAAGTGCCCAGCCAACAAAATACATTATAATTGGAGAAACAATCACTCCCCAAGCTGGATGAATTCCAACAAGATACATGGTGTATGCAATATAACCACCAAGAATTACTAAATCACCCTGTGCAATATTAATTATGTTCATCACTCCCCACTGAAGAGCCATACCGTAAGCTATTAAAGCAAATAAAATTCCAAGAAGAATTCCATCCAAGGAAGCTTGGACCATTAAGATTGGTGCCTGAAATATTAATAAATCCATAAAAGAGAATTATTTATAAAAGAAAAGCCCCTGGAAAACCAGGGGCTAATCAAATTATTCAGAAGTTATTAACTTCTTTCTGACCACTTAGGTATTGGATGGTAGAACTTGTCTGAAGCCCATTTTGTTGGAGCAACAACTTTATTCTCACACGTATCACCTTTACATCTAACTTGGAACAAGATCATTGGTTTAGCAACGTTTTGACCGCCGGGACCAAATTTAATATTTCCATAGAAAGTTTGCATGTCAGTAGTTTTCAAAGCATCTCTTACTTTATCTCTATCAAAAGAATTTGCTCTTTCGAACGCATCTTTAAATACTAGCAAAGCTGCAGATGATTCAGCTGATTGGTAAGGCGGAGCATAACCAAATTCTTTTTTAAAGTCTCTGTCATACTTTTTTCCACCACCAAAAAACTTATCTTTGTAGCTTAAGTTTTTGTGCCACTGAGAAGCACATAGTGCATATTCTGAATTCTTTCCATGTTGTTTAGAAAGTTTTGCAGCATCACAATGTGTCATCGCTAACATAGGGACATCAACTTTCATCTCAGATATTTGTCTGATTGCAGTTAATGCGCCTTTTGTGTGACCTGATACAACAAGAACATCCGGCTTAGTTGCTTTAACTTTTGCCAATGTTGCCGCCATATCATTTAATTCTTTAGGTAGTTTGTCATCGATAATGATTTCAGATCCAGTTCTTTTTGCAGCATCTAAGATACCTAATCTCACGTCTTGTGAGAAAGCATCTTGTTCAAATGCTTGTGCAATTCGTACTGGCTTTCCACCATTTTTTTCTACCGCTAGATCAATAGCTACTTCAAGGTATTGGTTAGCCGGTGATAACACCGCAAACAAATATTTGTATCCTTTTGTAAATAAAGATCTTGATGCACCGTTCGCTTCAACCATAGGAATTTTATATTTCTCGGTTACTGGTGCAATGGCTTTCGTTAAACCTGAACTGTATGGTCCAAGCATGTAATGAACGCCGTCTTGTTTGATTAATCTTTCAGCTAACTGAGCAGCTCTTTTAGGATTTGACTCATCATCATAATAAATGATTTCAAATTTATATGATTTTCCACCAACGTTTACACCACCCATTTTGTTGATTCTTTCAACGGCCATGTTGTAACCGTTTTGAGTGTGTACTCCATTAGAAGAGTATTTTCCCGTAAGAGATATTGCAGAACCTAAAACAATATATTCACCTTCAACTTTTGCAAAAGAAGATGAGATAGATGCTATTGTTAAAGTTATAGCTGAAATAAATATAGTAAATAGTTTTACTAGTTTATTCATTAGTTCCCCTTTGTTAATTAATTAATTAATTTTAAATATTTAAGCAAGAAATGCCGACGAAGACAACCTTAAGAATTAATTAATAGTTTTGAGAGGCCGCGACATATATTGCAATAAGTATCAATACACACGCAGAGATTGTATTTAAAACCTTTGGGTTATCTTTAAGCCATATGGAAACTCTATCCGCTGCAAAAGCATAAATCATTAAAGTTAAAAAATCTAAAGATATATATGTAATTATTAATATAAAAAATTGAACAGTGTAATTAGAGGTAAAATCTATAAAAGAAGTAAAAATGGTTCCAAAAAATATTATTGATTTTGGACTTAATCCAGCAACCAAAAACCCGTCTCTGTAAAAAGAAAAATTTGACTTTAAATTTTTATTTTTTGAATTAATTATTTTAATCCTTGAGGTGTAAGTGTCATAAGCTAAGTAAACAATGTATAAAATTCCAGCCCATTTTAACGCTTGTAGAATATCTGGATTGTCGCTTAAAAAGGTTCCAATAAAAAAAACTACAAGAATTCCTTGGCATAAATTTGCTGATATATCTCCAAATGCTGTCCAAATAGACTTGTTAATTCCATAGTTTAAAGTATGAGAGACAATTACAACACGCGGTGGACCTGGAGTAATGAACAAAAATAAAATTATTTGTAAAAAAATAAAAAAATCAGTTGGAAACATAATAAAAGCGATTATATAGAAACTGATGAAAAAAAGAAGTTTAATTCCTCAAACAAAAGTTAAAAATCCAGAACCAAAAGAAAAAGATGATAATTGGGTTATATGGGCAGCTTGGGCTGATCGTATTACGTTTGAAGAGATAAGAGAAAAAACTGGAAAGACGGAGTCAGATGTAATAAAATTAATGAGAAAGACGTTAAGACCAGGTTCTTTTAGGCTTTGGAGAAAAAGAGTTCATAACACAAGTATTAAACATAGAAAAAAATTTAAACTTGGGCGAAAAAAACTCAGGGAAAAAATTAAAATTACTGATATATATTAATTATGAAAAAAGTCACAATGTACACTGGAAATCCTTGCTCATTTTGTGAAGCTGCAAAAGCTTTATTGAAATCAAAAAATATTGAGGTTGAAGAATTAGATATTTGGAAAGATCCAGCTAAAGCAAAAGAAATGCTACAAAGAACTAATGGAGCAAGAACTATTCCTCAAATATTTGTTGGTGATCGTTACATTGGAGGTAACGATAAACTCCAAGAGGCTAATAGAACTGGTGAATTAGATAAAATTTTAAACTCATAATGCGAAGAAGTTTTTTAAAGATCTTAGGATTGTCATTAATTTCAACTTTATTTTTACCCTATAACCTTATTAAAGCAGCAACGAAAAAACTTTTTAATGAAGCCTTAACTGACGAACAAAAAAACATAATGTTCAATGAAGGGACAGAAAGACCTTTTTCAAGTGAACTTAATAATGAGAAAAGAAAAGGCTTTTATCATTGTGCTAATTGCGGGGCAAAACTTTTTGCTTCAACTTCAAAATTTGATAGTGGAACTGGTTGGCCCTCATTTTCTGAAGCTTTACCGGGAGCTTTTAAAACAAAAGTTGATCGTAAATTTGGAATGGTAAGAACTGAATATCATTGCGCTAAGTGTGGAGTTCATCATGGTCATGTTTTTAATGATGGGCCAAAAACGACCGGAAAAAGATTTTGCAACAATGGCCTTTGCTTAATTTTTAAACCGTCAAATTAATATCTTTAAGAATTGGCATTGAGTCACCTGCTCCTAATTTTGTAGTTGAAAGGCCGGCTACTTTATTTGCTATTTCCAAACATTCTTTTATTTTTTTTCCTTTTAATAATGCAAAGGAGAATCCTCCATTAAAAGCATCTCCTGCGCCCGTAGTATCAACTGCTTTATCTGCAGTAGCTTTCATGTAAATTTCCTCCTTGCCATCTGAGTAAAGCAATCCTTTTTCACCTAAAGTAATTATTACCTTTTTAATTCCCATCTCTATTAGTTTTTTTGCACTAACTTTAGCATCATTTTCATTATTAATCTTAACCCCAGTATAAAACTCCGCTTCAGTTTCATTAGGTGTAAAATAGTCAACCAACTTAAAAAAATCATTACTTAGTTCACATGCTGGAGCAGGATTTAATATATTTATCAAGCCATATTTTTTTGCAGCTTTTAAGCAGTGCAAAGTAACTTCTATTGGAATTTCTAATTGGGTTAAGAATATTTTTGACTGTTTAAATAAACTGGTGTCAACTTCCTTTGTGGTTAAGCTTGAGGGGGCACCTCTTACAACTGTAATTGCATTTTTACCAGTATTTCTATCTACATGAATACCCGCAACTCCAGTTTTGTGCTTATTAGAAATGATAATATTTGATGTATCAATATTATCTTTTTTAAGTTTATTAATTGCAAGTTTTCCATAATCATCATCGCCTAACTTAGAAATAAATTTTACTTTTCCACCTAACCTTGAGATTGCTATAGCTTGATTACATCCTTTTCCACCCGGTCCTACATTGTAACTATCACCAAGTATTGTTTCTCCCATGCTTGGAAGTTTATTTCCTGAAAAACTTATATCTGCTACAAATATTCCGAGAACAGTTATATCGCTCATTAACCCAGACTAGTAAGGAAAGGAAACGTTGTCAAAATATAATAACTGATAACTTGAATTTGATTAGTGGTGATTAAAATTCCTGTGAATAATAGAATTACCCCACCTGTTTTAGTAATTCTATTGTAGTATTTACCAAATCCCTTTTTAGAAATTAAAAAACTATTCATATAATAACCAGATAAAATAAAAGGAATTGCTAATCCTAAAGAATAAAAAGAAAGTAAAAGAATTCCTTTGCTTATTGATGCGTCAGTGGCTGATAAAGCTAAAATAGATCCTAAAATTGGACCAATACATGGAGTCCAACCAAAAGCAAAAGCTGCTCCCACAACAAAAGGAAATATATAATTATCTTTATATCCTTTTGTATCGATACGCTTTTCTTGATTTAAAAATTGGAAATTAATAAAACCTAACATTTGTAAAGAAAATAAAATAATTATTATTCCAGCTGCAATTCTTAATTCATTGGATAAAAATAATAATATATTCCCTACTGCAGATGCCGTAGCACCAAGAGTTATGAACACTAAAGAAAAACCTAAAGAAAATAAAATTGTTTTGTACAAGACAATTTTTTTATCCTGATCTATTTCAGTTAAATTTTTACCAGTTATATAAGATATATAACCTGGGATAATTGGTAATACACAAGGTGTCAAAAAACTTATAAACCCAGCGCCAAAAGCAAAAGCTAGCTTAATAATCATACACTCTTTATATTTGCCTTTGATATCTCTCGCAATTACAATATTGGCTCATGATAATTAAATATATTGGTTTTTTATTTACTCTTTTGTGGTCTTATAGCTTTATTAAATCCCAAAATATTTTTAAAAAAGGATCGGGTTTATTAATTACATTATTTGTTTCTAACATCTCTTGGTTTACATTTATTGCTGCATGTTATTATGGGGTCAAGAATTTCTCATTTTATCAAACATTGCTTGGAATTATAGTGAGTATAATTCTAGTTCACTTAGCATTTGCAAGAATTAGTCTTTATATAAATTCAAAATTTAGTGACAAAAAATATTTAATGATAATTAAAACATCTGTTGAATATTTAATTATTGCAATTTTTGTATACTATTTTTTTTTCTAATTAGTTAAAATAGTTGAAAGAGTATTAAAATTTTTATCTATGATTATAATTTCACCAGATCTTGGCACTACGTCTGTTATTGAGGTTATTATTACATAATGAGTTACTAATACTAAGTTGCCCCCGCTCCCATTCCATTTTTGGATGTAATCTCTCAATACTTTAATTTGTTTCTTTGCGTTTTTATCATGGGGAGGCTGGAAAGTAGAATTGAGTGCTGAAAATTCTTTATAATTTCTAAATGCATATTTAGCAGTGTCTTTACATCTGCACCATTGACTGCTTAAGACTTGATCAATTTTAATTTGGTTTATTTTAAATAATTTTCCAATTTTTTTTGATTGATCTATTCCTTCCTTACTAAGATTTCTTTGAGTCTTGCAATCTTTGACCTGAAAGCCAGGAGGATCTCCACTCCCTGGGGCTATTGAGTGTCTAATTAGAATAATTTTATTACCTTCTTTTGCCGGTTGCCAGTCAGCTAGAGCATAAGAAATATTTAAAATTAAAAATAGAAATGTTAGAAAAAAGATGTGGGGAACATTATTTCTTATCATGGTGGATGAAAAGAAAGTTTAACAAATTTATGTTGCCTAGGTCTAGTGGACATGGCAAATAAATTCTATTATTTTGCTTGGTTGTATTCAAAACACTTATAAGGTGCGTGTATAACTTTTCAACTTTTAGGTTTAAATACTAAACACGCTCCATTATTGCAGTATCGTTTTCCTGTGGGTTTTGGACCATCATCAAAAATGTGACCATGGTGCCCACCACATTTTTTGCAATGATATTCTGTTCTTTTATAACCAATGTGCATATCTGTTTTTTTCTCGAAGACATTTGGAATAGATTCAAAAAACGATGGCCAACCTGAACCACTTTCATATTTAGTAGTTGATTCAAAAAGTTTTGTCCCACAGCCTACACAATGATAACTGCCTTCTCTTTTTTCATTATTAAGAATACTTGAGCCTGGAGGTTCAGTTCCCTCTTGTTTCAAAATATAATTTTGCTCTGGAGTTAAATTAGGATCCCAATTTTTTTTACTCATCTTTTACTTGTTGATCAACTCCATAGGGTCTAAAATTTCCTTGATTTTCACTTTTTACTGCTTTTGCAGGCACCCCTACCATTGTAGTATTTTCTGGGACGTTCTTAACTACAACTGCGTTTGCAGCAATTCTAGATCCATTACCAACTTTAACTGGACCAATTATTTGCGCGCCTGATCCAATTACTACATCATCTCCTATAGTTGGATGTCTTTTTTCATGTCTTTGTCTTTCGCTATCTATACTTGGAGAAATGCCCCCGAGAGTGACTGCATGATAAATAGTTACATTGTTTCCTATTTCCGATGTCTCTCCAATCACAACTCCCATACCATGATCGATAAATAAATTTTTACCAATTTTTGCTCCAGGGTGAATTTCAATACCAGTAAAAAATCTACTTGTTTGAGAAATTATTCTAGCGATTAAATCAAATCCAGCTATCTGGAAAAAATTTGCTATTTGATGAAAAAAAATAGCTTTTACCCCAGGATAAGTCAAAACTATGCTTAATGTTGATTTAGCCGCAGGGTCTCTTTCTTTTATAGATTTAATAAAATCATTCATATTCTATCTATATATATAATGACTACTTGATAAATTTAAAGAATTAAATATATCATTTCATTATGAGTAATTCTTTTCATTTAGCTCTACCTGCTGGAGATATTAAAAAGACAGAAAAATTTTATACAGAAATTCTAGGGTGTAAAACAGGGAATAGAGAAGCAGGAAAATGGGTTGATATAGATTTCTGGGGGAACGAACTAACTCTTCATCAAACAAAAATGAAATTGCCTAGAGAAAGACATGACGTAGATATGGGAAATGTTCCAGTTCCTCATTTTGGAATTCATCTAAAAAAAGAAGTTTTTGAGAAAATAAAATCTAATCTGAAGGCAAAGAACATTGGCTATATTGATAAACCTTATACAAGGTTCAAAGGCACAAAATTTGAGCAAAATACATTCTTTATTGAAGATCCTAATGGAAATGTTCTAGAGTTAAAAACATTCGAATAAAAACACAACTTTTACACTATTTACAGTTCAGATTATCTTGACGTATCATTCTCTTATAATTAGAAATTAGTAAGAATCTATGAAATCAAAAACAAAAGTAGTTGTAGTTGGTGGAGGTGTAGTTGGTGTAAGTGTTCTCTACCATTTAGCTAAAAAAGGTTGGTCAGATGTAGTTTTAGTTGAAAGAAAAGAATTAACTTCTGGATCCACTTGGCATGCGGCTGGTTTGCTACCTTTATTTAATATGAGTTACTCTGTCGGGCAACTTCATAGATATGCAGTTCAACTTTACAAATCTTTAGAAAAAGAAACAGGTAAGAATGTAGGATTTAGTGTTGTATCAAATATTCGTTTAGCTCAATCACAAGACCGTATGGATGAATACCATCAATACGCAGGTGTAGCCAAAACTATTGGGGTAGATGTAAAATTTTTAAAACCAGATCAAGTAAAAGAAATTTGGCCATTAATTAATATTGAAGGTTTAGTTGGAGCAATTCAACATCCCGAAGATGGTTATATCCAGCCTGCAGATTTAACTCAGGCATTAGCAACAGGTGCAAGAAACCACGGAGCTGAAATTTATAGAAACACAACAGTTACAAGAATTAAACAAACTAAAGATGGCTGGGTAGTCAGTACTGACAAAGGAGAAATAGAGTGCGAGCACGTTGTATCTTGCAGTGGAAACTTTGCAAGACAAACAGGACGTATGGTTGGTTTAGATATTCCTGTAATTCCAGTTGAACATCAATACATTGTTACTGAGCCTCATCCAGAAATTCAAAAAAGAAGGAAAGAAGGAAAACCTGAAATGGGAGTGCTTCGAGACAGTGATAACTCTTGGTACATGAGAGAGGAAGCTGGAGGATTATTGCTTGGACCTTATGAAAAAGGAGCCCCGTGTTGTTATGTTGATGGTCCTTCAAAAGATAGTGAGTATGAATTATTTCAAGAAGACTTAGATCGATTAGCTCCCCACATTGAAGGTGCAATAAAAAGAGTTCCTGCTTTTGGAGAGGTTGGGGTAAAAAAAGTTTATAATGGTGCGATTGCTTACACACCAGATGGTAATCCAATAGTTGGTCCTGCATGGGGATTAAAAAACTTTTGGATTAATGAAGGTCATAGTTTTGGAATTACCGCAGCAGGAGGTGCTGGATGGCAATTAGCTGAATGGATAATTGATGGTGAACCAACAATTGATATGCTTGGAGTTGAGCCAAGAAGATATGGTTCATACGCAACTAAATCTTATTTAAAAGCTAAAAATGAAGAAGCATATGCAAATGTATTTACAGTTCATTATCCTGACGAAGAAAGAGAAGCAGGTAGACCTTTGAGACAAGCTCCGTGTTACGATCGTTTAAAAAAATTAGGAGCAGTTTTTGGTGCTAAATTTGGGTGGGAGAGAGCTAACTTTTTTGCAAAAGAAGGAGAGAAACAAGAAGATGATTGGTCGTTTAGAAGATCTAAATGGTTTAAAAATGTTGAACAAGAATGTAAAAATGTAAAAGAAAATGTTGGACTGTTAGATATGTCTGCATTTGGAAAATGTAGAATTAAGGGTCCTGGAGCAGAAGAATTTTTAGATAAACTTGTTGCAAATAAACTTCCTAAGAAAATTGGAAGAATTAATCTTTGTCATGCTTTGAATACTAAAGGTGGTGTACACTCTGAATTTACGATCATGCGAGAAGCTGAGGATAGTTTCTACTTAGTTTCAGCTGGAGCCTACCAAAGACTTGATCATGATTGGATCCATAAATGGATGCCAAAAGATGGAACCGTCCAATACGAAAATTTAACTAACAGTATGGGGGTCTTAGTTGTCTCTGGGCCCAAAGCAAGACAACTTATGCAAAAAGTATCTAGATCAGACTTTTCTAACGAAAGATTCAAATGGTTAAGTGCGCAAAATATTAATATAGGCTTGGCTCCTTGTAGTGCGATGAGAGTGAATTTTGTGGGAGAATTAGGTTGGGAACTTCATCATCCAATTGAATATCAAAATCATATTTTTGATCGATTAATGGAGGCGGGAAAAGAATTCGGATTAAAACCTTATGGTATTAGAGCCATGAATAGTTTGAGAGTAGAAAAATCTTATAAATTGGTAGGAACTGAATTATCAATTGAATATTCACCTTATGAGTCAGGTCTAGATAGATTTGTTCACCCAAATAAAGGAGATTTTATAGGACGTGCGGCATTAGATAAATGGAGAGCGAAAGGCTTTTCAAATAAATTAGTTACAATGGAAATTCATGGAGTTACTGATGCTGATGTCTTGGGAAATAATCCTATATATGACAACGGCTCTGTTGTTGGTAGAGCTACAAGTGGTGACTTTGGATTTAGATTAAATAAATCAATCGCTTTAGGTATGATTAAACCAGAACTAGCTAAAGTTGGTCAAAAATTAAAAATAGATATTCTTGGCAAAATGCATGAAGCTTCTATAGTAGAGGAGTCTCCATATGACTCTGAAAATAAATTATTGAGAGCTTAAATGAAAATTCTAGTAGCTGTAAAAAGAGTTATTGATTACAACGTTCAAATCAGAGTCAAAGAAGATGGCTCTGGCGTCCATACTGATAATGTTAAAATGTCAACTAATCCCCCAGATGATAATGCTGTGGAGGAATCTGTTAAACTTAAAGAGTCTGGCAAAGTTAAAGAGATAGTTGCCATTTCAATTGGAGAGGATAAAGCTCAAGAAAGTATTAGAAAGGCTTTAGCAGTTGGCGCTGATAAAGGAATTCACGTTAAGGCAGATAGTTATATCGAGCCTTTGGGAATTGCAAAAATTTTAAAAAAAATAGTAGAAAAGGAAAAACCTGATATGGTTTTCTTAGGTAAACAAGCCATTGATGATGACTGTAACCAGACGGGTCAAATGCTAGGAGCAATGCTTAATTGGCCTCAAGCAACTTTTTCTTCAAAATTAAATATTAAAGAAAAATCATTAGAGGTAGTAAGAGAAATTGATGAAGGTCTAGAAACTCTTGAGATTAATTTACCAGCAATTGTGACTTGTGATTTAAGATTAAATGAACCTAGGTTTGCTTCACTTCCAAACATTATGAAAGCAAAGAAAAAACCTATGGAACTATTAAACGCTAAAGATATGGGTGTTGATCTAAAAAATAGAATTGAACAATTAAAAGTAGAAGAGCCGCCAAAAAGAAAAGCGGGAATTAAAGTTACAAGTGTAGCAGAATTAGTAAGTAAACTTAAAAATGAAGCTAAGGTAATATAATGTCAGTATTGTTAATAGCAGAGCATGATAATTCAAAATTAAAACCATTTACATTTAATGCAATTACTGCTGCTTCTAAAATAGACGCTGACGTGCATGTCTTAGTAGCAGGAACTAGTTGTGAAAATGTTTCAAAAGAAGCTTCAAATATTTCTTTAGTCAAAAAGGTTTTATTATGTGACTCTCCAAATTACCAAAATTATCTTCCTGAAAATCTTGCTCCTTTAGTAATAAAAGTTTCGGAAAAATACGATCATATCGTAGCTTCAGCTAATACTTTTGGAAAAAACTTTATGCCAAGAGTAGCAGCTGTTCTAGATGTGTCTCAAGTAAGCGATATAATTAAAGTAAATGGACCAGATACTTTTGTAAGACCTATTTATGCAGGTAATGCTTTTGCTACAGTAAAAAGTAACGACAAAAAAAAATGCGTAACAATAAGACCGACTTCTTTTGATGCTGCGGAAAAATCAGGTGGCTCTGCTCCTGTTGAAAAAGTTGAAGCAGTAGATATTCCTAGTACTTCTAAATTTATTAAAAGGGAAGAAACTAAATCAGAGAGACCAGAGCTAGGAACTGCAAGAATAGTTGTATCAGGCGGAAGAGGATTGGAGAGTGGAGAAAATTTCAAACTTATAAACGATATAGCTGATAAACTTAATGCAGCAGTTGGTGCATCAAGAGCTGCGGTTGATGCTGGCTATATAAGTAACGACCACCAAGTTGGTCAAACAGGAAAAGTAGTTGTGCCTGATTTATATATTGCTGTCGGAATATCTGGAGCAATTCAGCACTTAGCGGGAATGAAAGAGAGTAAAATAATTGTCGCAATTAATAAAGATGGCGAAGCTCCAATCTTTAGTGTTGCGGATTATGGTTTAGAGGCAGATTTATTTACTGCCCTACCAGAATTTTTATCTGAGCTTAACAAACTGAATACTATCCAAAAATAATTAGTTTGATATAGTCTTTTCATGGCTAGAGAAGCAATGGAATATGATGTGGTTATTGTTGGTGCAGGACCAGCTGGTTTAACTACAGCTATCAAACTTAAACAACTAGATCCTAATTTAAATGTTTGTATCCTTGAGAAAGGCGCTGAAGTTGGAGCTCATGTTTTAAGTGGTAATGTGTTTGAAACAAAAGCGCTTGATGAATTAATACCTAATTGGAAAAATGAAGGTGCTCCAGTAAAAACAAAAGTTTCAAAAGAAAAATTCTTATTTTTAGGAAAAAATTCTTCTTTAAGTTGGCCTACTTGGCTTTTACCCTCAGTACAAAAAAATCATAAGAATTATATCATTAGCCTTGCTAATCTTTGTCGTTGGTTAGCTGAACAGGCAGAAAAGTTAGGAGTTGAAATATTCCCTGGTTTTCCTGCTAGTGAAGTTCTTTATAATGATGATGGGTCAGTAAAAGGTGTAGCTACTTTAGATATGGGTTTAGATAAAGAAGGAAATAAAAAAGATACTTACCAAGAAGGAATGGAATTACATGCAAAGGTAACTGTCTTTTCTGAAGGATGCAGAGGTCATTTAGGTAAACAATTAATTAAACAATTTAATTTAGATGAAGGAAAAAATCCTCAACAATATGGTATTGGACTTAAAGAAATTTGGGAAGTAAGTGAAGAACAGCATCAAGAGGGTTTAGTTATGCATACAGCTGGTTGGCCACTTGATAGCAAAACTTATGGCGGAAGTTTCATTTATCATGCTGAAAATAGACAAATATATCTAGGGTATGTAATTGGTTTAGATTATCAAAATCCTTATCTTTCACCTTTTGATGAGTTTCAAAGATTTAAAACGCATCCCTCAATAAGAAAAATGTTTGAAGGTGGTAAAAGAATTTCTTTTGGAGCTAGAGCTTTAATTGAAGGTGGAATACAAAGTTTGCCTAAGATGTATATGCCGGGAGCTTTATTAATTGGTTGTGATGCTGGGACCTTGAATATGCCAAAAATAAAAGGCTCTCACACAGCGATGAAAAGCGGATTAGTTGCTGCAGAGACGATCGTAGAAAATATTAAAAATAAAACAGATCTATCCATTTATGAAAAAAAATTTAAGGAAAGCTGGGCTTATAAAGAATTGTATACTGCAAGAAATGTTAAGCCAAGTTTTAGTTGGGGTTTAATACTAGGAATAGTTTTTACAGGTATTGACCAAATTTTATTTAGAGGAAGGATGCCATTTACTTTAAAACATAAGCATGCAGATCACGAAGCTTTAAAACCAGCTAGCCAAATGCCTAAAATTGAATATCCAAAACCAGACGGCAAACTAACATTCGACAAAACTAGTTCTGTTTATTTAACGGGAACTAATCATACTGAAAACCAGCCTGTCCATTTAAGGTTAAAAGACCCTAATTTACCAATTAACTACACTTTAAAAAAATACGACGAACCAGCTGTAAGATATTGTCCGGTAGGTGTTTATGAAATTCAAAAGGAAAAATTCATTATAAACTCCCAGAATTGCATCCACTGTAAGACCTGTGATATCAAGGAACCTTCGCAAAATATCACTTGGGTTGTACCCGAGGGTGGTGGTGGTCCTAAATACGGTAACATGTAAAAAGACTATTGCTTTTGTCTGTGAGAAAGCATAATGGCTTTCCACCATGTACAAAATTATAAAAAATTCTTGGGCTCTTTTTACTGGCTTTGCAGTTATTATGATTTCTCATGGTTTCCAAGGAAACCTTTTGGGAATAAGAGCTGTATTAGAAAATTTTAATTTTATTGCAACGGGCACAATGATGTCTGGTTATTTTATTGGATATTTCATTGGTGCTAATATCATTCCAACTCTTGTAAGCAAAGTTGGTCATATAAGAGTATTCGCTGCTTTTGCTTCTATGGCATCTTTAAGTTCTCTAGTTCACGTAGTTTTTGTGGATCCAATTATCTGGACTTTAGCTAGATTTTTAACTGGATTTAGTATGATTGGAATTCTTATAATTGTTGAAAGTTGGTTAAACGATAGAGCTACTAATAAAACAAGAGGAAAAGTTTTATCTCTATATATGTTTGTTACTTTTTTTGCCTTTGCTTTGGGAAACCTATTATTAAACGTTAGTAGTCCTAAAAATTATGAACCCTTTATATTGATTTCTTTATTGTTTTCTGTAGCTTTAGTTCCAATTCTTCTCACAAAGAGAAAGCCTCCTACTTTTAAAAAGACTAGTTCAATTAAGATTAAAGAGCTTTTTAAAATTTCACCTTTTGGAAGTTTTTCTACATTTTGTTCAGGTTTCATATTTTCAGCAATGTTTACTATGTTGTCAGTTTATGCTGTAACAATGAATTTAACCGTATTGGAGATTTCAATATTGTTATTTTCAGTAACACTAGCAGGCGCACTTTTTCAGTGGCCCATAGGCTCTTTGTCAGACAATTATGATAGAAGAATTGTAATTATCGGATGTTGTATAGCATCATCTGCTTTTGCTATTCTCTCAATTATGGCATCTGGAGTTTCTTTTGAAAATCTTTTTGTGGAAGAAATGTTCAGATTTAATTATTTTTCAACAGAAACAAGCATGGATAAAACAAAATTATTTATTTATATAATTCTTTTGTCCGGGATGACGCTTCCATTATTTGCTTTAAATCTGGCACTTGTTAATGATTATATTCCTAAAGAAAAATTTGTTGCAGCTGGAGCTGGTTTAAATATGATATTTGGTTTAGGAGCAATAGCTGGACCGATCATGTGCTCAGTTTTAATGAGTATTTTTGGTCCAAATGGTTTTTTTATTCATTTGCTTATTTTTTTCATGGTAATTGTTATTTTTGGAGTCTTCAGAATGAACAGAAGAAAATATGAGGACAATCCCGAGTCAACTTTTACTCCTTTGCCAAAAGACATCACTCCGCTAGGTATTGAACTTGATCCAGACACAGGAGTTGATTTATCTAACACTTCAAATGATAAAAAATAGTTCAGCCATACTAATTGTTTTAATCGCAGGACTGTTCTGGTCTTTTGGACCTTTAGTTGTAAGATATATAGATGATGCACAATTAATTCCTTGGCAATATCTTTTTTTTAGAGGTTCGGTAATTTTTTTAGTCTTAAATATTTATTTATTTTTAGCTGAAGGTCTTAAATTTACCAAAAATTATAACAAGATTGGTTTGTCTGGGCTTATAGGTGGAGTGAGTCTTGGTATTGCTAATATATCTTTTATTCTTTCTATCACAACGACTACCGCTGCTGTAACTATGATGATGTTAGCAACTCAACCATTTGTAGCTGCAATTTTAGCATATATTTTTTTGAGAGAAAAAATTTCAAGGACAACATTAATATCAATAATAATTGCTGCTGGAGGTATAATATTTATGTCCTTAGACAGCAAAGGAGAAGGTTCTTTATTTGGTTTAATTAATGGTTTGTTATCATCTTTAGGGTTTGCAGGATTTACAGTTTCACTAAGGTGGAGAAAGAAAACTCCAAAATTTACAACAGTAGCTATAGCAGGAATTTTTTGTGCAGCTGTAGCAATCTTAGTTCTTATATTTAATGATAATAATATTTTTATTTCAGTTAAAAACTCATCTCTTTCTGCACTGCATGGATTTTTAGTTTGTTCTGGACTTATATTGTTTTCTATAAAATCAAAAGATTTGCCAGCTACAGATTTAACTCTTCTTTCGTTGACAGAGGTCTTAGGTGGAATTTTCTGGGTTTGGTTGCCTGTATTTGGAATTAACGAAGTTCCAACTGTAAAAACTTTAATTGGTGGTGGAATTAT
This sequence comes from uncultured Pelagibacteraceae bacterium, assembly GCA_902574045.1. Taxonomy (GTDB): domain Bacteria; phylum Pseudomonadota; class Alphaproteobacteria; order Pelagibacterales; family Pelagibacteraceae; genus Pelagilacustribacter. The sequence continues at coordinate 7,997 of CACGMG010000006.1, read as the reverse complement.
TACATCTGCAATAATATTTTATGCCTTCAATGCAAGGCGGCCTTTATCGTCGAGATATGTATGGGTGAAAAAATAATACTCTACAAGTTAATTAAATCGACCAATCTCTCTTTGAAATAGTCCTCGTATGACTTGTTGCAAGTTATAATATATTTATTGTTTAATTTGTATATATAGCAATCTATTCTGGCTATCAAAGTTTGTGCCATTGAAAGATCTGGAAACTTTTTATTACGAAGATCAAATTGAGTTAATTTGTTTAAAAACTCATCTTTATTTTCACCTGATACTTCAAAATAAACTTGACCATATGAGTAGTCAGAGGCAAGAATTTCATCATTAGAGTTTAAGCTAGAAATAGTCTTTATAATTTCCTTATAGTTCTGTTCTATCAAATAGACTAAAGTCCATTGATCAAAAGAATTTTTTGCAAAAATATACTTATCACTTATTTTAATTTCAAGGTTTTTAGAAGGGGGCTGCAAAGAAATTTCTTTATTAATAATTTGATTAAATTGGTCTTTTCCATCACCTCTTATTAAAATCTGCTGAAAGTTTTTTTGAATAATATTTACAGTATCAGTTGAAATTAGTGTGGTCATGATGTTAACCTCTTATTTTCTGGATCAATGAACACAGGACTAACTATTTCAATAGGAATATTTTTAGTTCCTTTGGGAGTTGAAACAAATAACTTCTTACCCATTAATTTATTTCCACTTTTAATCATGGCCATAGAGATGCAATGATTTAAGTTAGGACTGTGGTAGCTAGAGGAAATATGTCCAAGATATTCTATGGGTTTTTTAATTTTACTTGGTAAACTTTCACACTCAACAATGTGCTGCCCTTCTTCAATAAATTGAGACTTATCTAAAGGTACAATACCTACCAACTGTTTTCTATCTTCCCTAGCTGTATCGCTTCTAGTTAAAGATCTTTTTCCAATAAAATCTTTTTTCTTTTTACCTATCATCCAATTAAAGTTTATATCTATTGGGGTCACTGTTCCATCGGTCTCTTGTCCAATTACAACGTATCCTTTTTCAGCTCTTAATAAATGCATAGTTTCAGTTCCGTACGGGACTAGATCAAAATCTTTTCCATATTTAAATATTAGTTCCCAAAGTTCTAAGGCATACTGAGGGCTGATATATATCTCATAACCTAGTTCACCTGTAAAACTTGCTCTCATTATTCTTGCTTGGGTATTTTTGTAATTAAATGTTTTGAAAGTCATGAATGGAAATTTTTCATTACTAAAGTCGATCTCAGAAAACACTTTGCCGACTATTTCTCGTGCTTTAGGACCGCTTATATTAAAAGTAGTGAATTGCTCTGTAATTGAATTTAGATAAACTTGTAAATGTGGCCATTCTGTTTGAAGGAATTCTTCCATATGCGCAAATACTTTTGGAGCCCCACCTGAAGTTGTTGTTGCTATAAAATGTTTGTCACTTATTTTGCAAATTATCCCATCATCCATAATCATTCCGTCCTCTCCTAGCATCAGCGCGTATCTTGATGTCATAGGCTTCATTTTTGAAAATGCATTTGTGTACATTAAATTCATGAATTCTAAAGCGTCTTTACCTTTAATTTCTATTTTTCCAAGAGTACTACCATCTAGGATTCCAGCAGTTTTTCTAGTCTGTCTAGACTCTCTTTGAACTGCTTGATGCATAGTTTCTGTTTCATTTCTTTTAAAATACCAAGGTCGTTTCCACTGTCCTACATCTTCAAAAACTGCATTATTTTTTATGTGCCAATTATGAATTGGTGTTTTTCTTTCTGGATCATAATATTCATAGGTGCTTCTTCCCGCTATAGCCGCAAAGCTTAAAGGAGCATAAGGAGGTCTATAAGTAGTAGTTCCAACTTCTGAAATTTTTTTGTTTAAAATTTTTGAAACTATTCCTAAGGAATTAATGCTACTTATTTTACCTTGGTCTGTTCCCATGCTGTTTGTTGTGTATCTCTTTAAATGTTCTATTCGGTCATATCCCTCATTGATTGCTTGCTTTAAGTCTTTTGTTGTTACATCGTTATGAAGATCAATAAAAGATTTAGACCATTTAGACATTTTATTAATTTTTGTCTCCCATAGCTCTTTAATTGAAAAATCATCTCTAATATTTGTTTCTATTTCTAAATTAAGATCACTGGCTTTTAAAAATGATAACTTTTTATTAATTTCTTTACATAGATTTTTAAATTCATAGTTTCCACTTACTGATCCTAATGTAATTGTGTTTTGAAAAGCAGTATCTGGTTTAAATGAAATAATTTTATCATCCCACTTAACTAACCCTTTTGATTGTGTGAACAAATGTATATCAGGATTAAATCCTCCTGAAGGACATAACATTGAAGCATTAATAAATGAAATTTTATTATGGCTGTTTCTTATGTAAACTTTTTCTACTTTTTTATTACCTTCACACCCTTCTACCTCGGACTCAGGATAAAATGGAATATTATTTTTTGAAAGATATTCTTTCGTATCATTTTCTATATCGTCTATCTTTCTTGAGTCTATGTATGCACTAGGAATACAGTTTAAATTAATTAATGACTTAACCAAACTTATTGTTGATGAATTATTAGTAAAAATTACAGGTTTCTCATCTGCAACTACTCCATATCTTTCAATATATTTTTCAAAGGATGACGCTAACATAACTCCAGGTAAGTCGTTATTTCTAAAAGAAATAAATCTCTCTATATGGCCATTTGCCAAAATAGTATGAGTTGTTCTGATCTTATGTAAAATAAGTTCCGACTTATTAATATCAATTTTTTTTCCAGCATATTTATCTTCTAGAGCTATTAAATGATTAGTAAAATTATAAGTTGTTACAAGAGTGTTTTTTAAAATCTTAATATTCTTTGACTCTAAAATTAATTTTTCAGTTTCTTTAACCCACTCGAAAACATTTTTACCATCAACTTTTTTAACTTTATTAGAATTTTTTAAAATTCCTCCCAAAAAACTATCCTGCTCAATTAGAAGGACTTCATAGTCCGTACCAATTAATTTTCTTGCAGCGATCAGACCGCTTAAACCTCCCCCAACAATCAAAATATCGATGTTATGATTTTGATGAATGCTTTTTGATCTAAAATTTTTTGGAGGTTTCCCCAAACCGGCTGTTCGTCTGATTAATGGTTCATAGATTTTTTTCCAAAATCCTTTAGGTCCCATAAAAGTTTTATAATAAAATCCAGCTGAAAATATTGGAGATAAAATATTATTTATTGACCCAATATCAAAAGATAGTGATGGCCAACGATTCTGACTGCAGATTTTGATTCCATCATACACTCTCTTTACTGTTGCTCTGGTATTGGGTTCATTATGCTCATTTAAAATTTGAACAAGTGCATTTGGCTCTTCTATTCCGCAGGTATAAATTCCTCTTGGTCTATGATATTTAAAACTTCTACCAATCAGCCTAATATTATTTCTTAATAAAGCTGATGCTATGGTATCACCTTCATAAGCTGAGTAAGACTTTCCATCAAAAGTTATTTTAATTTCTTTTTTGGAAATATAATTACAGTTTTTATTTCTTAGAGCAGGCATAACTTATTTTTTTACAGCAAAATTTCCAGAACCAACTGCTGGTTCACCTGACGGTGACTCAAGAGTATTTTGAAATTCACTTATATCTGGTTTGTTATCAGTTAACTTATAAATTTTTAAAATTGTATCTGTTGAAGTGTCACGAACAGCGTTAAACCATTTTCTACATCCATGAGAATGTACCCACCTCTCGTAAAAAATTCCTTTTGGATTTGAGCGATAAAAAACATATTGGCCCCAGTCTTTATCATTTAAAGCATCTGGATCTTTTGGTCTTATTACATGAGCTTCTCCCCCATTAGTAAATTCAGATTGTTCTCGCTCTCCGCAATATGGACAATTTATTAAAATCATAATTAATGTGCTACTGCTGCAGCACCATGTTCGTCGATCAATCTACCGTTAGAAAATCTTTCTAAATTAAATGCTTCATTAATTTTATGAGGTTCATCTTTCGCTACAGTGTGAGCAAATACATTTGCACTTCCAGGCGTTGCTTTAAAACCACCAGTTCCCCAGCCACAATTAAAATATAAACCTTTTACTTCGCATTTACTTATTATGGGACTAGCGTCAGGACAAATGTCAACTATCCCACCCCACTGTCGCAACATTTTCATTTTTCCAAATATTGGATAAAGCTCTACGATAGCTCTCACAGTTTCTTCTATTACATCGTAACCACCTCTTTGAGTAAAAGAATTGTATCCATCAGTACCTGCTCCGATTACTAATTCACCTTTGTCAGACTGACTTACATAGGCATGAACAGCATTAGACATTACAACAGTATTTATAACGGGTTTGATTGGTTCTGAAACTAAAGCTTGCAGAGGCCTACTTTGTAATGGCAATCTAACACCTGCGGTTTGAGCGAGTACACTAGTGTGCCCTGAAGCAACCACAGCCACTTTATTTGCTCTGATAAAGCCTTTTGAAGTATTAACCCCCTCAACTTTGTGATTATCTGTTTTAATATCCTTTACTTCACAGTTTTGAATAATATCAACTCCCATTTCATTTGATCTTAATGCATAACCCCAAGCAACAGCGTCATGCCTAGCTACTCCACCTCTTGGCTGAAAAGCTGCACCTAAAACCGGATATCTTAAGTTTTCAGTATTCATTATTGGAACTAGTTCTTTTATTTGTTTTGTGTCTACCCACTGAGTATCTAATCCGTTCAATCTATTTGCACTTATTCTTCTTTTCATTTCCTTAATATCATGCTCGTTGTGAGCTAAATTCATCACACCTCTCTGGCTGAACATCATGTTAAAATTTAATTCTTCTGACAAATTTTCCCATAATTTTACAGAGTGATCATAGAGATTTGCACTTTCATTCCAAAGATAGTTTGATCTAATAATTGTTGTATTTCTTCCAGTATTACCCCCGCCTAACCAACCCTTCTCAATAACTGCTATATTTTTAATTCCATGCTCTTTAGCAAGATAATATGCTGTTCCTAATCCATGGCCTCCTCCACCAACTATAATTACATCATAGCCTTTTTTTGGCTCAGGACTCTCCCACATTTTTTGCCAATTTTCGTTATTGGAAAAAGCATTTTTGATTAAGCTAAATATTGAATATTTTTTTTTCACAACCTAAATTAGCAAATAAGCTGAAAATAACAAAAGAAATCCGGGGCTAAAAAGTATCAGGATATGCAGTAATAAGCCTTTAATAGAGCCTATTTTAATGAACTTGACAATGGACATTTTAGATTGATAATAACTATTAGCGCTGATTTAAATCAAATTGCTGAGCGCTTAAAAAATCCAGCTAAAGCGAAAAAGTCTTATGACCACCGCTTTAGCCGGTGGTTTTTTTTTGAAACAGATTCACTTAAAAACCAGGCATTTGTACTAGATTGTACGCCTGACATATCGTCGAAGTACTAAAAAAGGAGAAAAAAAATGGCAAATTTTAAAAATCCAGAAACTATTGGCTTACACGGAGGGGAGTATAGAAGTGATCCAGCCACAACATCCGTTGCAGTACCTATTTACCAGACAACATCTTATCAATTCAAAAATGCTGAAACAGCGGCGAATTTATTTGGCTTAAAAGAGTTCGGTAATATTTATACAAGAATAATGAATCCAACATGTGACGTGCTGGAAAAAAGAGTTGCAGCTTTAGAAGGTGGTATGGCTGCTGTAGCAGTTGGTTCTGGCCAAGCAGCTTCAGCGTTTTGCGTTAAAAACGTAGCTCAAGCAGGAGACAATATCGTTGCTTCGACAGATTTGTACGGGGGGACAGTAAATCTTTTTAAAAATCAATTAAGATTAGAAGGTATCGAAGTAAGGTTTGCAGATCCCGCGGATCCAAAAAATTTTGAAAAATTAACTGATGAGAAAACAAGAGCATATTATGGTGAGTCTTGTCCTAATCCTTATCTAAGAGTTTTTCCGATTAAAGAAGTTGCTGACATTGGTAAAAAAAAAGGAATTCCTTTAATAATTGATAACACTGCTTCTCCAGTTATATGTAAACCTTTGGCACATGGTGCTGCGGTTGTTATGCACTCATTGACAAAATATATTGGTGGTCATGGAACTTCTATTGGAGGTATAATTGTTGATGGTGGTAATTTTGATTGGACAAAAGATAGAAAAAGACAACCATTAATGAATGAACCAGACCAAAGTTACAATGGTGCTATATGGGCAGATGCTGTGCCACAATTAACTGGCGCAAACATCCCCTTCGCTATAAGAGCTAGAGTTGTTTTGCTTAGAGACTTAGGTGCTCCTTTAAGCCCATTCAACGCTTGGCAAATTATACAAGGTTTAGAAACTGTTGCGCTTAGAATGAAACAACACTGCTCTAATGCAGAAAAAGTTGTGACATTTTTAGAAACTCAAAAAAAAGTAACAAATGTAATCTATCCTACTAATCACCAGGGCGAAATAAAAGAAAGAGCCAAAAGATATATGAAAGGTGGTTATGGATCATTAGTTGGAATGGATGTTGGTACTAGAGAAAATGGTGCAAAATTCATAGACAATTTAAATATGCTTTATCATGTTGCTAATATTGGAGATGCTAGAAGTTTAGCAATTCATCCAGCAACAACAACTCATAGCCAATTAAATGAAAAAGAATTATTGGCAGCAGGAGTAACTCCTGGGTATGTAAGACTGTCAATCGGTATAGAACATCCGGACGATATAATCGCGGATATTAAGCAAGCGTTAGCTGCATAAATTATAAGCCCTGCTATCTCTAGTGGGGCTTAATATACTTACATATTATCTTCTTCGATTTTGGATAGATTTTAATGCTAGATTTTCAATTTTTGATTTTTTAAAAATTTTTTCTTTAGTTTCTAAAATGTCTTTTCTAACTGCAGAACATATTTCTGAATTAGTTGTTTCTAAAAAATCAATACATTTTTCTTTTTTATTTTCTGGATTGTTCTTTTTAACGTAGGCTACAACGTGCTCTGAAGGGCTTTTTCCAGTTTGTTTTTTAATTCCATAGCTTGCAACTGAAGTTAATGTGGATTGCATTATGTTTCCGCCACCTAGAGCAGTACTAGATGCAGGTCCTAATAATGCAACGGACTCGGCGCAACCATTAAAAATTAGTAATGTAACCAAAAGGCCAAATGTTTTTTTCATACTTCCCCTAAATGCTTATAACTAGTTTAGTTTTGTTTTAAACAAATCACTTCCTCATTTTGAGCTTATCAACGTCTTTTTAAGAATCAACTCTTAATTGTAATATTGGTTTATTTCAGCTCTCTTTTGGGTTTTTTATCAATGCATGCCTCCAAATTTTCAATCATCTGGATATAAAATTTTGAGTAGTTCTCTAAAGTAACGTATCCTATGTGTGGCAGCAGCAAAGCATTTGGAAAAAATCTTAATTTATGATCTTGGGGTAATGGCTCTTTATTATAAACATCTAGTCCAACACCGGCTATTGTCTCTTCTTTTAAAGCGTTAATTAAATCTTCTTCATTAATAATAGGCCCTCGCGAAGTATTAATTAGAAAAGATGATTTCTTCATCATGGCTATTTCTTTTTTAGTAATTAAATTTTTATATTTTTCTGATAATACAACGTGAATTGAAATGATATCAGAATTTTTTAATAAGTCTTCCTTTGACATTGGAAGCACACCTATTTCATTTGCATGGGTTAAATTTAAATTTTCACTCCAAGCACAAACTTCCATTCCAAATGCCTTTGCAACTTTTGCAACTTGTGTGCCTATTTTTCCCAATCCAATAAGACCTAATAACTTTCCTTTTAATTCCAAACCAATTGTTGATTGCCAATAACCCTGGAACATGTTGTCAACTTCTTGCTTCATATTTCTAAACAATCCTAAAATTAAAGCCCAAGTAACTTCAGCAGCAGGATTTGAATTAATTTCAGTCCCACAAACTACAAT
>CACGMG010000005.1 GCA_902574045.1 uncultured Pelagibacteraceae bacterium | reverse complement strand
AAATTCTTTAAATGATAAATCTAGTTCAACGATAGATGTAGAAACCAAAAAGCCGAACTATCAATATTATAAAGTAAGTGTAATGCCAGGACCTAAGAATATCTTTAATGCTGAAGAAACAGTAATAATTTTTTTTAAAGATCTAACAGATATCATTAAGGCTCAAAAACTAAAATCTGATTTCGTAGCAAACGTCTCACATGAATTAAGAACTCCCTTACAAAGTATTAAAATGGGTCTTGAAACTATTAATGATGGAGCCGCAAAAAATGATAAGGAAAATCAGAAAAAAATTATGCCATTAATAATGCAACAAACAGCTAGAATGGAAAATATAGTGAATGACTTGCTTTCTTTATCTCGAATTGAACTTCAAGAGCATATAAGACCTAGTGACAACGTTGTTTTAGATGAAATTATAAAACACTCGGTTGATTTACATAGGGATCTGCTTCAAAAAAATAGTATTACTTGTAAAATTGAAACAGAAAATAAAAATACAGAATTTAAAGGCGATAGAAATAGACTAACAGAGGTTTTTAATAATTTGATTGATAATGCGATTAAGTATAGCGAGAAAAATACAAAAATTAATATTCTTGTTAAAACAAATGAAAATAACATCGATGTCATTATAAAAGACCAAGGCATTGGTATTCCAAGAGAACATATACCAAAAATTACAGAGAGATTTTTCAGAGTAAATCCAGAAAAAAGTAAAGAAGTCGGTGGCACTGGCCTCGGATTAGCGATTGTTAAACATATTGTTAATCAACATAGAGGCGAAATGGATATCTTAAGTGAAGAGGGAAAAGGTACCCAGATTTCCCTCAATTTTCCTAAAAACTAACATCTACAACTAAAAAGTTAGCTTTGTAACAAAAGTTTAATAATTCTTTAATATTACCTTAATTGCAGCGACATATATCTTCAAAAGTTAATAAAAAAAAGGAGAAAAATATGAAAACATTTAAAAATATAATTGCAATATTAGCAATTCTTTCTTTCGCATCTTATGCGAATGCAAGAGACCAGATTAAAATAGTTGGTTCTTCAACAGTTTATCCATATGCAACAGTAGTAGCTGAGCAGTTTGGAAAAAAAGGTAGTTTTAAAACACCTGTTATTGAAAGTACGGGAACTGGCGGAGGCATGAAATTATTTTGTGCTGGAATTGGAGTAAATCATCCAGATATTACAAATGCTTCAAGAGCTATTAAATCAAAAGAAAAAGCACTTTGTGAAAAAAATGGAGTTAAAGATATTATTGAAGTCGTTGTAGGAAACGATGGAATAACTTTTTCACACTCTACAAAAGCACCAGATGCAAATTTTACGAAAGAGCAACTTTGGAGAGCATTAGCTGCTAAAGTAGACATCGATGGTAAATTAGTTGAAAATCCATACAAAAAATGGAGCGATATCGACTCGAGTTTACCAAGTAAAAAAATCGAAATTCTTATAGCACCCCCAACTTCAGGAACTAGAGATGCTTGGAATTCTTTGGTGATGGTAAAAGGATGTACTAAAGGAGCAAAATCTCTTTATGAAGCTAATGGTAAAAAAGCTAAAAAAGAATGTGCAAAAATGAGAGAAGATGGTTATGCGGTTGAAGCAGGTGAAAACGATACGTTAATCGTTCAAAAGCTTGCAGCTAATCCAGATGCTTATGGTTTCTTTGGTTACAGTTACCTTTTAGCCAACAAAGATAAAATCAAAGCAGCAGCTGTTAATGGAGTAAAACCTTCTTTAGAAGGAATTCAAGATTACTCTTATCCAATAGCAAGACCGCTATTCTTTTATGCCAAAAAAGCTCACGTAGGTGTAGTTCCTGGTCTAAAGGAATTTTTAGCAGAGTTTACGTCTAAAAAAGCAATGGGTTCAAGAGGTTATTTAACTGATATTGGTTTAGTGCCATTAGCCAGTGATAAATACAAAATAACTAGAACTGCAGCTAAAGATCTAGTCACAATAAAATTAAATTAATCGTTTGTTAATTAATGAAAAAAGGCCGATTTATCGGCCTTTTTTTTATTCTCAATTATAAGTTTAAACATTTAACAAATCTGTAACACTTCTGATCTAAACCTTTGTTATGAATTTATTAATCTTCGCATTAATAATATTATTTGGTTTATCTAGCTATTACTTTGGTCGCTCAGAGGCACGCAAATTAATTACAACTAATAAAATTAAACTAAATGCCCTACCATCGTATTATGGATATTATTTAGGTATCTGGTGTGGGTTACCAGCTCTTATTATTCTATCTCTATGGTCTTTATTTGAACCCACAATTATTAAAATACTTATTTTGAGCAATTTCTCTAATGTAGAATCAAAAGACTTATTTTATGAGCAAACTCTATCTTTTTTTAATGGAAATTTTACAGGTGAATTAACAAATAATATTAAGATTGCTTCTGAAAGATATTCCTCTTTAAATGCTATTGCATACAATTCAAAAATAGCCCTGCTAGCTTCAGCAGTAATTTTTTCAACCTCATATGCTTATAAGAAAATAAAGTCGAATAATAGAGCAAGAGATGACGTGGAATTGATTTTAAAAGGATTATTGTTCGTATCTTCTTTGGTAGCAATTTTTACAACAATAGGAATAATAGTTTCTTTGCTTTTTGAGAGCATAAAGTTTTTCTCAACTATAAATTTATTTGATTTTATCTTTGGCACATCTTGGAGTCCGCAAAGGGCTTTTGTAAGAGATGCTTCAACCATTACTCCAGAAGAATATCTTGAATTAAAAGATGCATTTGGATCAGTTCCCCTTTTTGCAGGAACGGCATTCATAGCATTAATAGCAATGTGTGTTGCTGTTCCTATAGGACTGTTTTCGGGAATTTATTTAGCTGAATATGCGAGCACAAAAGTTAGAAAATATTCAAAACCAATTATAGAAATTTTAGCAGGTATCCCTACCGTTGTTTACGGATTCTTTGCCGCTTTAACTGTAGGCCCTTTCTTTAGAACGGTTGGCGAAAGCTTGGGCTTAACAGTTTCTTCAGAAAGCGCTTTGGCAGCGGGATTAATTATGGGTGTTATGATTATTCCTTACATCTCATCTCTTTCAGATGACGTAATCAATTCAGTGCCTCAGTCATTGAGAGATGGTTCTTATGCTGTTGGTGCTACTAAATCAGAAACTATTAAAAAAGTAATTATTCCAGCTGCACTACCAGGTATTATTGGTTCAATTTTATTAGCAGTTTCAAGAGCTATAGGTGAAACCATGATTGTAGTTATGGCTGCTGGGTTAGCAGCAAACTTAACAATCAATCCGTTAGAGTCTACAACTACAATTACAACTCAAATAGTAATGATATTAGTAGGCGATCAGGAGTTCGATAGTCCAAAAACACAAGCTGCTTTTGCTTTGGGATTAACTTTATTTATAGCAACATTATTTTTAAATTATATAGCTCTTAGAGTTGTCAAAAAATATAGAGAAAAATATGACTAAAGAAGAACGATTAAAAAAAAGACATAATGCAGAAAAAAGATTTAGATTTTATGGTCTTTTGTCAGTTTCATTAGCGGTAATTTTCGTATTAGTATTAATTCAAAATATTGTATCTAAAGGAAGTTCAGCGTTTAGCAGAACTACTATAGCAACCGATATATCTTTTAATGCTGATTTGCTAGAAATTGAAGGTCCAATTACCAAAAAATCGTTAGAAGAAGCTGAGTTTTATGACTTAGCGGTAGAAAGCATATTAAAAATTTATCCTAGCAAAGACTCAAAAGAAGAAAGACAAGTTTTAAGATTATTTAGTCCAGACTATGAGTATGAAATCAAAAGATATCTAATAAAAAATCCGGATAAAATAAACCAGGTTGCAAGTGTAGAGCTAACATCTTCCGATGATGTTGATCAGCTTAATAAAGGTAATTTTCCAAGAGATTTGCCAGAAGATAGAAGAAGAGTTTCAAATTTTCAATTAAATATTTATGACAATTTAGTTGAAGATGGCAAAATCGGAAAAAAATTCAATGATTATTTCTTCTCTAAGGGAGACTCTAGAGATCCAGAATTAGCAGGTATAGGTGGATCTTTAATGGGATCATTTTTTACAATTACAATTTGTTTAATCTTATCATTTCCTATCGCTATTATGGCGTCAATTTACTTAGAGGAATTTGCTCCTAAAAATAGAATTACAGACTTTATTGAGATTAATATAAACAACTTAGCAGCTGTACCTTCAATCGTTTATGGGTTACTTGGATTAGGAATCTTATTGAGCGTAATGGATTTCCCGAGATCTACTCCTCTTGTAGCAGGTATTACTTTATCGTTGATGACTTTACCAAGAATAATTATTCCATGTAGAGCTTCGCTTAAAGCAGTTCCGCCATCTATCAGAGAGGCTGCGTTATCTGTTGGCGCTTCGAAATTTCAAACTGTTTTTCATCATGTAGTGCCTTTAGCAATGCCTGGAACTTTATCAGGAACAATTATTGGTTTAGCACAAGCACTTGGTGAGACAGCACCTTTAATATTAATTGGAATGGTTGCATTTGTTGTTGATATACCTGGCACCCCAGTTGATCCTTCAGCTTCTTTACCTGTACAAGTTTACTTATGGTCTGAACAAGCGGAAAGAGGCTTTGTTGAAAAAACTTCAGCTACTATTATGATGTTACTAGGTTTTCTTATTGTAATGAATTTCATAGCTGTTTATCTTAGACAAAAATTTGAAAAAAAATGGAATTAAATAACTCAAAAATAAAAATAAAATCAAAAAATTTAAATGTTTATTACGGCAATAAACAAGCATTACACAATATTAATTTAGAAATTAATAATAAAGAAGTCACAGCTTTAATAGGCCCTTCTGGATGTGGAAAGTCCACTTTTATAAGATGCATCAACAGAATGAATGATACGATAGATATTTGCAAAGTAGATGGTTCAATAGAAATAGACGGCAAGGAAGTTAATGATAAAAATGTAGATGTTGTTACTCTAAGAGAAAAAATTGGAATGGTTTTTCAAAAACCTAATCCGTTTCCAAAGAGCATTTATGATAATATTGCTTATGGTCCAACTATTCATGGAATTGGAGAAAAGAAAGATGAGATGGACAAGATTGTTGAAACAAGTTTAAAAAAAGCAGCATTGTGGGATGAAGTAAAAGATCGTTTGAATGAGCCCGGAACAGGTTTATCTGGCGGTCAACAACAAAGATTGTGTATTGCAAGAGCTCTCTCAGTAAATCCAGAAGTAATACTTATGGATGAACCATGTTCTGCACTAGACCCTATCGCTACTGCAAAAATTGAAGAGTTAATAGATGATTTGAAGAAAAGCTATACAATTGTTATAGTAACACATTCGATGGCCCAAGCAGTGAGAGTTTCACAGAAAACAGGTTTTTTCCATTTGGGCAAAATAATCGAAGTTGATACAACAGAAAAAATTTTTAAGAACCCGGCTAATAAAATGACACAAGATTATATAACAGGAAGGTTTGGTTAAATGTCAGATACTGGACATACAGTTAAGTCTTACGCAGAAGAAATGCAGAGTCTTAATGATGATTTGGTTAAAATGGGCAGTCTTACCGAAAGTCAACTTGCAGATGCTATGGAAGCTGTAATTAAGCTAGATAAAGAGTCCGTAGATAAGATTGTTAAAAATGATAGTAAAATTAATGCACTTAGATCTGCTATAGATAATCAAATTACAACAGTATTAGTAAAACGTGCGCCAATGGCCGTTGATCTAAGAATTACTATTTCAACAATGAAAATCTCACATGATTTGGAAAGAATAGGCGATTTAGCAAAAAGTGTCGCAAAAAAAGTCACTCCCTTACCAATAGATTTGCCCGACGAGCTGGTAAACAGTTTAAGAAGATTGGGTGATCTAGTGCAGAAGCAATTGAAGGATGTCTTAGACGCCTACTTAAATAATTCAAAGGAGAAAGCTGTAGAAATTTGGAGAAAAGACGAACAAGTTGATGATCTAACTAATTTAGCAATGAATGAAGTAGCCAATTACCTTCAAAAAGATAAAAAAAATTTAGAAGTGGCTACGCACTTACTATTTGTAACAAAAAATATTGAAAGAGCTGGAGACCACATTACAAATATAGCAGAGTCACTTTATTATTTAATTGAGGGTGAATATTTAGAAGGAGCTAGACCAAAAGGCAAACCTCTAGACAGCTGATGAGCGCACATATTTTTGTAGTTGAAGATGAAAAACCCATACAAACACTACTACGATATAATCTTGAAAAAGAAGGATTCAAAGTTTCATCAAGTGAAAATGGTGAAGAAGCCTTATCTTTAATTAAAGAAAAAAAACCAGATTTGATCTTACTAGATTGGATGTTACCCGATCTTTCAGGAATTAAAATTTGTCAGTATCTTAAGCACGATAAAAAAGTTAAAGATATACCTATTATAATGCTTACTGCCAAAGGTGAGGAAGAGGATAAGGTAAAAGGTTTAGAAAGTGGAGCAGAAGACTATTTAACGAAACCTTTTAGCTTTCCTGAGCTGCTCGCGAGAATAAAAGCCATGCTAAGAAGGGTAAAACCAACTGCAGTAAATGAAGAAATTATTTATTTAGATTTAAAGGTAGATAGAGTAGCTATGAAAGTTTATCGTCAAAATAAAGAAGTATCTCTTGGACCTAAAGAATTTAAGTTATTAGATTTTCTAATCACTCAGCCCAAGAGAGTTTATTCTCGAGAACAACTCCTAGAGCAAGTTTGGGGCGAGGATATAAATGTTGAATCAAGGACAGTTGATGTACATATTACAAGACTTAGACAAGCTATTAATATTGATGGCTCAAAACCACTAATTCGTACAGTGAGATCTGCTGGATATTCTTTAGAAAATTAGCTGATAAAACCCAATTATAAATAAAGGTATTTGCAACCCAAAGTTTGTAAGTATAGCTTTATCTTTTGATAAAAAACCAGCTATTGTCCAACCGACAACTCCAGCACCATGAAACATTATATTTATTGGATACATATTTAAGTTAGTTAATAAAATGCCTGTTAAAACTAAAAAAGTGCTTATCCATTTAAGATATTTTTTAATAAACATTTAATCTCCTTTGTAATTGTTATTTGTTAAAGATTTATTACAATTTTAAGGTAAAGATACATTGACTTAAAAAAATTAACAACTTTTTAAATTTTAAGACTGAAGATTATTTTTCCCAATCAAATTTAGGAAAGGTATCAAATACTTGTAGTACTTTTTCTGACCACTGATTGCAAACTCTAGAATAGTCTTCATCACTAGTGTTAAGGCATTTAAGATAAGATATCTTTGGCTGATCTTTTTTGTAAACAGCAATATCTATTGGAGGACCGACTGTTAAGTCGCTCTTAAGAGTTGAGTCCATTGAAATTAAGGCACATCTAGATGCATCCCCAATTGAAACATTTGGAGTTATAACTCTGTCAAGAATAGGTTTTCCATATTTTACTTCGCCTATAACTAAGTAAGGTTTGCTGTCTGCAGGCCTAATGTAATTTCCTTGAGGATAAACCATATATAATTCTAAATCTTTCCCACGTATTTGACCTCCTATAATAAATGTAGATCCTAAAACTAGACTGTCAGTATTTATGCCATCCGGCGAAGAATGTTTTGTATTAAGTTTACCAATGTAAGATGCAATTTGTTCGAAATCTTTACACGTATTAAGACTGATAGAGGCTTTTTTATCATTGATGTCTTTCTCGATGGATTTAAATACTGCCTGAGACGTTCCTAAGTTTCCTGAGGTAACAATAATGACGGTTCTATCTCCAACATCGTATGTCAGCATTTTAGAGTAAATATTAACGTTATCTAAACCCGCATTAGTTCTCGAGTCTGATGCTAGGACTATTCCTTCATTAGTTTTTATGCCTACACAATAAGTCATAGTTAATTATTATTTAAAAAACATCAATTATTCAATTCTTTATTATCATACCTACTATCTAATCTGTGCATTTGATAATCTGCTCAATTTATTAAAAATTTAAAAAATGGATAATTTATGGAAAAAATACGAATCTAAAAAGACTTACGACGAGTATCTTAATTCAGACCGTAAACTACGAAAACAAGCAATAATAATATCTCATATACTAGAGAGACACGGTATTAAAAAATTAAATGAAATAGAAAAAAACTGTGTAAGCACGATTAGTGCTCGAGGTATTAATTTTAGAGTTTATGAATCTGGTAAAAAGCTTCATGAAAAAAAATGGCCTCTAGATATTATACCAAGAATATTACTCAAGAAAGATTGGGCTAAAGTTTCAAAGGGGTTGCTACAGAGAGTAAAAGCTTTGAATCTTTTTATAGATGATGTTTACAACGATAGAAAAATTTTTAAAGATAATATTATACCTGAAGAACTTGTTTTTAAGTCACCCTATTATCTAAGAGAATGTTATGGTTTTTCACCAAAATACAAAGCTTGGTCTAATATATCTGGTGTTGATTTAATTAGAAATATTGATGGTGAATTCAAGGTTCTTGAAGACAATCTTAGAGTTCCATCAGGGGTTTCGTACATGCTAGAAAATCGAATGGTAATGAGAGATGTTTTTCCTGAATTGTTTACAAAATATAAAGTTGCATCAATTCATCAATATCCAAATAAATTATATCACTGCATGCTCGAGTGTGTTCCAAGAAGAACTAAAAATCCTCACATGTGCGTACTTACTCCAGGAATTTACAATTCTGCATATTTCGAGCATAAATTTCTTGCTGAGCAAATGGGGATAGCTTTAGTTGAAGGTAAGGATTTATTTGTAGAAAAAGATTTTGTTTATTTGAAAACTGTAAAAGGCCCTCTTAAAGTTGATTGTATTTATAGAAGAATTGACGATAATTTTTTAGATCCGAAAGTTTTTTATAAATATTCAGTTCTTGGTGTGCCAGGATTATTTAAGTGCTGGAGAAAAGGAAATGTTGGTATAATTAATGCTCCTGGCACAGGAATTGCAGACGATAAGGCAATTTACTCTTATGTAGATAAAATGATAAAATTTTATTTGGATGAAGAGCCGAAACTAAAACAAGTTCAAACTTTTTTATGTAGAAAAAAAATTCATAAAGACCATGTAATTGAAAATATTTCAAAATTAGTAGTAAAACCCACTAACGGATCAGGTGGAAATGGAATATTGATTGGACCAAAATCCTCAAAAGATGAGAGAAATAAAATGATAGAAAAAATTAAATCTAAACCAGAGGATTATATTGCACAACCATTAGAGATACTTTCAACTACACCAACAATTTCAGAGGAAGGAATTCAGCCAAGGCATCTAGATTTAAGGCCCTTCATCTTAGCTGGTAAAACTTCATGGGTAACTACAGGGGGATTAACAAGAGTTGCTCTAAAAAAAGGAAGTACGATTGTTAATAGTTCGCAGGGTGGTGGATCAAAAGATACTTTAGTTATTGAAAGATAAAGTAATTAACAACTTTTAAAGGACTTAGACATATTGCTAATTAGATCAAAATATAAAGTTTTTCCTGGGGTTAAAGTGGCTCCCAATGGATCTAAAACACCAGTTTTAATATTCATATCTTTCGCTACTGCATTGATTATGTCAGGATTAAATTGAGGTTCAGAAAACACACAACTTACTTTGTCATGTTCAATTATTTCTCTGATTTCAGATAATTGTTCAGCCCCAGGCAATACATCTGTATTTACAGTAAAAGCTCCCAAAACATTTACATCAAATCTTTTTTCAAAATATTGATAGGCGTCATGGAAAACAATCGATTTAAAATCTTTATTTAACTCAGATTTAACTTTTTTTGAAAGTTTATCTAAATCTTTGAGTGCTTTTTTTAAATTAGCTTTATATGTAGATGCGTTTTCTTGATCATTTTCTATTAAATGCTCTGCCATTTCTTTTAAAATCACTTTTGCGTTCATTGGATCTAGCCAAATGTGTGGATCATGTTCACCGTGAGCATGCTCATGGTGATCATCGTGTTTATCTTCTTTATGACCATGTTCTTTATGTTCATCTTCTTTGTGATCGTCATGACCATGTTCATCGTGTTTATCTTCTTTATTACCATGTTCTTTATGTTCATCTTCTTTTTTATGCTCGTCATGTCCATGATCATCATGTCCTTCAAATATGTTTCTTTCTCTAAATTCTAATTTATTTAATCCTTTAATTTCCATTAATTCTATTTTTTCAGCTTTTTTTGCTATTGAATTTAATGGTTTTTCTAAAAAACTCTCCAAGTCTTCACCAACCCAAAAGATTAAATCAGCATTTTGTAACATTTTTGCGTGAGACGGTTTCATTGCAAATCCGTGTGGCGAAGCATATCCATCTACTATTAAATCTGGTTTACCCACCCCATCCATCAAATAACTTGCTAATGAGTGTATAGGTTTTATTGATGCAACTACTTTGATATCAGCTTTTGCTGGCGAGAAAATAATAAATAGAGATAATATTGATAATATAAATGGTAATTTTTTAATGTTTTTCATAATAATAGTATGTTAGAATTGTTATAATATAACAGTATGTAATAATATAACGTTTTAGAGTCAAGAGATAAAATGAGCTTAAATCAAAATATTTTAGTAAAATTAAAACAAGCTGGTTTTCGTATAAACGGCAAATGGCTCGTTAAAGGAGTATCACTAGAAATTGAAAGAGGTAAAATAGTTACTCTTATTGGCCCTAATGGTTCTGGAAAAAGCACAACCGCTAAAATTGCTTTAGGAATTTATAAAAAAATCGATGGAGAAGTCGAGAAATATACGAATAAAGTTGGATATGTTCCTCAAAAAATTTCAATTGATTGGACATTGCCACTTAGAGTGAATGATTTCATGGTACTAACTGAAAATCTCAAAGATGAAGCTATTAACGAAGCTTTATCTTTAACAGGTGTTATTCATCTAAAAGATAAAAATTTGGGAGACTTATCAGGCGGTGAGTTTCAAAGAGTATTGCTTGCAAGAGCTATTTCAAAAAAACCAGATCTTTTAGTGCTTGATGAACCAGTACAAGGGGTAGATTTTACTGGTGAAATCGCTTTATACGAACTTATAAAGAAAATTTCTGATGAATTAAATTGTGGAATACTATTAATCTCTCACGACTTACATACTGTAATGAGTGCTACTGACCATGTTGTTTGCCTAAACGGTCATGTTTGTTGTTCAGGATCTCCAATAGATGTTGCAAAAAATAATGAATATAAAGCTTTATTTGGAGAACAAGCATCTCAAATACTTACAAGATACAAACATAGTCATGATCATATTCATACAAATGAAGGTGAAATAAAAAAAAATTAAATGTTTGATGATTTTTTTATAAGAGCGTTAGTAGCTGGACTTGGTATCGCATTTGTAACTGGGCCTCTTGGATGTTTTGTTATATGGAGACGATTATCATATTTTGGTGATACTCTTGCCCACTCTGCTTTACTTGGAGTTACACTAGCTTATACTTTGGAATTTAACATTGCTCTTTCGGTATTCATAATTTCATCTTTAATTGCATTAATTTTGATACAACTTCAAAAAAGAACTAATCTACCAGGCGATGCTTTATTAGGACTTTTGGCTCACTCATCTTTAGCAGTCGGACTAGTTGTTATTGGTTTTTTAACATTCATAAGGTTCGATATTATGGGATTATTATTTGGGGATATATTAGCAGTTACAGCTGATGATTTATTAATTATATGGATAGGGGGGCCATTAATATTATTAATTCTTAAATTGATTTGGAAACCTTTATTTGCATCAACAGTAAATTACGAATTAGCAGAAGCCGAAGGTTTAAATCCTGATAGAGCCAAAGCTATATTTACAATTTTAATGGCTGGGATAATTGCTATTTCAATTAAAATGGTTGGACTATTATTAATTACAGGAATGTTAATCATACCAGCTGCAATGGCGCGAAATATTTCTTCAAGTCCTCAAAGTATGGTAATTTATTCAGTACTTGGGGGTTTATTGTCTGTAATTTTGGGTTTGTTTACTTCGTTACAGTTTAATACATCTTCAGGCCCATCAATCATTGCGGCTTCCTTGTTTTTATTTATACTTTCATTGGTAAAAATTAAACAATCGATTAAATTGAAAAATTAATGGAGAATCAGTACAATGACTAGAATGCATAAAGAACATAATCTTTCCAAAAATCAGCAAATAATTTTTGATTTAATTCATAAATCTCCAGAGCCTTTAAAAGCATACACGATACTTTTTAGCGTTCAGAAGAAAGGCATTAATGCACCACCACAAGTCTATCGAGCATTAGATAAATTAGTCGAGATAGGAAAAATTCATAAAATTGAAAGTAAAAATGCTTTTGTTTCATGTAAAAATTCTGATTGTGAAATTTCAAAAGCTACAGCGTTTTCAATTTGTGAAAGTTGTGAAATGGTTGATGAAATTAGTGATGTTAAACTCTCAAAATATTTATCAAGTTTTAATTACAAAAAAGGAATGAAGTTTAAAAGATTTAATTTAGAACTTTTTGGTCTTTGTAAAAAATGCAAGTAATTTAACCTGCTGATTTAACTTTCTTCTCAATAAATTCTGGCACGCCATCCTCTTTATCTAGAACATCTTCTTTCTGATTCTTAGGCTGAAAGGCATACAAAACATGCAATTTGCAGTATGGAAAATCACTCTCCGGTTTTCTGCCGCAAAAGTAAAATTTCTCCTCATTAGGATGTCCTATAGGCCATTTGCAGGTATCCTCGTTTAATTCCTCCAAAGATTTTGGATTTTCAGGCTCAAAACTTTTATCGAGTAAAATTGATTGAAATTTTGCTTTTCTGGACATTGGTGCAGCAGAACGCTTTGCTAGCTGTTTATTTTCTCTTGATTTAGGTGAATTTGAATTTTTAGAAGGAGCTCTAGCTTCTAGATTTAATCGGTGAGCTTTACCTATTACTGCGTTTCTTGTCGTGTCACCAAGTGCTTCAGCTATTTGACTGGCAGTGTGGCCCTTAGTCCAAAGCTCTTTTAATTTTTCAACTTTCTCGCTAGTCCAACTCATAGTATACTTTTGCTATATTTAGTATTTATAAATATGACTAAAACATTATGTTGTAGTTTAAAACATTAAAACGAAGTTAGCCTGTTAATAGGATTAGTTTTGCACAGTTTTTTTAAATAAGGAGTTATAAGACTATCAATGGTTGAAAAGATTAAAAAATATAAATTTGGAATAAGAAGATTTGGTCTTATTAATTGGGTTGGAGCTTGCACGTTATATCAAAAAGAAGTTCTCAGATTTTTAAATGTTTGGGCCCAAACAATTTTTTCTCCACTAATTTCATCTTTACTTTTTTTAATGGTGCTTTCTCTAGCTATAGGCAATGATAGAGGAGATGTCCTAGGAGTTTCTTTTATTACTTTTTTAGCTCCTGGGTTGATTGCGATGCAGGTTATTCAGCAGTCTTTTTCTCATTCTTCTTCATCATTTATGATAAGCAAAATACAAGGTAATATTGTTGATCTTCTTTATGCGCCTTTATCTGCAACAGAGGTTACTATTTCAATTTCACTAGCTGCTGTTACTAGAAGCCTCATGATCGCTGGAGTTTCAATACTCACATTTTACTTTATTGTAGACTTAGAAATAAAAAATTTTTTTATTCTAATTTTGTTTACCTTTTTATCTTCTTTTATTTTAGGTAATGTAGGAATTATAGCAGGTTTATGGGCGGAAAAATTTGATCACATGGCAACAATTACAAACTTTATAATTATTCCATTATCTTTTTTGTCAGGTACATTCTATTCAATTGAAAGATTGCCAAGTTTTTTAAAAACTATAAGTGAAATCAATCCCTTTTTTTATATGATAGATGGAATTAGATACAGTTTTATTGGTAGTTCAGATGGTTCTATTGAGATAGGAATAATTTATTTAGTTTTTTTAAGCTTTTTAAGCTGGTTAGTGGCATATATTTTATTTAAAAAAGGTTATAAAATAAAATCTTAAATGAGTGCAATATTAAATACTTACAATAGAAAAAAAATTTCCTTCAAGAGAGGAAAAGGTAGTTTTTTGTATGCATCTAATGGTAAAAAATATTTAGATTTCGTTCAAGGTATAGCAGTAAATTGCTTGGGTCACTCAAATAATTATTTAAATAGAGCTATTCAAAAACAATCTAAAAAATTATGGCATGTATCAAATGCATTTGTAATTCCTGAACAAGAAAAATTGGCCAAAAGACTTAAACAAAAAACATTTGCTGATTATATATCTTTTCAAAACTCTGGCGCGGAAGCAACAGAAGCGTCAATTAAATTTGCAAGAAGATACTTTTATTCTAAGGGTAAGAAAAAAAAAAATAGAATTTTGTGTATAAATAATAGTTTTCATGGAAGAACGTTAGCAACAATTTTTGCAAGTAATAGTAAAAAAATGACAGAAGGCTTTTATCCAAAGGTAGATGGTTTTGATCATTTTAATTTTGGAGATCACAAAGGTTTAGAAAGATCGATCAATAGTAGGACAGCTGCAATAATGGTTGAGACAATATTGGGAGAAGGTGGAATAAAAGTGATACCAGAATTTTGTTTAAAAGAGTTGAGAAAACTATGTAATAAGAAAAAAATTTTATTAATCTTAGATGAAGTTCAATGTGGAGTTGGTAGAAGTGGAAAGTTTTTAGCTTTTGAGCATGCAAAAATAAAACCTGATATTGTTCCTATAGCAAAAGGAATTGGGGGAGGCTTTCCAGTTGGAGCTGTATTAGTTAACAAAAAAGTAGCAACTGGGATGAAACCTGGAACCCACGGATCTACGTTTGGAGGGAATCCATTAGCTATGAGCGCAGGAAACGCTGTAATGGATGTAATGTTTAAGAAAGGATTCTTAAACAATGTTAAAAATAATGGAAGATACTTCATAAGAGAGCTCAATAAAATAAAAGATAGGTACCCAAACATTATTAAAGAGGTTAGAGGAAAAGGCCTATTAATTGGTTTATGTTTGAAAAAAGATCAAACAAATTTTATAAATAAATTGTCTGACAATAGTCTCCTCACAATAAGAGGTTCAGAAAATGTTGTCAGACTTCTGCCTCCTTTAAATGTTACAAAAAAAGAAATTAATTTAGCATTAAAAATTTTAAATAAAGTTTGTGATAACTACAAATGAAAAATTTTATTAATATTTCTGATTTATCTTCTAAGGAGTTAAGACTTATTATTGAGGAGGCAAAATCAAGAAAAGAAAAAAGAAAAAATTTAAATAAATCTTCACCAGATGAAGATAAACCTTTTGAGGGAAAATCAATGGCTATGATTTTTGAAAAACCGTCTACAAGAACTAGAATGTCTTTTGATATAGCTGTTAAACAATTAGGTGGATCTTCTATCATTTTGAACCCTGAAGGTATTCATTATGGAAAAGGTGATGAGACACTGAAAGATACAGCAAAAGTATTAACAGAATACGTAGATATAGTTATGCTTAGAACATCAAAACATAAAAATTTAGAGGAATTTGGAAAGCACCTGGGTATACCTATTATCAATGGTCTTTCTGATCAAAGTCATCCTTGTCAAATTATGTCTGACATTTTGACTTTTGAGGAAATTAAAGGTTCAGTTCAAGGTAAGATTATCTCTTGGCTAGGAGATGGAAATAATAATATGTCCAATTCTTTGATAGAGGCTGCTGGTAAATTTAATTTCCAATTAAAAATTGGGTGCCCCAAAAAATATACACCTAATAAAAAAATATTAAATTGGGCTAAAAGAAATAATGTAAAACTTATAATTACACAAAAACCAGATGAAGCAGTAAAAAACTCAGATTGTATTATGACTGATAAATGGGTTTCAATGAACGACAAAGTTGATAAAAAAGTTAAAAAGAAAAACTTAAAGCCTTATCAAGTTAATAAAAAATTAATGAAGAAAGCAAAATCAAATGCAATTTTTATGCATTGTTTACCCGTAGGAAGAGGTGAAGAAGTTACTGATGAGATAATTGACGGCAAACAATCTGTTGTTTGGATGCAAGCACTAAATAGAGTTCATGCGCAAAAAAGTATAATAAATTGGTGTTTTAGCTAAGGAAGAGGTTTTGGGCTACTACTTTTTGAGTTCATGTATAGTATTACTGAAGCTCTGTCTTTTTCTTTTCTAAGACCTGCAAATGCCATTTTTGTTCCTTTTATATGTGCTTGAGGTTTAATTAAATATAAATTCATTTCTTCAAATGACCATTTTTTAGCGTGAGCAACCATAGCTTTAGAATATTTGTAATCATTTACTGAACCAGCTTGTCTTCCAATTACACTCCATAAATTTGGTCCGATCATATTTTTTCCATCACTTGCTATCATGTGGCATGCACTACATTTTTTAAAAACTTTTTCACCATGAGCGAGATCACCCATCGCAAGTAATTTCGCAATGTCCACTTTTTCAACTGTTTTCGCTTCTTTTTGAGTTGAAGAGGTAGTCATCGTTTCAAGGCCCTCAATTTTGTAGGCTGATTGTTTTGGCTTATCTACATGGAAAAGCATATCAGCAAATTTACCAATACCAATAATTAAGAGAACGGTTAACAATATTGCAGCTATTATTTTATTTATTTCAAAGCTATCCATAATTTTGACAAATACTTATTTGACATATAACACGACTAAGTTAAAAAAACTTATATTTACTTTATACTATTTGCGTCTTTGAGACGCACAATTATGAATAAAATTGCTATAATTATACCCTCTAGACTTAAAGCTCAGCGGCTAGCGAACAAACCCTTAAAACTTATAAACAATAAAGAGATGATTTTACATGTATATGAAGCTGCAACTAAGTCTAATTCGGGCGAAGTATACATTGCGACCCCTGATGAAGAAATTATAAAAGTTGTAAAAAAATTTGGAGGCAATGCTATTAAAACTTCAGACAGTCATCAGACAGGAACAGATCGAATTTTTGAGGTTTTTGAAAATGTTCTTAAAAAAGAGCCAAATTTAATTGTTAATTTGCAAGGAGACATGCCTAACATAGAACCAAGAGCTATTTCTAATTTGGTAAATTACATGAAAAAAAATCAGTGTGATATTGCTACTTTAGCTTCCCTTCTTCACCCTGATCATGTTAATGATCCTAATGTAGTAAAAGTTTTTACAAAGCATATACCTCAGAATAAAATCAAAGAAGCAATAAGAGAGTCTACTTATTCTCCGGTTTCAGATTTCCATAGAAATATTACTACAGATCATACTGAATATGGATATCATCATATTGGAATTTATGGATTTACCAATAAAGCATTAATAAAGTATGTAAATCTCAAAAGAAGTAAGTTAGAATTAGAAAGAAATCTAGAACAAATGAGAGCTTTAGAAAATAATATGAAGATACATGTGGGTTATACTGAGTCATCTCCACTAAGCGTTGACACTGAGAAAGATCTAATTGAAATTAGAAAAATAATGGATAAAAATGAAAAAAAATAAAATTGCCATTCAAGGTGAACTTGGAGCGTATTCTCATATAGCAGCAAAAGATCTATTTAAAGAAACAGAAATAAAAACTTGTACAACTTTTGAGGAGGCTTTTAAACAAGCCTATGAGGATGAAAATTATAAAATTATTATTCCTATAGAAAATTCTTTAGCAGGAAGAGTTGCAGATATTCATTACTTGTTACCAAAATATAAACTTCAAATTCACGGAGAGTATTTTTTAAATGTAGAGCATAATTTACTTTGTAAACCAGAAGCGAATATAAAAGATATTAAATATGTAAGGAGTCATGCCCAGGCTATAGGACAATGTCAAAAAATTATTAATAAAAATAAATTTCAATCAATAGTATCTGCCGATACAGCAGGATCTGCAAAAGAGTTAGCAGAAGGAAACGATGAATCTATTGCTGCAATAGCCTCAAGCCTTTCTGCTGAAATATATAAATTGAAAATTTTAGAAAAAAATATTGAAGATGAAAAAGGGAATGTCACTCGTTTCTTGATAATGGGGAAAAATATAGAACAACCAGAATTTGATAAAAATAAAAAATTTATAACTAGTTGTATTTTTAGGGTTAAAAGTGAGCCATCAGCTTTGTATAAATGCTTGGGAGGATTTGCAACAAATCAAGTCAACTTAACAAAGTTAGAGAGTTTTTCAGTTAAAAATACTTTTGATCAGGCAAATTTTTACTTAGATTTAGAGGGCCACTTAGATGAATTTGGGGTTAAAAAAGCCATGGAAGAACTTGGATTTCATACTGTTAATTTACACATATTAGGCGTGTATGAAGCATCAGCATTTAGGCAAAAATAGTCCACAAAATACAAATCTTGTCTTGTAGTATTGAAATTGATGTTGATATACTCTCAATGAGGTTGGCATCAGGTGGATGTTTCATAAACCCGGTCAGGTCTGAAAAGAAGCAGCCGTAGTGAAAATTTTTCAGGTTGTTGCCTGCCTCTTAAATTTATTTGCATAATGACAAAAAATAAAGTTTTAGCATTAAAATATCGTCCTCAAGAATTTAAAGACTTGATAGGGCAAGAAACTATGACCCAAACGATTCTTAATGCAATAGAACTTGGCAAAACTCCAAATGCATATCTTTTAACTGGAATAAGAGGTGTTGGAAAAACAACAACGGCTAGATTAATTGCTAAAGCACTTAATTGTCAAAAAAACAGTAATAACAAAATTAATTGCGATGCTAAAAAATTTTGTTCAACTTGTGAGGAGATAGTTAACTCAAACCATATGGATGTTTTAGAAATGGATGCAGCTTCTAAAACAGGTATTGATGATGTTAGAGAATTAATTGAAAATTCAAAATATAGTCCTACTAATGCAAAGTATAAAATTTTTATTATTGATGAAGTACATATGCTTTCAAAACAAGCCTTTAATGGCTTGCTAAAAACTTTAGAAGAACCTCCTTCGAGTTTAAAATTTATTTTAGCTACAACAGAAGTAAGAAAAATACCTGTAACGATTTTATCTCGATGTCAAAGATTTGACCTAAAAAGAGTAAATGTCGACAGTCTTTGCAAACATTTAAATAAAATATCAACTCAAGAAAGTGGAAAAATTTCTGAAAATGCAATTAGATTAATAGCCAGAACATCAGAAGGCTCAGTGAGAGATGCAGTATCACTCTTAGATAGAGCCTTGATAACTCAAACTATTGATAGTGAAAAATCTATCGAAGAAAAAGATGTACGAGAAATGCTTGGACTGGCAGACAGAGATAAAATTTTGTCTCTTTTTAAAGAAGTTTTAAACGGAAAAGAAAAAGAAGCTTTAGAATTTTTAAGAGAGATGATCAATAACGGAATAGATGCTAAAAACTTTCTTAATGATATTCTTGAAGTTTTATATCTTTTTAGCAGAAGAATTAATTTAGGAGAAATTAAAAAAGATATGACCGTTTCAGAAAATGAAATATTGCTAATAGATAAATATTCAAAAAATATTGATATGCAAGACATAGGATTATTTTGGCAACTTACGATAAAAACAATAGATGATCTTAGAGTTGTAGGTAACGAAAATTTAGCTCTTGAAATGTTTATAATGCAATTAGTTCATCTTAAAAATATTGAACAGCAAAAAGAAATCTCATTAGGTAATTTTGAAAAAAATGAAAATAAAAAACAAGAAAATTTAATTGGAGAAAGTTTAAAAGAAGAAAATCTAGAAAATAAGATTAATCAAATAAAAAATCAGATGAAAAATATTGATCAAATTAAAAAAAAACCAATAAAAGAAATTTCTATAGGTGACGTGAAAGCTAAATTAGAGATAACGAGCTTTCAAGATCTTATTAACAAAGCAACTTTAGAAAAGGAAATAGAACTTAAATATGATTTAGAAAGAAATGTAAAATTAGTAAGTTTTAATAGAGGAAAAATAGATATTAGTTTTAATGAAAAATTAAATCAAAATTTTATAAAAAATTTAACCGAAAAATTATTACTATGGACAGGAGAAAGGTGGATTATATCTTTAAGTAAGAATAATAACGCAAAAAGTATGTATGAAAAAGATTTAGAAAGAAAAACATCTCAACTCGAAGCATTTAAAAAAAGCAACATATCAGATCAAATTAAAAAAGCTTTTCCTGATGCTAAATTACTTGAAATAGTGGAGGAAAACGAAAATGACTAATTTTTCAGACATGCTATCTAAAGCTAAAGCAATGCAGGACAAAATGAAGGAAGCGCAAGATCAAATTAAAAAAATTGAAGTTGAAGGTAAAGCTGGGGGAAATTTAGTTACCGTAATTTTGACTGGGGATTATGAATTAAAAAAAATTACAATAAGTGAGGAAGCAAAAAAAGAAAGTTATGAAATTATTAATGATTTAATTATTGCTGCTTATAATAATGCAAAAGAAAATATGAAAAAAAAATCAGCTGAGGAACTCGCAAAAGTTACTGGAGGGCTAAATTTTCCCTCTGATTTTAAACTTCCCTTTTAATGGACAATAATATTCCTGAGATAAACGAGCTTATAAAACAGTTTTCTAAACTACCAGGTTTAGGACCGAAGTCGGCTAAGAGGATAATCTTAAAATTGATCAATAATAAAGAAAATATGGTTAAGCCTTTAGCTAAATCATTAGCTCAAGTATATAAAAGTGTCGTACGTTGTGTTGATTGTGGAAATTTAAAAATTATGGATAAAATTTGCATATGTTCAACGAATGAGTCTTATGATAAAATTTGTGTAGTTGAAAATCTTGCAGATATGTGGGTAATTGACTCAGCAAATATTTATAAAGGTCATTATCACATACTAGGTGGTACATTAAACTCAAGCGAAAATTACGAGCAAAAAAATTTATTAATAGATTCTTTAGTTAAACGAATTAAAAGGAATAATCTTAAAGAGGTTATTATTGCCACAAGTGCGACCGTAGAGGGGCAAACCACTGCACATTATATTGAGGATACGATAAAAAATGGAAAAATTAAAATAACTAAGCTAGCACAAGGTTTACCAGTTGGCGGTGAAATAGAGCAATTAGATGATGGAACATTATTTTCAGCGTTTAAAAATAGGGTTCCAGTTACAGGCAACTAATTAGAAAGTTTTTTTTCTAATCTTTTTTCATGTAAAAGAGGTTCAGTATATCCCGAAGGTTGAACTCTTCCTTTGAAAACTAAATCACAAGCTGCAGCAAAAGCTATTGATTTTTCGAAATCATCAGACATTTTTTTATATCCAGTTCTGCCACTTCGATTATAGGCAGGGTCTTTTTCATTTTGATTATCAACAATTTTAGCCATTTTTTTCATGACAGACATTACTTGCTCCTTCGTACATATCCCGTGATGAATCCAATTAGCCATATGTTGAGAAGATATTCTAAGAGTAGCTCTATCTTCCATTAATCCAACGTTATTAATGTCCGGAACTTTAGAACAGCCAACACCTTGATCTATCCATCTAACAACATAACCTAATATACCTTGAGCATTGTTTTCTAACTCACGGTTGATATCTTCTGTTGACCAATTAGGCCTATCAGCTTTTGGTATCTCCAAAATATCCTCTAACTTAGCTTTGCTTCTTGATTTAATTTTGTTTTGTTGATCAAAAACATTAATTTTATGATAGTGCATAGAGTGTAAAGTTGCTGCTGTTGGCGAAGGGACCCAAGCACAATTAGCTCCTGATTTAGGATGTCCTATTTTTTGTTCCATCATATTTGCCATTTGATCAGGCATTGCCCACATTCCTTTTCCAATCTGAGCTTTACCAGAAAAACCGCACATCAAACCAACGTCAACATTCCAGTTTTCATAGGTATTAAGCCAAGTAGATTTTTTCATATCTCCTTTAAATATCATTGGACCTGCTTCAAATGACGTATGCATTTCATCTCCAGTTCGATCTAAAAATCCCGTATTAATAAAAACTATTCTATTTTTTACTTGCCTGATGCATTCTTTAAGATTTACTGTTGTTCTTCTTTCTTCATCCATGATTCCTACTTTAATTGTATATTTCTCTATTCCTAAAGCTTCTTCAACTTTTTCGAATAAAGTATTTGTGAAAGCAACTTCTTCAGGACCATGCATTTTAGGCTTTACAATGTAAACAGAACCAGTTCTTGAATTATTTTTATTTTTAAAATCATGTAAAGCACATAGAGTAGCTACAAAGGCATCTAAAATTCCTTCTGGAATTTCTGATCCATCATTTAAAAGTATCGCAGGATTTGTCATAAGATGACCTACGTTTCTACTTAAAAGCAAAGCTCTTCCATGTAAACTTATTTTCTTTCCATCTTTAGAAATATAATTTCTGTTGGGATTTAATTTTCTAACAAATTTTTTTCCATTTTTTTCCATATTAGCAGTTAAATCTCCCTTCATGAGTCCCAACCAATTTCGGTAACATTTTACTTTATCTTCAGCGTCAACAGCAGCAACTGAGTCTTCATTATCAATTATAGTTGATAACGCTGATTCTACCATTACATCTGAGATTGAGGCTTTGTCTGATTTTCCGACAATATGATTTGGATCGATTATAATATCGATATGAATATCATTATTTTTAATCAAAATTGATTTTGGCTTATTTTTTTCTCCGTTAAAACCAATAAATTGAGATTTATTCTTTAGAGAATATTCTTTATCCTTTTTTATAAAAATTAAATTTTCATCTTTTATTTTAAATTCTGTAACTTCATCCCAACTCGTGCCAGACAAAGGGAAAACTTCATCAAAAAAATTTCTTACATAATTTATTACTTTTTTTGCTCTTTCTTCATTCCAACCTGATCCCTTTTCACCTGAAATAACATCTGTTCCATATAAGGCATCATACAAACTACCCCATCTAGCGTTAGCAGCGTTAAGTGCATATCTAGCATTATCCACTGGAACAACAAGTTGAGGTCCAGCAATAGATGCTATTTCTTTATCAACGTTTGTAGTTTCAATTTCAAAGTTCTCTTTTTCCTCTATTAAGTACGAGATAGTTTTTAGAAACTTTGTATATTCATTTTTATCAAACTCTTTACCATTGTTATTTTGATGCCAGTTATCTATTTTTTTTTGAATAGACTTTCTTTTTTCAATTAGCGATTTATTAATTGGCGCAAGTTCATGCACTATTTTAGAAAATTTATTCCAAAAATCCTCCGAATTGATATTAGTGTCGGGAATAACTTCTTTGTTTATAAATTCATAAAGTGTTGAATTTATTTGAAGCCCATTTTTATTAATTAAACTCATTTGCACCAATCTTTTGACCCCATCTGTATTGGTACCTGAGAGATTTACTCCTTCGGTGAGATATTATCTCTTTCCAGAATGTTTATATTTGCGGTCCTTTTGCCTGAGAGTTTCCGGGGTGGTTGCTCCTTCGGCGCTATATCTAAATAGTCTCTCCCGATCTGTAATTATTGTCTCTTACCTAGTATCTAATGTCAATTATTAATTATATCTAGGTTAAAGTGACAATTTATTGACTTAATTGAACTATATTAGAAATTTAATTATACTAACTCTTATGAAAAACTATTTAGAATTTGAAAAAGAAATAAAAGCTTTAGAGGAAGAAGTGGAAGGTTTAAAAAATCCTTTTGGCTCAGAAGGAATTTCTGAAGTAGATACAAAGAAAATAAGAAACACCCAGGAAGAAATTAATGAAAAGCTAAAAGACACTTACGAAAATTTAAACAGCTGGCAAAAAACACTTGTAGCTCGTCATGAAGATAGGCCCAGAGCAAAATTTTATATAAACAAAATATTTAACCAATTTACTTTATTATCCGGTGATAGATTTTTCGGTGACGACAAATCTGTAATTGCTGGATTTGGATTAATTAATAATCGATCGGTTTTAATCATCGGCCAAGAAAAGGGTGAAGATTTAAATTCAAGAATTGAAAGAAATTTTGGAATGATGAGTCCAGAAGGCTACAGAAAATGTGTAAGGTTAATGAAATTAGCTGATAGATTTCAAATTCCAGTAATTACTTTTGTTGATACACCTGGAGCCTATCCAGGTATCGGAGCAGAACAAAGAGGGCAAGCTTCTGCAATTGCTCATTCTATAGAAATTTCTATGGCGTTAACTGTTCCGAATATATCAATAATTATTGGGGAAGGTGGATCAGGTGGAGCAATAGCTTTAGCCTCATCTAATAAAGTCATCATGTTAGAAAATTCAATTTTCTCTGTTATATCTCCAGAAGGATGTGCGTCTATTCTTTGGCGAGATCCAAGTAAGTCTCTTCAAGCAGCCGAAGCAATGAAAATGACAGCAAAGGATTTATTAAATCTTGGAATAATTGACGATATAATTCCTGAACCGCTTGGAGGAGCTCATAGAAACCCAGATGCAATAGCCGAAGACATTAAACATACGATAATTAAAAATTTAAATGAGTTTGAAAATCTTTCAAAAGATGAAATTTACGATCACAGAAAATCAAAGTTTTTAAAAATAGGTAGAGATAAAGGCTTCAGTAAATCTGCTGATCTAGACAATGCGGGATTAAGTTATAAAGAGTCAATACTCAACAAAATAAAGTATAATATAGTGAAAAATAAACTTGTTTATACAAGTTTAGGCCTCGTACTAATAGCAAGTATTTTGGTATTTATTTATTGATAACTGTTGCAAAAAGACAATTATCAGATTTATTTAAAATCATCTCTTGACATTTTAAGCGCAAGTCTGTTTAAGGATCTCAAGTTAGCAAATGCTAACTAAAGTTAATAACAAATAAGGAAAAGTAAATAATATGAGTACACTAAAAGGTAAAGTTAAGTGGTTCAATGGTACTAAAGGATATGGTTTCATTGAAAGAGAAGACAAAGAAAAAGACGTGTTCGTTCATTCTTCAGCAGTAAGAGAAGCTGGTTTAAAATACTTAAACGAAGGTGATGAGTTAACGTTTGAAGTGGAGAATGGAGAAAAAGGTCCTTCCGCAGTTAAATTGCAGAAAACATCTTAAATCTTATTTCCAAAAACATAAATTAACGGGACATTGAGCTTTGAATAGTTTTTTGTCCCGATAATTTCCTTGAAAAAGACACAATTATTTCTTACATAAACATCAATGATTATAAAATATACAAATTCTATCCTAAAATCCCATTCTCACAGAATGCACGCTAAGCTATTGCTTAGCTTATAATCAAAAATATATAAATTTAATAAAAATTAAGATAAAAATAGAAAGGACGCAGCAGTAGCTCAGTTGGTTAGAGCACTAGTTTGTGGAACTAGGGGTCGGTGGTTCGAATCCACCCTGCTGTACCAAAAAATGACAAAAGACAGAAAAAATAAACCTTCGAAAGAACTTCCTCTAGGGTTTGTTGATAGACAAGAAAAAGAATTACTCGTACGCGATTTTATAATTTCTAATATTAAAGAGGTTATGATTAGGTATGGGTTTCAATATCTTGAAACTCCAAGTTTTGAGTATTCTGATAGTATTGGAAAATTTTTACCTGACAAAGATAGACCTGACGAAGGCGTTTTTTCATTTAAAGATGAAAATAAGTGGTTGTCCCTTAGGTATGACTTAACTGCACCTTTAGCCAGATATGTTGCTAAAAATTATTTAGAAATTCCTAAACCATTTAAAAGATATCAATTAGGTACAGTTTGGAGAAATGAAAAACCAGGACCTGGAAGATTTAGAGAGTTTCTACAATTCGATGCTGATTTTGTTGGAACAAAAAGTTTACAAGCAGACGCCGAGCTATGTGTCATGATTTCAGAAATTCTTGAAAAGTGTGGCCTTACTAAGTCAGACTACATTATAAAGATTTCCTCAAGAAAAATCACTGAAGCGCTATTTAAAAAAATAAATATAAATGATAATCAGAAAAAACTTACCACCCTACGAGCTCTAGATAAAATTGATAGACTTGGTTGGGATGGAGTAAAAGAGCTATTAGGTTCTGGTAGAAAAGACAAATCTGGTGATTTCACAAAAGGTGCTGATTTAAAATCTAAGGACATTAAAACAATAGAAGAAACACTCAAGAGAAAATCACCTGACACAGAAGATTTAGTTGAAATACTAAAAATTTTTAAAGACTATAATTTTAACAATTTTGAATTTGATCCATCTATTATAAGAGGGTTGGAGTATTATACTGGTGCAATTTTTGAGGTTAATTTAAAATTTGATGTAACAAACAATAAAGGACAGGTAATTCAATTTGGTTCCATAGGTGGTGGAGGGAGATATGATAATTTAGTAAACAATTTTGGTAACTATGATGCTCCTGCAACCGGTATATCAATTGGATTAGATCGTTTGGTGTATGCACTAATGCAGAAAAAGGAATTTAAAGCAAAACAATCTAAACCTGTAGTAATTTGTGTTTTTGATAAAAATTCAATGAAAGAATATATAAGTGTACAAAAGATATTAAGAAAAGCTGGTATTAGCGCAGAAATTTATCCTGGAGAAAGTAAATTAAAGAAGCAAATGGAGTATGCAAATAAAATCAAATCTCCAGCTGTAATTTTATACGGTGAAGATGAAATAAAATCAGGAAAACCAACTTTAAGAAATCTGAGTTCAGGCGAAGAAAAATCTATTGAAATTAAAGAATTATCAAATGAAATCAAAAAAATTATCTGAAAATATTATTAAAACTTTCAAGAGCAACGGTTTTGTTTTATTAGAACCCGATGTTCTTTTAGATTCGGATTATATTATTGAGCGATCAGGAGAAAAATTCAGAAGTTCAATGCTTACTTTTGATAGTGAAGATGGAAAAACGATGTGCTTAAGACCGGATTTGACAGTTGCCTCATGCATAAGCTTCTTGCAAAAAAAATCTTCCTCGAAAATTTATTATTCTGGCCAAGCATATAGAAGATCAGGCAATAAAAGCAAGAATTTCATTAATGACCAATTGGGGATTGAGATCCTAGGTTCAAAAAATCAAATTCAGGACGATTTTAAAATCATAAGTACAATTTTAAGTTCAGCAAAAAAGATTAAAAGAAAAAAAATTTTAATTAAAGTTGGAGACATTAGTTTATTTAAAAGTTTAATTAATGCTCTAGATATGCCTGAAAGATGGAAGTTAAGATTAATAAGACACTTTTGGAGGCCAAGTTATTTTGAGGAGCTTTTGAAAAGATTGGAAAAAAATACAGATATTGATGCAGTCACTTTTGATTCAGATAAAAAAAGATTTTACGAAATGAAAAAACTAGATCAAGATAAAGTTGTTGCTGGAAGGTCAATATCAGAAATTTTAAAAAGGTTTGATAAAAAGATAAAAGATCCAAGATCTTTTACTGATGGAAAAAAAATTGTAAAAATTATCGCATCCTTTTTAAAAATTAATTGTAAACTTTCAGAACTTGACGAGAGGTTACTAGATTTTGCTAAAAAAAATAATCTTAAAAAAAATATTTTTAAAGATTTAAAATCCATTCTTAATTTAAAAAGACTAAATCAAGATGTCAATTTTATTGCAAATTTTGGAAGGGACGTAGAATATTATACTGGAATTGTGTTTGAAGTATATTCAGGCAAAAAAGAAATTGCTAGGGGCGGCCGTTATGATGACTTACTTAAAAGCTTAGGTGCTAATAAGAATATTCCAGCTGTAGGTGCTGCAATTAACTTAAAAAATATATGAAAGATTTAATTACCATAGGGTTACCAAGCAAAGGACGTTTAAAAGATAAAGCGATATCATTTTTTAATGATAGAGGATTTAAGATATTACAAAGTGAAAAAGAAAGAAATTACTTTGGAACTATTGAAAACAAAAACAATATTAAGATTATTTTTCTTCACGCTAAAGAAATTATTCAAAGATTAGGAGATGGAACTTTAGATATAGGTGTATCCGGCTTAGACCTCTTGAAAGAATCTGAGAAAAATTTACAGGTTAAAATAAATGTTCAAAGAAAACTTGATTTTGGTAATGCCAACCTGGTTATTGCAGTACCAGATGATTGGATAGATGTTCAGACCATTGCTGATATTGAAGAAGTATCATTTGATATTAGATCTAAAAGAAATACTAGATTGAGGGTAGCAACTAAATATCCAAATTTGACTAATGATTTTTTAATTTCCAAAGGAGTTACTCAATATAAATTGATACCTAGTCTCGGCGCTACTGAAACCTATCCATTTATAGGCTCATCAGAAATAATTACTGATATAACTTCTACTGGTAAAACTTTGGCTGATAACAATTTAAGAGTCCTTAAAGATGGATTGATACTCAGTTCAAATGCATGTTTATTTGTTGCAAAAAAAAAGGCTGCAAAGTTGCAGCCTTTTTTGAAATCTTTTGAGTAAATTACGGATTACATTCCCATTCCACCCATGCCGCCCATTCCACCCATGCCGCCACCCATTGGAGGCATTGCTGGACCAGCGTCTTTTTCTTCTGGTTTATCAGCGACCATAGCTTCTGTCGTAATTAATAATCCAGCTATTGATGCTGCGTCTTGTAAGGCTGATCTAACAACTTTGGTTGGATCAATGATACCTTTTGCAAACATATCGACGTATTCCTCATTTTGTGCGTCATAACCCTGAGAGGATTTTTTTCCCTCTAAAAGCTTACCAACTACTACGGAACCATCTACACCTGCATTTGCAGTAATTTGTCTGATAGGGGCTTGAAGAGCTTTTTTAACAATCTCTACACCTGCTTTTTGATCATCACCTTTTACTTTTATACTGTCTAAATCTTGAGCAGCATAAAGTAATGCGCATCCACCACCAATTACTACTCCTTCTTCAACTGCAGCTCGTGTAGCATTGAGTGCATCTTCAACTCTATCTTTTCTCTCTTTTACCTCTACTTCAGTGGCACCACCTACTTTAATAACAGCAACACCTCCTGCAAGTTTAGCTAATCTCTCTTGAAGTTTTTCCTTATCGTAGTCAGAAGTTGTCTCATTAATTTCTGATCTAATTTGATTACATCTTGCTTCGATATCAGATTTTTTACCTTCTCCTGCTACTAAAGTACTATTTTCTTTATCAATTTTTACTTTCTTACAAGAACCAAGATCATTTATTTTTACATTTTCTAATTTTAAACCTATGTCTTCAGAAATTACTTGCCCACCTGTTAAGATAGCAATATCTTCTAACATTGATTTTCTTCTGTCGCCAAAACCTGGAGCTTTAACAGCAACAACTTTTAATCCTCCTCTAAGCTTATTCACAACTAAGGTTGCTAAAGCTTCACCTTCTACATCCTCAGATATAATCATCAAAGGCCTATTTGCTTGAACTACAGATTCTAACAATGGAACCATTGGTTGCAAATTAGTTAATTTTTTTTCTACTAAAAGAACTAAAGGATTATCTAACTCAGTTGTCATTTTTTCAGTATTTGTGACAAAATAAGGAGAGAGATATCCCCGATCAAATTGCATACCTTCAACAACATCTAATTCAGTTTCTACACCTTTTGCTTCTTCCACTGTGATAACCCCTTCATTACCAACTTTTTGCATGGCCTTAGAAATCATATCTCCAATAGATTTTTCACCGTTAGCAGAAATCGTTCCTACTTGAGCAACTTCCTCGTTAGCTTTAACTTTTTTTGATGTAGTTTTTAATTTTTCAATTACAAATTCAACGGCTTTGTCTATTCCTCTTTTTAAATCCATAGGATTCATTCCAGCAGTTACATATTTTAAGCCTTCATTAACTATTCCTTGAGCTAGAATAGTTGCTGTTGTTGTTCCGTCTCCTGCATTATCATTAGTTTTACTAGCAACTTCTTTAACCATTTGAGCACCCATATTTTCAAACTTATCGTCTAGCTCTATTTCTTTAGCAACTGAAACTCCGTCTTTAGTAATCTTTGGGGCTCCGTAAGATTTATCCATAACAACATTTCTACCCTTTGGTCCCAATGTTACTTTGACTGCGTTAGCTAATGTGTTTACTCCTTTAAGCATTTGAGATCTTGCTTCAGTGTCAAACTTAATTATTTTTGCCATAGTATTTCTCCTTTAGTGTTATTTTTTTCCTTTAGAAATTCCCATTATGTCAGCTTCTTTCATAATGCTATATTCTTTGCCGTCAATTTTAACTTCAGTTCCTGACCATTTCCCAAAAAGAACAACATCACCAACCTTAACATCCATTGGGGTTATTTTTCCATTTTCGTTTTTCGCTCCAGGCCCGATAGCTACTACTTCACCTTCTTGTGGTTTTTCTTTAGCTGTATCTGGGATTATTATACCTCCGGCAGTTTTTTCTTCGCTATCTAATACTTTGATCAATACACGATCGTGTAAGGGTCTAAATTTCATATTTATTTCTCCTATAAATTTTAATGTAGGGCTGATATGGTAAGTTTTGTTAAGATTTCAAGAGGTGAAAACCATTAAAAAAAGGCGAATTTGCTATATTTTTTGATACAATTAAAGGAGAAACTATAAAAATTGAGAAATTTAAATCATTTATCTGAAATATTTAAGCTTTACGATACTTACATAATAGATTTATGGGGTGTGATGCACAACGGAATATCTTTAAATTCAAAAGCAATTGAGGTTATTGAAAACTTAAATAATAATTCAAAAAAAATCATATTTTTATCCAATGCACCTAGGCCTAGTGCAAAAGTTATAGAATTTCTGAGGAAATTAAAAATGGAGGAAAAATTTTTATCAAAAATAGTAACCTCAGGCGAAGTAGCAATGCAAGCAATTAATAACAATAGATTTGGAAAAAAGTTTTATCATCTTGGACCAGCAAGAGATAATTCAATATTTGAAAGAGTGCAAGAAAACAAAACTTCCTTAGATAAATGTGATTTTATACTTTGCACTGGTTTTTTTGATGAACAAGAAAATGATTTAGAATATTATAAAACTTTACTTGAAGACTACACGAATAAAAAATTGATGTGTACAAATCCGGATTTAGTTGTACATAGAGGAAATATCGAAGAATTATGTGCAGGATCAATTGCTAAAACATTTGAGTCAATTGGTGGTGAAGTAGTCTATTATGGAAAACCTTATAAAGAAGTTTACGATATGTGCTTTAATCAAGGTGAAAAAGTATTAGCTATCGGTGATAATTTAAGAACAGATATAAAAGGAGCTAATAATTTAAATGTTGACAGTTTATTTATTTATAATGGAGTCCATAGAAATGAATTTAAAAATGATAAAGAACTTTCAATGTTATTGAAAAAATATAATGTAAAAACAAATTATTACCAAAAAGAACTTAAATGGTGAAATGAAAATTTATCGAAACTTAAGAATTAAAGATAAGCATAAAAATAGTGTAGTAGCTATTGGTAATTTTGATGGCATTCATTTAGGTCATCAAAAAGTTTTAAAACAAGCAAAACTTAAATCTAAAAAAGAAGGACTTCCCTTTGGTCTAATCACATTTGAACCAATGCCAGTAATGTTTTTTAATCCAAAAGTTAGAAATCATAGGATTAATCAACTAAAACAAAAAAAATATCAATTAGATAAATTAAGACTAGATTTTTTAGTCATTATAAAATTTGATAAAAAATTCTCTTTGTTAAGCGCTGATTATTTTATAAAAAAGATAATTAACGATAGAATTAAATCGAAATATATTTTTGTAAGCAAAAATTTTAGATTTGGAAAAAATAGAAAAGGTAATATTTATTCATTGAAAAATCGTCAGAAAGATTTAGGATTTAAAACGATTATTACTTCACCTTTAAACAAATACAATAAAACGATTTCTTCTACAATAATAAGAAAAAAAATACAAAAAGGAAAAATTAAGGAAGCCAACAAACTCTTAGGTCGACCCTGGTCTGTCGAAGGTAAGGTTATTAAAGGTGAAAAAAGAGGAAGAAAAATTGGTTTTCCCACATGCAATATTAGAATGAAAGATTATATCATCCCAAAACTAGGTGTATATTCAGTTATAGCTAAAACAAAACAATTTAAAAAAAGAGGAATAGCAAATATAGGTTATAGGCCTACATTTAATGGTCTAAATTTACTATTGGAAGTAAATATATTTGGTATTAATAAAAACTTATATAATAAGGAGATTACAATATATTTTATAAATTTTATTAGATCAGAAAGAAAATTTAAAGGTCTAGAACAATTAAAGAAACAAATAAAAATTGATATAATTAAATCAAAAAAAAATGTCTAAAGAAAATTTACAGCTTCCTAAAACTGCATTCTCTATGAAAGCAAATTTACCAACTAAGGAACCATTAATTTTAGACAAGTGGGAAAAAAATAAAATTTTTGAAAAACTTAGAAAAAACTCATTAGGGAAAAAAAAGTTTATTCTACATGATGGACCTCCATATGCTAATGGCCATATTCATATGGGCACTGCTCTTAATAAAATTTTAAAAGATATGATAACTCGTTTTCATCAAATGACTGGAAAAGACTCTGTATACGTCCCTGGCTGGGATTGCCACGGTCTTCCTATAGAGTGGAAAATAGAAGAACAATATAAAAAGAAGAAAAAAAATAAAGATGAAATTCCTATTAAAGATTTCAGACAAGAGTGTAGAGAATTTGCTAAAGAATGGATTAAAGTTCACATCAAAGAGTTTAAAAGATTAGGAGTCGTTGGAGATTTTGAAAATTATTACTCAACGATGAGTTTCGAAGCAGAAGCACAAATTGTGAGAGAATTAGGTAAGTTTCTATTAGACGGCAGTTTATACCAAGGGTTCAAACCTGTTTTGTGGTCAACAGTTGAAAAAACAGCTCTAGCAGATGCCGAGGTAGAATATAAGGATCATACCTCAAATACAATTTTTGTCGCATTTAAAGTTAAAGAAACTAAGACAAATTTTTTAGAAAATTCGAATATAATAATTTGGACAACAACACCCTGGACAATTCCAGCTAATAAGGCTTTAGCTTTTAACAGTAGTATCGAATATTCATTAATAGAAATAAATCAACTAGATTTCTTTAAAGATAAAAGGATCGTGGTTGCCACAAATTTAATCGAGTCGATCGTTAAATCTTGTGGAATAGAAAGCCATAAGGTTCTAAAAACTTTTAAGGGTTCTCAATTCCAAGGAACAATTTGCAGTCATCCATTTTTAGAAATGAAGTTTGATTATGATGTTCCCATGTTAGAGGCAAATTTTGTGGATTTAGAGCAAGGAACAGGAATAGTACACTGCGCTCCAAGTCATGGGCCCGACGATTTTAATTTATGTTTGAAAAATAATATTTCCTCAACTTATACTGTAGATAATTCTGGGTTATATACAAAAGAAGTGCCCTACTTTGAAAAGACACATGTTTTTAAGGCAGACCCTTTAGTAATCGAAAAACTTAAAGAACAAAAACGATTGTTAAAAAATGATAAACTTAGTCATAGCTATCCCCATTCTTGGCGATCAAAAGCTCCTTTAATTTATAGAGCGACACCACAATGGTTTATTTCGATGGAAAAAAATTCTTTAAGAGACAAAGCGATTAAAGCAATCAATGATACTAAATTTTATCCTGAGAAAGGAAAAGATAGACTTTTATCTATGATCGAAGGAAGACCAGACTGGTGTGTCTCAAGACAAAGAGTATGGGGTGTGCCTTTGCCTATTTTTATTGATAAAAAAACAAAAGAACCATTAAGAGACAAAAAAGTAATTGATAGAATTGCTGAAATCTACGAAAAAGAGGGTTCAGACTGCTGGTTTACAGATGATGCGAAAAAATTCTTAGGAAAAAATTACGATCCAAAAAATTTTGACAAACTTAATGACATAGTTGAGGTATGGTTTGATAGTGGCTCTACCCATAGTTTTGTTTTGGAAAAAAGAAAAGATTTAAAATGGCCTGCTGATATGTATCTCGAAGGATCCGACCAACATAGAGGTTGGTTTCATTCTTCATTATTAGAGTCATGTGGAACACGTGGCAGAGCACCCTTTGAAAACATTTTATCTCATGGATTTGTTGTTGATGGAAAAGGCTTAAAAATGTCCAAATCTTCAGGAAATGTTATTTCACCCGACGAAATTTTAAAAAATTATGGAGCAGATATTCTAAGAGCTTGGGTTGCTTCCTCTGATTACGCGGAGGATTTAAGAATAGATAAAACAATTCTTATTCAACACGCTGAGTCCTACAGAAAAATTAGAAATACTTTTAGATTTATTTTAGGAAATTTAAAAGATAATTTTCAGAAACAAAGTTTCGAGTCTCTCGACCTGAAAAATTTAAATGAGTTAGAACTATATATTTTGCATAAACTATATACCCTAGATGGCTCAATAAAAGAAAATTTAAAAAATTATAATTTTCATCGACTATATAAAGAATTGTTAAATTTTTGTACTTTAGATCTTTCTTCTTTTTATTTTGATATAAGAAAAGATGTTTTATATTGTGATAGTTTAAATTCCAAAAAAAGAAAAGATTGTGTTGTAGTTTTAAATATAATCTTGGAATGCTTACTTAAATGGTTTGCTCCTATATTTGTTTTTACAACAGATGAAATTTATAGTCTCGTTAGCAAAGATACCAAAAGTATTCATGAATATACTTTTTTAGAAATACCAAAAAAATGGAATAATAAAGATTTAGATGAAAAATGGAAAAAACTATTTAAAATCAAACAAGAAGCAAATATTGCTATAGAAGAAAAAAGATCTAATAAAGAAATAGGATCTAGCCTTGAGGCAGAACTTAAAATAACAGCTGATAAGCAAACTTTTGATCTTTTAGATGGCTTAGATCTATCCGAATATTTTATTACTTCAAAAGCTCAAAAAGTAATGGGTAAAGATAAAGAATTTAAAATCGATGTAATAAAGACAAGTGGTACCAAGTGCCCTCGTTGTTGGAAAATTTTAGATAATAAATGTGAAAGGTGTGAGACTTTGATTAAATCCAATATATAAATGGAAAAAAAAAATAAATTTTTAGATCAATTAAACTTCAAAAATCTTATCTGTTTTTTTATTATATTGATTACATTTATCTTTGATAGATTTACTAAAATAAAAATAATCGAACTACAAACAAATAACAATTCATTATTTTTGAATGAATATATAAATTTAGATTTAGTTTGGAATACAGGTATAGGGTTTGGTCTATTGAGCTCAGATTCAAATGTAATTTATAATTTGATTACAGGTGTAATTTGCTTTGTCATAATTTTTTTGATTTATATTGTCACAAAATCAAAAATGATTGATAAAATATTATTTTCCTTGATTTTAGGAGGCGCATTAGGGAACGTATATGATAGATTTACTTACTTTGCAGTGCCAGATTTCATAGATATTCATTATAAAAATTTTCACTGGTTTACTTTTAATATCGCAGATATATTCATAACAGTCGGAATTTTAGTTTTTATTACTAAAGATTTACTTTTTAAAGATGAAAAAAATTAATAAATCATTATTTTATATCTTTTGTTTATTTTTTTTATATTCGTGCGGCGCAATGTCAGATGCGGGAAAAGTTTTAAGAAATGAAAAAATAAAAACTACTGATGAATTTCTTGTAAAAAAAAGACAGCCTTTAGTACTTCCTCCAGATTACGATACTTTGCCAACTCCAGGAACATTGAAAGGAAAAACAGATAATAACAACATAAATAAAATTTTGAAAATTCCTGATCAACCAGATACATCTAAATCAAGCAGTACATCTATAGAACAATCGATAATAAATAAAATTGGTAAGTGAAAAATAAAAAGATAATTTATAAAAATTTTATACAAAAGAAACATCTTAATTCAAATTTATACAAAAATTTGAAAACTAAATATTTAAAGAATTTATCAAATATTCATAAAAATCTTGATATGGAGAAAGATGTTTTTCACTCTTTAAG
Organism: uncultured Pelagibacteraceae bacterium; assembly: GCA_902574045.1. Lineage (GTDB taxonomy): Bacteria > Pseudomonadota > Alphaproteobacteria > Pelagibacterales > Pelagibacteraceae > Pelagilacustribacter. Next base: position 8,774 of record CACGMG010000005.1, on the reverse strand, counting down.
TAAAAAATTTAAGTTTAATTTTAAAGCCAAAGATCTCAAAAAGTTTAAGAAATACAACAGGATAGTTTTAATAGGAATGGGTGGATCTATTCTTGGGTCAGAGGCGATATATGCATTTCTTAAAAAAAAAATAAAAAAAGATTTTCATTTTTTTGATAATTTAGATGAAGATAAGTTAAGTAGTTTTAAAAAAGATTATAATATTAATCAAACTTTATTCTTGATAATTTCTAAGTCAGGTGAAACTTTAGAGACGCTATCCAATCTTTTAGCTTTTAAGATTGTGAAAAAAAATTCAAAAAACTTGATCATAATCACAGAAAAAAATGATAAATCTTTACACTTATTATCAAGAAAGATGAAATTTCATTTTGTAGAGCATAAAAAATATATTGGAGGCAGGTATTCAGTATTATCAGAAGTTGGAATGCTACCAGCGTATTTAATGGGGTTGCCAATTAATAATTTGAGAAAAAATATTCTAGTGCATCTAAAAAAAAATAAAAATAAAATATTTTTAAAAGATAGTGCTGTAAAATTAGCCAATATACTTTTAAGAGGAAAAATAAAAAATTTAATATTATTTAATTATGTTCCTAAACTAGATAAATTTCTTTCTTGGTATCAACAAATTATTGCCGAGAGTTTAGGTAAAAAGGGAAAAGGCTTTTTGCCAACGATCTCTCAGGCTCCAAAAGACCATCATAGCCTGCTTCAACTGTATTTAGATGGTCCAAGAGATAAATTATTTTATGTATTAAGTAGTGATTTAACTTCAGACAAAAAAATAAACTCAAATAAACTAGATAAAGAATTTAAATATTTAAACAATAAGAGTTTAAATCAGATTAAGAATGCTCAAAAAAATTCTTTTCTACAAAATTTAAAAAAAAAACAAATACCTTTTAGGGAGTTTAAAATAAGAAGTAATGATGAACAAACACTCGGAGAATTATTTTCTTATTTTATTATTGAGACAGCTATAGTAGGCAAACTCATTAATATAAATCCTTTTGACCAACCAGCAGTAGAAAATTTAAAAAAAGCTACAAAAAAAGAACTATTTTAATATTTTCCAAAGATTATTTTAGATCGACTATATTGTTTAGTAATTAGAGGTTTGAAAATACCATCTAAATTATCAATAGTTTTACTTTCCCTATGAATAATAATTACATGATTTTTTTGATAAATTTTGTTTTTTTTTATTAGTTTAAGTTCTTCTATAAATTTGTTTTCTGCAAAAGGGGGATCTAAAAATATTATATCAAATTTTTCCAATTTGTTTTCGTTTAAGTATTTTTCAATTTTATCTTTTACCACTAAAGCCTTTTCTTTAATTGAAAGTGTAATCAAATTTTTATTCAAAATTTCAATAGCATAATCATCCTTTTCAACAAAAGTAACTCTTTTTGCACCTCTAGAAATACATTCAATTCCAAAAGAACCAGTGCCAGAGTAAAGATCTAAAATATTTGCTTCTTCTATTTCAATTTTTAAAAGATTTGAGTGATTTATAATATTAAAAATATTTTCTTTTACAGAGTCTTTTAAAGGTCTAGTAATTTTTGACTTCAAAAAAGTAATAGACTTTCCTTTGAAAATACCACTTATTACTCTCATTTATTTTGAATTACTCTCCATCCTATATCTCTCCTAAAAAAACCATCTTTCCAATTAAGTTTTTTAATTATTTTGATAATATTTATTCTAATTTTCTCAAAGGTTTTTCCAACTGAAGTAATATTTAATACTCTACCTCCATTCGAAAGAATATCTTCATCAGTATATTTAGTACCAGCATGAAAAATGAAAGAACTATTTTTTAGTTTAATCCTTGCTAAATTCTTTATTTTAACATTTTTTTTATATTTGCCTGGGTAGCCCTTTGAACATAAAACTATTGTCATACATTTATCTTTTTTCCATTTTATATTTACACTGTTTAATTTATTTTTTACTGCAAATGAAATTATTCTAAGCAAATCTGTGTTAAGTCGGGGTAGAATAACCTGGCATTCTGGATCTCCCATTCTTACATTGTATTCAATTAAATAGGGTTCACTATCTTTGATCATTAACCCTACGTATAAAAAGCCAGTATAATTTTTTTTCTTTTGTTTTAAAACTCTTAAAGTCGGATAAACTATTTTCTTAATAATTTTTTTTTCCATATCCTTAGTAATTATTTTTGCTGGTGAATATGCTCCCATTCCACCAGTGTTAGGCCCGGTATCTTTCTCTCCAACCTTTTTATGATCTTGGGCTGACCCAAAAAATTTAAAATTATTTTTATCTACTAGCAAGAAATAACTTGCTTCCTCACCATCAAGAAATTCCTCTAACACAAGTTTTTTTGAAGACTTAAATTTCCCTTTGAAAATTTCATTTGACACTTTTAATACTTGTTTTTTATTTTTACAGATCGTAACCCCTTTACCAGCGGCAAGACCATCTGCTTTGACTACTAGTGGAAAAATATTTTTTCTTAGAAAATTATTTACATCTTTTTTGTTTCTACATATCTTAAATTCAGCTGTAGGAATCTTATTTTTTTTACATAATGATTTCATAAAAGCTTTAGAACCCTCAAGTTTAGCTGCATATTTATTTGGCCCAAAAACTTTAATTTTATTTTTAATAAGAAAATCTACCACTCCTTTTACTAGTGGCTCCTCTGGGCCTACTATAACTAGATTTATTTTGTGGAACTTGATGACTTTTAAAAGTTTATTAAAGTTAAGAAAGTCGATATCTATATTCTTTGCTATTTTTGAGGTACCAGCATTACCTGGAATACATATTATATTCTTAGATAACTTAGAATCATAGATTTTTTGACATAAAGAATGTTCTCTTCCACCACTACCTAATAATGCAATATTCATAAGAAAAGATATATTATATGTTTACTTTATAGATGAATAAAAAAAAAGCCAAACTTAAATATAAGAATAACTCTTATGATATTATTGAAGAAGGAGATTTTGTAGTTTGTGCGATTTCTGGAAAACAAATTCTTTTAGAAAATTTAAGTTATTGGAATGTTGATTTACAAGAAGCTTACTTTTCGCCTTTAGAAGTAAATAAAAGTTTAAATAGATCAAAAAAATAAATCTACTTCCACCTATTGTGTGTCCAAATCCACTGATTCGGATTTTTAATAATCATATTTTCTAAAACTTTATTTAACTCGTTTGTAATAAAGAACTTGTCTTTATTTTTTGAGAAATCTATTGGTTTAAAAATTTCCATTAAAAACTTTTTTGATTTATTTCTCTGTATGAAAATAGGAACAACCTTTAAATCGTATTTTAATATCAATTGAGCAGGAAGAGTTGTTGTAAGAGCTTGACTGTTAAAAAATTTTATTTTTTCTCCTTCACTTACTCTTTGGTCAATCATGAGAGCTATACTGTGACCACTTTTAATATGTTCAATCGTTTTTTTTACACCATTAATTCCTTTTTTAATTTGGTTTTTACAAATATATTTTTTTCTTAAATATTCCATAAATGGATTTAAAAAAGAATTATTTAATGGTCTATAAATTGTTGCAAGTTTTACATTTTTCTTTGTTAATTCCATTGACATCAATTCAAAATTAGCAAAATGTCCTGAAACAAAAACTACGGGTTTATTTTCTTTTTTAATATCTTTTAATATGTCTATTCCTAAAATTTCTATGTGAGAATTTCTATTTCGAAATCTTTTCAAAAATACATATTCAACAAATGTCATTCCATAATTACTCCACATATTATTTATAATTTCTTTCTTCTTGAAAATTGAAATATTTTTTGAAAATATCTCCATATTTTTAAAAGCCATACGATTAGGTCTTATAACTGGTCCAATTACTTTAAAAATAAATGAAAATAATTTACGACTTAACTTCAACCCGATACATTTTGCTATACCAAAAAACATATAAACAAAAATCGCTTCGATAAGATGCTTAATTTTTTTTATCATATAAAATTGTTAATTGTTTTCAAAAATTTATGTTCATTAATAATGTTTAATTTCATTTTTACATATCTTATATCTTTGAAATTGTATTTTTTTATACGGTAATAATCTTTTTCTGATGTTAATAGGATAAAATTCTTTTCTAATGCTTCATTAATAATTTTTTTTATTTCATCTCTGCTAAATTCGTAATGATCTGGAAAAGCTATCTTTTTTTGTATATTGATGTCATTCTCAATTAACATACTAAAAAAATTTTCTGGATTTCCTATTCCAGCAAATGCAAATACTTTTTTATCCCTGAACTCTTCAATATTAATTGGTTTATAATTTGAATAAAATATTTCAACTTTATTTGAAATATTTTTTACTTTTTTTTCGAAAGAATTATTTTTTTTACCGTTTAGCATTATTATTCCTGCCCTTTTTATTGAACTCATTCTTTCTCTTAAAGGGCCTGAAGGGAAAGTAAAACCATTCCCTATTAATTGATTAGAATTAAAACAAAGTATGCTCAAATTTTTCTTTATTGAGGAGTCTTGAAACCCATCATCTAAAATAGCTAAATCATATCCACTTTTTTCTGCTTCCTCTAAAGCTAAAAGTCTATTCTTATTTAGAATCAAATTATCAGTGTAATTCTGAATCATATGATGTTCATCAAAATGTTCAGGATAATATTTTTTGATTATGGAAGCTTTTTTCCCCTGCTGTTCAAGTATTTTCATTATTAATAAAGACAGTGGAGTTTTTCCGGTACCACCCAAATAAATATTCCCAACACATATAATGGGGATTTTAAAATTTCTCTGTTTAGTTACAAAATTCTTTATATAAAAAACGATTTGATAAATTAACGAAAAAGGTAAAAATAAAATTGAAAAAAAACTAATTTTTTTTGTCCAGAATTCTGGTTTAAATAATTTCATTAACTTCTAAGTTTTACTACTTCATTAAAAGTAGTTGTTAAAATTTTATCTCCGAGTTCGTTAATATCTTTTAATGCATTTTCATTTTTTAAGAAATCTTGATTATTTAAATCAAAATTTATTTTTTTTGATAATTCATCAATACTAGATATTTGTTCAGATATTTTATAACCGTTTAATAAATTATATATTTCCTGAAAGTTATAAACGAAGGGGCCATGGTATATTTTACATCCTAATTTCGCTGCTTCGATTGGGTTTTGTCCCCCAACGTGTTGAAGTTTTTTCAATAATGATTTGCCGATAAAGACACTTTTGCACAAACTTAAATACTCAGACGCTTTCCCATATGAATTTATTATGATTATTTCATTTTCAAAATTTAATTTATCTTTACTTGACAAAGTCTGAAAAGATAAATTTTTTGTTTTACATAAAGATTCTATTTCTTTGACTCTATTTAAATGCCTTGGAATTATTAAAGATGTTAAATTCTTATTATTTCTTTTAAGGTTTAAATGGGTATCAATTATAAAAATATCTTCACCACCATGAGTGCTCATTGCACACCAAATTTTTCTTTTTTGATATAAATTATCTTGTCTTTTATATGATTTATAAGTTGTTGAAAATTTTAAATTACCTAAAAATTTAATATTTTTTACTTTAAATGTTTCAAGATATTTTTTTGTTTCAAAATTAGAAACCAAACATAAATCAAATTTATTAAAAATGTTTTCAGCAAATTTTAAAATTTTTGACCATCTTAAAAAAGATCTTTTAGTAATTCTTCCGTTTAACAATATTAGAGGAATATTCCTTTCTTTAATTTCAGTCAAAAAATTTGGCCAAATTTCAGAGTCAACAAACAAAGCTAAATTCGGTTTCCAGCTATCTAAGAATTTGTCTATTAAAAATTTTATATCCAAAGGTAAGAATCTATGTTTAACATTTTCATGATTTTTAAAATTTTCTCTCATTAAACTAGCAGATGATTGAGTTATAGTTGTCATGAGAATTTCAGTGTTTTCTGTTGAGTTTAAAATCTTTTTAATCAATGGAATTATACTTTGAGCCTCGCCAATACTAGCAGCATGAAACCAAATTAGCTTCTTACTTTGATTCCTATCAACTAAAAATTTGGAAGGAAATAATTTTCCTTTTAGACTTTCACTATTTTCTTTTTTAAAAATTTTCCTAATTAAAATTATTAAAACAAATAATGGATAAAAAAAAAGAGTTAGTGATCTATAAATTCCTAACATGGAGTTTATTTTAATTGTTTCTCATAAAGAGTTTTGTATTCAAGACAATTATTTATAAGATGATCATGATTGCCAGCATCTAAGAGCACCCCATTTTGTAAAACAAAAATCTTATCTGCATTGTGTATTGTCGATAGTCTGTGTGCTATTACAATAGTTGTTTTGTTCTTAGTTAAATTTTTTATTGCATTTTGCACAATTTCTTCCGAACCTGTATCTAAAGATGATGTTGCTTCGTCTAAAAGAATAATTGGAGATTTTTTTAAAATTGCCCTAGCTATAGATATTCTTTGTTTCTGTCCTCCAGAAAGTCTGACGCCATTTTCTCCTACAATTGTATCGTATTTTTTTGGCATTTTATTAATAAACTCTTCAGCTGCTGCTGATATACATGCATTTTTAATTTCTTCCTCACTAGCGTCTAAATTAGCATAAGCTACATTGTTTCTAATAGTATCATCGAAAAGTATGACATCTTGGCTAACTAATGAGATGTTTTTTCTCAATGAGTTTAAAGTTATAGAACTAATTTTTTGTCCATCAATTTCTATACTGCCCTCTTGAATATCGTAAAACCTAGGTATTAGGTTAATAATAGTGCTTTTACCGGCTCCACTTGGACCTACTAAGGCAGATAATGCGTTCCCTTTAATATCAAGATTAAGATTTTTTATTGCTCTATCATTTGTTGTTTCATATTTAAAGCTAACGTTGTTAAACTTAATATTACAATTATCTATTTTTAATTCAGGCAAAGAACTATTATTTTTTATTTCTATATTTTTATCTATAACTTTTGATATTCTTTTGAATGCCGCAGCCCCTTGATAAAATATCATATTTAATGTTGCTAAAGACCTAATAGGTTGGTAGGCCAACATCATAGCTGCAAGAAAGGAAAAAAATTGATTTACTTCAAGCTCTCCTGAAGAAATTAATTTACCCGAGAAAAATATAAATCCTGCAATCATAAAGCCTGTTAATGTCTCCATGATTGGAGTAGCTCTTACTATTACAATATTGTGTTTAATATTCTTATCTACTAAATCATCTATAATTTTGTTAGCTTTGTTACTTTCTTCTTTTTCCTTTTGATAAATTCTTATCATTTTGGAACCTTTTATTATTTCTGATAAGAAAGAAGCCAAATTACCAGAAATTTCCCCCGCTTGAGTAACAATTTTTGCAACTCTTCTACCTAAACTTTTTGCTAATCCAGCAGCCAGAGGGATCATAAATATTGCAAATATAGCTAATTTCCAATTTTGATAGAACATAAGTCCTACTAAACCTAATACAGTTAATGTATCTTTCATAAGGTTTAGAACACCTACGCCGACCAGCGATTGTATTTGTTGAGCATCAAATAAAATATTTGAAACATACTGACCAGAGTGTCTAGCATCTATGGTTTTAATATCAGTTGTAAGCATATTGTCAGAAATTTGTTTTTGAATTTCTCCTGAAATTTTATTCGAAACTTTTATTATATTTATTCGAGCTAAATAAAGACTCACTCCTTTCGTTGTAAATGTAAATATGATAGCTAGAGGTATTAACCAAGCTAGAGTTCTATCTTTTTCAATAAATATTTTCTTTACGGCGGGATCTAATAGCCAAGCAATTGCTGATGAATTGGCTGCCACTAACACAGATAGACCTGCTGCAATAAAAATATATCTTAAGTATCTTCTGATGTATTCCTTATAAAGTCTTTTTAAGATTGATTTAAGTTCTTTAAAATCCATTTCAATTTTAGATAGATAAAATTCCTAGAAATAAGATGAAACCAGATAAATTATTAAATTTAAAAGCTTTTAGACAAGTCTCAGGTTTACGAGAATTAAATATTTTTATTTGATAAATTAAACTTAGACAAAAAATACAAAAAATAACTGAAAAAAGATTTAGATTTATTTCATCTTTAAATAGATAAAACAAAATTGTAGATGTTAAGAAATAATTCATACTTACAAATAATTTTATTTTTTTTTTAAATTTTATTGCAGTTGATTTTAATCCTATTATCTCGTCATCTGCCATATCTTGTACTCCATAAATACTGTCATAGCCCAATGTCCAAAATATGGCTGATATATAAAGTAGTATAATCTCAAGTGAAATAGTATTATTTATTGCCACCCAAGCCATTATAATTCCCCAATTAAATGTTAAGCCTAAAAAAAATTGAGGCCAGTATGTAATTCTCTTCATATAAGGATAAGAAAAAGCTAGAACCATAGAACTCATTCCCAAAATAATTGTAAATAAATTAAATTGAAGTAGGATAATAAATGCTAATATACATAGAACCATTGAATACATCAAAGATCTACCAACAGAAATTTTTTTAGAAGCTATTGGTCTATTCTTTGTTCTTTTGACTTTTCGATCAAAATTTCTATCTACAATATCATTAACTATACAACCAGCACTTCGCATCAAAACTGATCCTAAAAAGAATAGTACTAAATAATAAAAAAAAATATTTATATCCTTACTGTAATTAAATGCGTACGCTAAACCCCAAGAACATGGCCAAAACAAAAGCATAAAGCCGATTGGTTTATTCAGCCTGGTTAAATCAATAAATATTTTAAGTTGTTTC
>CACGMG010000004.1 GCA_902574045.1 uncultured Pelagibacteraceae bacterium | reverse complement strand
ATTAGTTACTACTGCTCCTTGTGGTAAATATTCTAAAGTTTCTTTATTAATTAAATCAGTTGTTTCTTTTGTAGCAGGGCAACAAACTGATAATACATCTGAAACGCTTAAAAAACTTTTAAGATCTTTGTGATAAATTGCTCCATCCTCTTTGTCATCACTAAGTTTTGATCGATTATGGTAATGTATTATCATGCCCATGGATTTTGCAATACTTGCAATTTTCCTTCCAATTCTTCCCATGCCTAAAATTCCTAATCTAGTTCCTGTTAATTGTTTTCCTATCAAGTAATCAGCAGACCATTTCCAATTAGATCCTTTAGCAGCTTCAATACCCTCCGGAGCTCTTCTACAAGCCCCTAGAATTAACAAAATTCCAATTTCAGCTGTTGCATCTGTCAAAACTTCTGGGGTATTAGTAACTATAATATTTCTTTTTTTTGCTGCCTCTAAGTCAATATTTCCAAATCCTACTGCAAAGTTTGATAGTATTTTAACGCTATCAGGTAATTTTTTTATTGTTTCTGCATCTAATTTATCAGTAAGAGCAGATAAAATTCCATCACAGCCAACACTAAGTTGTATTAATTTTTCTTGAGAATATAATTCATCGTTAGTGTTAAATTTTACATCAAATATTTTTGATGCTTTATCTTCGCTAGATCTAAGAAGCTTTCTAGTAATGAGAATTTTTTTTCATTAGAATAATTAGTTTAAATCAAAAATCTTACCAGGATTCATAATATTATTAGGATCAAGTGTTCTTTTAATAGATTTCATGACTGGAATGTTGTCTCCATGTTCTTTTAAAAGATATTCTTTTTTATGGAGCCCTATACCATGCTCTCCCGTAATTGTTCCATTAAGCTCTAAAGTTTTTTTAATAAGTAAATCACTGAATTCTCTAATTTTTTTATACGTTTCTTTTTTTTGAGGATCATAAGGTAAAATTACGTGAAAATTCCCATCCCCTAGATGTCCAACCATTGGTGCTCTTAGTCCAAATTTTTTTGTTTCTTCTTCCGCAAAATTTACACATTCAGTGATCTTTGAAATTGGAAGACATACATCAGTGGAATAAACTCGCCCATTTTTTATTAATGCTTTTACAGAATAATAGACGTCCCAACGAGCTTTCCATAGTTTATTCCTTTCTGTTAAATCTTTTGCCCACTTAAAAGAACTTCCATTATTATCATTAGAGATTTCCTCTACAACTTTAATATTCTCTTTGTTAGATGCCTCTGACCCATGAAATTCAAAAAACAAAGTCGGTAGAACTTTAAGGTCTTTTAGTTTTGAATAATTAATACTAATATCCATTTGATCTTTATTTAACATTTCAATTCTAGCAATTGGTACACCGTATTGAATAATCTGTTGAGCAGTCTTAACCGCGTCTTCCAAAGTTTTAAAATGACAAACTGCGCTCATAATACTCTCGGGAATTGGGGATAACCTTAATTGTATCTCAGTTATTATTCCGAGAGTACCCTCGGAGCCAATAAATAGATTTGTTAAGTTGTATCCTGCGGAAGTTTTTTTTGTTCTGCTTCCTGTATTTATGATTTCTCCATTAGGGAGAACAACTGTTAAACCAGTGATAACCGTCTTCATCGTCCCATATTTTACAGCCATTGTTCCTGATGCTGATGTTGAAGCCATACCTCCAATAGCTGCATTAGCTCCAGGATCAATAGGAAAGAAAACTCCATCTTCTCTTAAATAATCATTTAATTGTTCTTTAGTAACGCATGCTTGAACTCTACAATCAAAGTCCTCAACATTTACGCTTAGAATTTTATTCATTTTTTCTAGAGAAATTGTAATACCTTTATCATTACCAACTACATTTCCCTCTAAAGAAGTACCTGTTCCAAAAGGTACAACGGGTACTTTGTGATCATTGCAAAGTTTTAAAATCTTAGAAACTTCGGAATTTGTTTCAGGAAAAACTACGGCCTGAGATAAAACAGGATCATAAGTATCTTCACCTCTAGCATAATTAGTTCTAGTAGATACAGATGTAGAGAATCTACCATTAAAAATCTTTTTTAATTCTGACTGAACTTGTTCATTCATATGGAGATATTAATTCAAATTTAAGGAAAATAAAGCTTATTTAGCTAGCATTTTTTTTATATTTTCAAGAGCTTCTGAGATGTTTGCTTGCGAGGCTGCAAAACTAAATCTTACGTAATCTTTTGCAGTTTTTCCAAATGCCGTTCCAGGCACTATAGCTACACCTGCTTCATGCATACATTTTTTTGCAAACTCTGAGCCATTCATTCCTGTCCCAATAACTTTTGGAAAAGCATAAAAAGCTCCCCCAGGCAAACTACATTCTACGCCAGGTAAATTATTTAAACCATCATGAATAAGTTTTCTTCTAATTGTAAATTTTTCCATCATCTGATCTATTGAGTCGTCAGACCCATCTAAAGCAGCAATTCCTGCGAACTGAGCTGCTGCATTTACACAAGAAACACTATTGATCAATAATTTATTTACATGGCCTATAAGTTGTTCTGGCCAAAAGCTCCAGCCCAGTCTCCAACCTGTCATTGAATATGCTTTACTCCATCCTTCAAGAACAATTAATCTTTCTCTTAATTCTGGATATTTAAAAAATGATGGCATTTCTTTTCCATCAAATATTTGTCTGCTATAAATCTCATCACTTAAAATAGTCACATGGGGATGTTTTTTAAGACCTTCTGCTAGCACATCTATATCTGATTTTTCAACAAAGCTACCAGTTGGATTATTTGGATTAATTAAAACCAACAACCTAGTTTTATCAGATATCAATGATAAAATTTTTTCAGGATTAAACTTTAAATCTTTGTCCTCAGTTAAGTCATAAGGAACAGCTTTTGCGCCAGTGAAATTTATCATAGACTCGTAGATTGGAAATGCGGGGGTTGGATGAATAATTTCTACACCTGGTTCGCCAAAACATTGAATAGCGTAACTCATTGTAGGTTTTCCCCCAGGCATTATAATTATTCTTTCAGGATCAATATCCTGGTTGTATAATTTTTTAATTTTCCTAGTTACTGACTGTCTACACTCAAGAATTCCATTTGATAAAACATAGCCATGATGACCATCATCTAGAGCTTTTTTTGCTGCTTCAACAATATGCTTCGGAGTTTTAAAATCAGGCTGACCTAACCCAAGATGTATCATTGGCTTCCCTGCAGCTTCTAATTTTTTTGCTTCTGCCAGAACGCTAAAGGCTGTTTCTGTTCCTAATCTATCTAAACTTTTTGCTAATTTCATAATTCATTAAATTTTTTTTATTTTCTATTTCTATAAATTAATTTTGAAGTATTCAACTCTTTTAAATTTTTACATCCCATCAAAACCATATTTCTATTTATTTCATCGTACATATTTTGTAATAAGTGCTCGACACCTTTTTGACCTCCTGCAGCTAAAGAAAATAGAAACATTTTGCCAAAACTACAAGCTTTAGCGCCCGCAGCAATAGCTTTTAATACATGAGTTCCTCTTCTAACACCCCCATCTAAAATTATCTCCAGTTTATCGCCAACAGCGTCGGATATTGCTTTGACTTGATCAAAAGGTGATCGAGATCCATCGAGTTGGCGTCCTCCATGATTTGATATCATGATTGCAGTGCATCCTATATCAATTGCTCTTTTAGCATCTTCGACTGACATAACTCCCTTAAGTGCAAAGGGTCCGTTCCACTTCTTTGCGCAATACTCTGCGTCTTTCCAACCCATGGCAGGATCATATTGTTCATTAATATATTCGATAACAGATTTTGCAATGTTTGTTCCTTTATCTGTTTTCTTTTTTACATTAGAAAGTTCAAATTTTTTACCTAATAAATAATTTAATACCCATTGAGGTCTCATAGCAAAACTCATTAGGCTTTGGAAAGTAAGTTTAGGGGGTGTTGTAAATCCTGTTCTATGATCTTTCTCTCTATTTCCCGCAACTAAAGTATCGACTGTTAAACACATTGCATCAAAACCAGATCTTCTTGATCGTTCAATTAAATCATCAGAGATTGATCTATCTTTATGAACGTAGAGCTGAAATAATTTTGGCCCACTTGAAATATTTGATACCTCCTCAATAGTATTATTGCCCATAGATGACATGCTGTAGAAAGTATTAAATTTTTCTGCAGCTCTTGCTGAAGCTCTATCTCCGTCTGGATGATAAAGTCTTTGCATTGCTGCTGGGGAAAGAAAGATAGGCATATCAATTTTCTTCCCAAACAAAGTAGTTGAAAGGTCAGGTTTGCCCACACTAGCGAGAATATTTGGAACCAAGTCACATTCATTAAATGATTCTGTGTTTCTTCTCAAAGTTGACTCATCGTCTGCTCCACCATCAATGTAATGAAAAATTGGAGAGGGTAATTTTTTTTTAGCGAGTTTTCTAAAATCCTCGAAGTTATGGCAATTTTTTAAACCCATTATTTTCTAAATCTTAAATTTTTTCTATTAAGGTCGCTTATTTTTGTACAACCCATTAATTTCATATCTCTCTCTAATTCTGCTTTATATTGTCCTAAAGCTCTTTCAACTCCAGCTTGGCCAGCGGCTGCAAGAGCATATAAATAAAGTCTTCCACCTGAACACGCCTTGGCACCTAATGAGAGTGCTTTGAGCATATGAGTTCCTCTATGAATTCCTCCTTCACATATTACATCCAATTTATCACCCACTGCGTCGACGATTTCAGAAAGCTGATCGAAAGGAGATCTAGATCCATCTAATTGCCTTCCTCCATGATTTGATACCATTATTCCAGTGCAACCAATATCTACAGCTCTTTTTGCATCCTCAACACTCATGACTCCTTTAAGAGCAAAATGGCCACCCCATTTAGAACAAAGTTTTTCTGCATCTTTCCAATTCATAGATTGGTCCAGCATAGTGGAAAAATAACTTCCAATTGAAGAGTTTGTACTTGTACCTTCTTTTACAAAATCTTGAAGATGAGGTAATTCGAATTTACCTTTTGTTAGGTAATTTATTCCCCACATTGGTTTTGTAGCAAAACTAAATAAACTTGATAATGTAAGTTTTGGAGGAGACGTAAAACCAGTTCTTAAATCTCTTTCACGATTTCCTCCTGTAATTGTATCTACAGTTAAAGCCATAACGTCGAATTTAGCAGCTTTTGCTCTTTCAAGACATGAGTCGTTTAAACCTCTATCTTTGTGGAAATAAAATTGAAACATCTTTGGAGTATTAATCATTGAAGATATCTCTTCCACGCTCACTGTTGCTAATGCAGAAACTCCGAACATTGTATTAAATTTCTGAGCAGCTTTTCCTACTGCTCTTTCGCCATCGTAGTGAAAAAGTCTCTGTAATGCTGTTGGTGCAAGATAAAAAGGTAAATCAAGTTTTTTTCCAAATATTGTAGTAGATAAATCAACATTCTCAACTCCTCTTAGAACATTTGGGACTAAGTCAACATCATCAAAAGCACTTGTGTTTCTTGCGTAGGTAACTTCATCATCTGCTGCACCATCTATATAATGAAAAATTGGAGAAGGTAATTTCTTTTTTGCTAATTTTCTAAAATCTTTAAAGTTATGACAATCTTTTAAATTCATTTATTTTTAAAAATTCTTAGAAAATGTAATTTTTTGATTGTCTACTCCAGGATTGGTGTCTCCCCAATCATTATTAGAAATATGACTGTAGCTAAATCCTAGTTGAGAGTTTTCAAATAAATCAAAGCCAATCTTAATTTCACTTTTAAACTCTAAAACGCTTCCAAGATCTTTACCTTCACCTTTATGGTAATACCCTGGGGAGAAACTTGGTAAAATTTTTAATGGGCCAATGCCGTACTGACCTTCTATGCCTGTATATAAATAAGCAGAACTATTACCAGTAATAAAGCCTCCTGAAATAGGAGAAAATTTTCCTAAAAAAGTGTTTCTAAATAAGTCAGGATTTTTATGTTCTAAGCCAAATAAATTACTTTTATCGTCTCCCTCTTTATCTATTACGTCAAATGTACCAAGATAAAAGGAAACATCATTTTTTGTATCATCAGCTTGTGAAAAACTGAATACACTTAAAAATAAACATAAAATTAAACAAAATTTAAATTTCATAAATAGAAAATACAATTAATTAAACAATATGTATAGATGGCTTTTTTGCTATCCATTAGGCCTTTTTTTTAACAATATAAAAATCATAATTCCTCCTATCAAAAAAATCAGATAAGGAAGTAGCCACAATATTGAATTCCCTTTATTTAAAGGAGGTTTATATACTATCCATTCTCCATATTTTTCTACCAGAAATCTATATATCTCCTTCTCTGTTTTGCCCTCCTTTATTTGATCCCTTACCACTAATTTTATCGTTTGAGCAAAATCTGAATTCGAGTCTGCGACTGATTGACCTTGACAAATTAAACAACGTAAATTTTTAAAAATTTTTCCACTATCAATTACGGTGGACTCAGCATTTAAGTTGTTAAAACTTAAAAAAAAATAAAATATTATTATTATTATCTTCATTATTTATTAATAGCTGTAACGATATATTTAAAATCTTCTTCAGTGATTGGTCCAATAAATTTTTTAATTATAATTAAATCTTTATTAATTAAAATACTTTCTGGGATTCCATAAATACCTAAATTTACAGAATTTTTTCCAAATTTATCTTCCGCTATAAGATCATATGGATTACCGAACTCTCTTAAAAATTTAAGAGCATTATTTTTTTTATCTTTAAAATTAACACCTAGTAGATTGATATTGTTTTCATCTTTTAGTCGTAGTAAAAAAGGATGTTCATCCCTACAAGGGCCACACCAAGAAGACCAAAAATTAATTAAATTGAAATTATTTTTTTTAAGATCCTGTTCAGTAATTTTTAAATTCTTACTAAAATGATTTAAATTTATATGGGTTAATTTTTCCCCGACTAAATTTGTAGTGTCATAAACTGAATTTTTATTTAAACCAATAAAAAATACTAAAGTAATAAATAAAAAAAATAATGTTATAGAAGTTTTAATAATTTTTTTTTTCATTTTCAAATAATCTTATGAATCCTCCAATAGAAATGAAAATTACAGATATCCATATCCACATCATAAAAGGTTTTTTCTGAAATTTAACATTATAATATTCTGATCTATCAATATTGCTCATGGTGATGTAGTAATCCTTCAACAAACCTGATCTAATAGAAGCTTCATAAGTTAATGTGTTTGGATTTTCATAAATTCTAATTTCTGGACTAAGAGTCAAATTTAATTTTTTATCATAATTTTCTATGATAAATTTTCCTATTATTGCTTTATAATTTTTAAATTCTTCTAAATTAAGGTTTTTAAACTCTACAGTATAATTTTCGATTTTCTCTTTATCACCTAATCTAAGGTTAAAATCTTTTTCAAAAGAAAAATTATGATTTATTCCTATAAAAAAAACCATAAAACCAAAGGCCAAGTGTGAAGTTAGTCTAGGAAAATTAAATTTTTTCTTTTTAATACATTTATAAAAATCTAAAGTTGTAGAAATTATAAGAAAAATTGAAGATATAATAATAAAGTTTGAAATCAAACTGTAGCTTTTAAATAAAAAAACAATGGAAAAATTTATCAAAACCGAGGCCAATAAGATTTTTATTAAAAGATTATAATTTTCAAATTTATTTTTAATCCACTTAACATTAGGCCCAATGGACATTAAAAACAAAAATATAACTACTATTGGGATTATTACTATATTGTAAAAAGGTGGTCCAACAGAAACTTTGTGGTTAGTCAAAACTTCTGTAAAAATAGGATAAATTGTTCCCAGCAAGACCGTAATCAGATAAAAAATCATAAACCAATTATTTACTAAAATGAAAGTTTCTTTGCTATTAGGATTTATTCTATAATCATTTAATTGAAATTTTTTAAATAAAATAAAGATTGATCCAAATATTAATAAACTTAAAAATAATAATATATATAGTCCCCTTGAAGGATCATTTGCAAAAGTGTGAACTGAATTTAAAATTCCAGATCTTACTAGAAAAGTCCCTGTAACGCTTAATATAAATGTAATAATACATAAGATGATCACCCAAAAGTAAAAAAGATTTCTTTTTTCCAATACCTTTAAAGAATGAAAAAGAGCTGTCATTGCAAACCAAGGAAGTAAAGAAGCATTTTCAACAGGGTCCCAAAACCAAAATCCTCCCCAACCTAATTCATAGTAAGCCCATATAGAGCCAGCTAAAATTCCTATAGTTTGGAATGACCAAGAAATTAAGACCCAATTTTTTATTGATTGAGCAAATAATTTACCTTGGTAATTCGACAACATAGATGAAATTGCTGCAGAAAAATAAATAGATGAACCCACAAAGCCTATATAAAGTAAAGGTGGATGAATAGCTAAAGCAGGATCTTGTAAAATAGGATTTAAGCCTAAACCTTCTTTCGGTATAGGTGATACTAAGCTGAATGGATTTGAATTGAATATTAGAAAAAATAAAAAACCAAGTATTAAAAAGTTTTGAGTAATTAAAGTATATAGTCTGTAGTTTTTAGGATGATTATTATTGTAAACCAAAAATAAAAAAGAAAATACAGTTAATATAATTAACCATAATAGTAAGCTTCCTTCGTGATTTCCCCACGCTCCAGAAATTTTATAAAGCAAAGGCTTTAGAGTGTGTGAATTTTGATAAACAGTAATTAATGAAAAGTCAGAGGTAATGAAAGCTGAAATTAATATAAAAAAACTCAAAATAATTAGAGTGCTTTGTAATAAACAAAGTTGGTATATATTTTTTTTTAAAACCGTTTTGTCCTCTTTTAAATTTTTAAATGAAATATAGATAATGAATGAACTAAGAAAAGCACTAATGAATAAGATCGTATTTCCAAAATTACTTATCATTATTTTAATATATCTTTAAGTTCAGGAGGCATATATTTTTCATCGTGCTTAGCTAAAATTCTATCTGCGATAAAAAACTTCTTATCTTTTAGTTTTCCTTCAGCAACAACGCCTTTTTCTTCAGAAAAAAGATTGGGGATAGCGCCTCTATAAGTTACTAAAATTTCATTCTTAAAGTCAGTTACAACAAATTTAATTTCTTTGTTACTTATATAAAGTGAATCTTTCTTTACCATTCCTCCTATTCTTATTTTTTTGTTTAAATTAATTTCTTTGATTAATTTAATATCTGTAGGAGATTTAAAATACAGAATATTATTAGTTAGTGATTTTAGAATAAAAAAAATAGAAATTATTGAAATTATTAAAAACAAACTTAAAAAAGATATTCTCTTTTTAACTGTTTTTGTAAGCATTAAATGCTTTAAATTGATTTATTATATGACGCAAAAACCTGAACAGCAACCTTAGATTTTTCTAGTACTTTTTTTCTTTCCTGAGCTGATAAATTTTTTAATTCTTTTGCAAAAGCTTTTTCATATTTTTGAAGCGTTCTGTAAGTTTTGTAATAAACAATCACACAAGCTAAAAGCGTAATTGCGAAAGAAAGCCATACAAAGAAACCATATCCGTTCATGAAAATTAAGTTTTGAATCATAATCTTTTAATGTTTTTTCTTTTTATTCTAATGATTTCTGTCTTGTATTTCATTAGAAAAATTAACGCACAATATAATAATAACACTAATAACATCAATGATAATGGCAATAACATCGAAGAGTGTATTGAGCTAGACCCACTTAAAAGATTAATGCTTTTAGGTTGGTGTAAAGTACTCCACCAGTCTACAGAGTATTTTATAATTGGAATATTTATAATTCCAATTATTGCGATCAAGCCTGAAATTTTGTTAGCTCTGTCCTCATTTTTAATCATTTTCTGAGATAAGATAAAGAATATGTAAAATAATAGTAATACAATCATTGAAGTTAATCTAGCATCCCAAGCCCACCAGGTACCCCAGGTAGGTTTTCCCCACAAAGATCCCGTCACGATAGCTAAAATTGTAAATAACAATCCTATCGGCGCTATACTCTTAGAAATCAAATTTAAATTTTTCACCTTAAATAAAAAAGTAAGAATTGATAATAAGGCTATACATGTAAACGAGGCTAAACTTATCCAAGCAGAAGGGACATGGACATACATTATCCTCACACTATCTCCTTGTAAGTAATCTGGAGGTGAAATAATTAAGGCAAAAGTCAAACCGACAATCAATATTATAAAAAAAATTGAATTAATAAAATTTAAGAGTTTTTCAATCCATTTAAAAATTTTACTTGGATTTATAAAATTAATCATACTAATTAACTACTATAATATTATTTTTAAGTGAAGAGTGAATAAAAGCCTAATTGAGAATTGAGAGGGAGTAAAGAAGTATGAGTTAATCCTCAATTAGGCGAGAACAATTGAAGATAAAATAAATCTTTGTCATAGATTTGAGTGAATAATGTTAACTTTTAGGCAGAAAGAGGTGATTTAATTAGAAATCTTAAAATAATTTGATCCTTTTTTGCCAGAAAAAATTTCTTCGATTAAAGGATGCTTTACTGGCTCTTTAGATTTATCCAATAATAAATTTTGTTCGGAAACATAAGCCTCGTAAGTTACCTCATTGCTCTCAGCAAGTAGATGATAAAAGGGTTGATCTTTTCTTGGTCTAACATCCTTTGGTATCGACTGATACCATTCTTCTGAATTATTGAATTCAAAATCAACATCATAAATAACACCTCTAAAATCAAAGTGCCTGTGCTTGACTGTTTCACCTATAGAAAATTTTGCATTATTGCTTGAGGTCATATCTAATAGTTAATATTTTTTTTGTTAAAATCAATATATAATTTAATAAAAATTTGTATTATGTTAAGCTTATATTGTGAATAAGTCTTTTTTTAAATTTGCCGCAGATTTTGGACCATTATTAATCTTTTTTGTTATTTATTATAAAAGTGGAAACAATTTAGCGGTGGCTATACCGCCTTTGATAATATCAACAATCATAGCGGTAATAGTCATTTATTTGTTAGAAAAGAAAATTCCTTACGTACCTCTTTTAGGGGGCATAATTATTTCTTTTTTTGGGGGCCTAACTTTATATTTTAATAATCCAGTCTTTTTATATATGAAGCCTACAATCATAAATATAATTTTTGCAATAATATTGATTATAGGAAGAAATTTTTTCAAAAAAAACTTTATAAAATTTTTTTTTAAATCGGCCTTTCAACTGAAAGATGAGGGATGGGATAAATTAAATAATAGATGGGCTTACTTTTTTATTTTTTTAGCGATATTGAACGAAATAATCTGGAGAACTCAACCAGAGGCTACTTGGGTAAATTTTAAGGTATGGGGGATATTACCTTTAACTTTTATCTTTACTGCTTTTCAATTATCTTTGATAAATAAATATAAAGTATGAAAAATATTAAACTTATTATTAATAACGATATTAAAAGTGAAAAAGATAAGTTCTTCATTAAACAAGAGCTTCAATGTATCTTAAATCTCTATGCTAAGATGGTCTCTAATGGAACCTGGAAAGACTATTCATTTTCTTCAGGTAATAAAGAAATTTCATTCGATGTTTATCAAAGAACTTCGGATAGACCAGTTTTAAGGATTCTTAAAAATTTGAAACCAAATTATTACAACGAAAAATTTTTAATAAAAGACAAAAATGGCAATATTCTTAAAAAATCGGAAAATTTAGATCAGCTTATAGATAAAACTAGCTGGAATAATTTAAGGTTAATTAAATAATTATCTTCTTTGACCGAAAAGTCTCAAAAGCATTATAAATAAATTAATAAAATCTAAGTAGAGTGTTAATGCACCCATTACGGCTTTTTTCCCCATGATTTCACCGCTATCGCTTGCGAGATACATGTTTTTAATTTTTTGTGTATCGTAAGCAGTTAATCCCACAAAAATTAAAACTCCTAAAATTGAAATCACAAAATACATCATTGTAGATTTCATAAAGATGTTGACTATTGAAGCTATTATTATTCCGATTAAACCCATCATTAAAAAAGATCCCAATTTTGTAAGATCCCTTTTAGTTGTATATCCATAAATGCTCATTGAACCAAAAGTTCCAGCAGTTATGAAGAAAACTCTTGTTATTGATGTCCCTGTATAAGCTATAAAAATTGAAGATAAAGACAATCCCATTAATGCAGCAAATACCCAAAAAACAGTTTGCGCTTTTGAAGCACTCATTTTTGCTATTCCAAAACTCATGTAGAGAACTACTCCTAATGGAGCTAACATTACTACCCAGGCTAAGCCAGAGTTATAAAGTGAGTTACCCAAAGAAGTTAAGCCGATCAACTCACCATTAGGACCTGTGACTGCGGCAAACTTAAAAGTGAATAATGCGATGAAGCCAGTCAAAAGCAAAGCTGAACCCATATAATTATATACTTTGAGCATATAGCTTCTTAAACCTTGGTCTATAATAGCTTCTGAAGCTGCTGATCTAGTAGATGTAGTTTGTTTGTTTAATACCATAAAATGAATATATGAATTTTTAATGACTTTTCAATAGGCAATAATTACTTTAAAAAATCGTGAAATATAAGGACTTTATGAAATTTAAAAAATTGGGGAACACGGACTTAGAGGTCAGCTTGATTTGTTTAGGAACAATGACTTGGGGAACACAAAATTCTGAAAAAGATGCATTTCAACAAATGGACTATTCAATTGAGCAAGGAATAAATTTTTTTGATACAGCTGAACTTTATTCAGTTCCTCCTACAAAAGATTCATACGGCAAAACTGAAAAAATGATAGGAAATTGGTTTGAAAAAAGGAAAAATAGAGAAAAAATTATTTTAGCTTCAAAAGTAGCTGGGCCTGGTTGTGATTGGATAAGAAATGGAGCAAATAGCTTTAATGAAAAAAATATGGAAGAGGCTATTGATGGAAGTTTAAAAAGATTAAAAACAGATTACATTGATTTGTATCAATTACATTGGCCTGAAAGATCAACAAATTGTTTTGGCAGGAGAGATTTTGTTTTACGCGAAAACGAAAAAGAATGGAATGATTTTGAAAGTATTTTAATCGCTTTAGAAAAATTTATTAAAAATGGTAAGATCAGATACATTGGAATGTCTAATGAAACTCCTTATGGATTGTCAAAATACCTTGAGCTTTCAAAAAATAAAAATTTACCAAGAATGATGTCTGTTCAAAATCCCTACAGCTTAGTAAATAGAACTTATGAAATTGGAATGTCAGAAATATCTATTAGAGAAAAATGTGGTTTATTAGTTTATTACCCATTAGCCGCGGGAGCTTTATCTGGTAAATATAGAAACAAACAAATGCCTAAAAATTCTAGGTTGGCTTTATTTAAAGGCTGGGAAAGAATGATCAATCCGTTAGCTATGAAAGCATATGATGAGTACCATAAGTTAGCTATGGAATACAATATGACAATGGTGCAACTTGCTCAAGCATTTGTAAACTCGAGGCCCTTCGTAACTAGTAACATAATTGGTGCTACAACGATGGACCAATTAAAAGAAAATATTGACAGCATCAAAATTGAATTAACAGATGAAATAATTGATAAAATTAATTTGATTCATAACAATAATCCAAATCCTTCACCTTAATTCAAACCATTGAAATAGCTTTATTTTAGTATAAAAATAAAACTATGTTATTTAAAAAAATTTTAATTTTGACAATTCTAGTTTTATTTTCTTATAGTGCTTATGCTAATACTCCCAGATCAACTGGAAAATATAAGAACTGGGAGAGCTTTACAATAGAGACAGATAAAGGAAAAATTTGCTTTGCTCAAACTCTACCAACAAAAAGAGCTCCCTCATCAATACAAAGAGGCCAATCAAAATTATTCGTAACATTTAGGCCCTCAGAAGAAATAAAAGATGAAGTAAGTTTAACAAGTGGTCATGACTACAAGACTTCAACGGTTACAGCTGCATCAGGTAAAAAAAGATATTCTTTTTTTTCTCAAAAAAATTTCGCTTGGCTACTTGATGATCAAGAAGAAAAAAGTTTTATAAAATTAATGAAAAGAGCAACAAATCTAATTATAAAAGCAAGAACAACTAAAGGCGCTGAGACTACTGATCACTATTCAATGATGGGATTTACTAAAGCATACAACACAGCAAAAAAGACTTGCAGCTAAATGAAAAAAATTGTTTTAGCCTACTCAGGCGGGCTTGATACTTCAATAATACTTAAATGGCTCCAAGAAAATTATAAAGCTGAAGTTATTGCTTACACTTCAGATATTGGCCAAATGATGAATAGAAAAAAAATAATTAAAAATGCTAAAAGTCTTGGTGTTAAAAAAATAATAATTGAAAATTTAAAAAATACATTTGTAAAAGATTACGTTTTTCCAATGATTAGGGCTCACGCGGTTTATGAGGGAATTTATCTTCTAGGAACCTCAATTGCGAGACCATTAATTGCTAAAAGACAAATTGCTATTGCAAAAAAATTTAAAGCTTTTGCTGTATCTCATGGATCTACTGGTAAAGGAAATGATCAAATAAGATTTGAATTAGGATACGCTTTTTTTGGAGGAAAAAAGATTAAAGTTATTGCTCCATGGAGAAAATGGAAGTTACAATCTAGAACTGATTTAATTAATTATGCAAAAAAAAATAATATACCGATACCAAAAGATAAAAAAGGTGCCCCCCCTTTTTCTGTTGATGATAATATTTTTCACACCTCTACAGAGGGCAAAGTTTTAGAAAATCCAAGAAATTCTGCGCCAGAGTTTATTTTTCAAAGAACAGTTTCTCCAGAAAAAGCTCCAAATAAAAAAACTAAAGTTAAAATTTCTTTTATAAATGGGGATCCAGTTGCAGTAAATGGCAAAAAATTAAAGCCTGAAAAACTCTTAGAAAGATTAAATTTATTGGCTGGAAAAAATGCTATTGGTAGAGTTGATTTGGTTGAAAATAGATTTATTGGTATTAAGTCAAGAGGTGTTTACGAAACTCCAGGCGGTACAGTATTATATATTGCTCATAGAGCTATCGAGTCAGTTACATTAGACAAAGATACTGTCCATAATAAAGAGAGAATAATGCCAGAGTATGCAGAGTTGGTTTACAACGGTTATTGGTTTTCTAAAAAAAGAATAAAGCTTCAAAAAATAATTGATAAAAAAAGAAGTCAAGTATCAGGAGATGTGGTGGTAAGTCTCTATAAAGGCAACGTAACAATTTTGTCTAGAAGAACAAAAAATAAAGCTTATTCTATGAAAAAAGTTTCTTTTGAGGAAAATAAATCTTTTAATAAGTCTAAAGTGGAAAAATTTATTAAATATCACTCTAAACAGTTATATAAATCTTAAAATTCTGATAATATTCATTTAATGAATTCAACGATTCGAAATATTCAACTAGTAGCAGTTATATTTGTATTGATCGCAACAGTAATTGCATTTTTTCTTGAAATAAGAGATATGTATATTGATCAAGATATTGGGCTGGCCGATCTTTTACTTCTTTTTATATACATAGAGGTAATTGGCTTGGTTCGATCTTATTGGGAAACCAGGTCAATAAGAATTTCTTATCCTTTGGTGATAGCAATAACGGCGCTAGCTCGTTTCATAATTCTACAAGATAAAGAGGGAGATCCAACAAATTTAATTTATATTTCAGGAGCAATTTTAATCGTTGCTTTAGCTACTGTAGTAGTAAGATTTAGAAATAGTAAATTTTTGAATCTTGATAAGTCTAAATCAAACGAGCTTTAAAGCATTCTAAAGTATTTTTTAATAAACAAGCTATTGTCATGGGACCGACTCCTCCTGGTACAGGAGTAATCGCTTTTACTTTTTCTTTTACATCTTCAAATTTTACATCGCCTACAATTTTATTTTCTACTTTATTTATGCCTACATCTATTATAATTGAGTCTTCTTTAACCCAATCTTTTTTAACGAAATTAGGCACACCTATCGCAACGACTAATATGTCAGCTTTCAAACATTCAGCTTTAATATTTTTTGTCTTTGAGTGAACAATTGTAACTGTACAGTTTTCTTTTAGTAATAGTTGAGCCATAGGTTTTCCATTTAAGTTTGATCTTCCAACTATCACGGCGTGTTTTCCAGTTAAATCTTTTTCAATTTTTTTAATTAACAAAGAACATCCTAAAGGTGTACATGGAGTTATTGCGTGATAACCTGAAGCCAAATTACCAACATTAATTGGATGAAATCCATCAACATCTTTTGAAGGGTGTATTAAATTTATAATTTTTTCTTTGTTAATTTGTTTAGGCAGAGGAAGTTGAACTAAGATTCCAGATACTTCACTGTCTTCGTTTAACTCAATAATTTTTCTTAATATTTCTTTTTCTGATACATCATCAGGATACCTTATTACGTCCGAGTTAATTCCTACTTCTTTAGATTTTTTAACCTTATTTTTAACGTAAATTTCGCTAGGAGTATAATTTCCAACTAAAATTACTGATAAACTGGGAACCTTATTTATCTTTCCTTTTAATAAACTTATCTCTTTTTTTATTTCATGTCTTAAAATTTCAGCTTCTTTTTTTCCATCAATAATCATAATTAAAATAATGAGGGTGCTAACATTTCAAATACCAAATTTCTTAAAAATAATAATACTAAGATAAGTACAACAGGTGAGATATCTATTGAGCCTAAATTAGGTAGGTAACGTCTTATATAATTTAGAGGAGGAGCTGTAAGTTTATAGGAAACATCAAGAATTGAGTAGACAAATCTATTGCTAGTATTCAAAATATTAAATGCGACTAACCAACTAATTATGGCATTAATTATTAAGACCCAGATGTATAAACTTACTGCTTGATCAAATAAAATAAGAACTGACTTCATTAATTTTTTTCCACATAAATTGATGTACTTGGGAAAGCAAAGGATGCTTTGTTTTTCTCTACTATAGTTTTTATTGCTAAAGCTAAAGTATCTTTAACGCTCATCCATTCCAAATAATGTTTTGTCTTTGTAAAACAAATTAACCTTATGTCTATTGAACTAGCAGCAAATTGCTCTATTTTTACTGTTAGAAATGTATCTCCTGTTTTAGAAAATAATTCACTCCCTTTTATGTAGTGTTCTATTTCATCTTTAATCTTTTTTAATTGATCACTGGTTGTCCTATATTCCAGTCCGATAACCCAATTAATTCTTCTATTCGTTGTAAGAGTATTATTAATAACGGCGTTCTCAGCAAATTGAAAATTTGGAATAGTCGCTAACGATTTATCAAATCTTCTTACGACAGTAGACCTAAAGCCTATACTTTCAACTGTTCCTTCAATGACTCCTTCGACGAATATCCAATCACCAACTTGAAATCTTCTTTCTACTAGAACCAGTATTCCTGAGATTAGGTTTTTAAATAAATCTTGTGCACCTAAAGCCACTGCTACACCAAATAAACCAAGTCCAGCGATTATAGGTCCAATTTTAATACCCCAAAGTTCTAATACTGCAGCTGCTCCCAATATTAAAATTAAAATCTTAATAGCTTTAATAATCCAATTAACTAAATCTTTAGATAGTAAACCGCCTACAGACTTAATGACGGCTGAGAGTGGGCCAATAATTTGATGAAAAGTCCAAAAAATTAAAATAGTTATCAAAGATCTGTTTATTAATTCTATTGCTCCATGTTCTACGGATAAATAACTTGTTGAAACAAAAAAACCTAAAACTATTGGAAAAAACTTTGCAGGTCCCTCCATGGAAGAGACCAGAGAATTATCAAACTTATTTGTAGTTTTGGAAACGTATTTTTCTAATCTCTTAATTACAAATTTAGAAAAAATTCCTCTTAGGAAAAGGAAAAAGATAAATATGATTAAAGCTATTATAATTTCTGAAATATTAATTCCAGAAATACCTTCTCTCCAGACATCTATAAATAAGTCTTTAAAATTTTCTAATACTTTCATTACTAGTTCTCTTCCAATTGCAATAATTCTTCCCCTGGATTAAAAATTTCTACTTTTTTCCACTCTCTTATAGGAAAAATATCTGCAACTTTTTTACTTATACACTTTACTTTTGACCCTGTCATTAAAGGATACAAAGAATGATTTTTTACTATTTCTAGGAAACTTAATGCACTTCTAGCAGAATAAACAAAAATTATGTCTGGAGGATGACTTTCAATAATTTTTTTATTTTGCTCATTTAAATCAGTTATTTTTTCTGAAAAGTAATTGATAATTTTACTAGTAGAAATGCCATCTTTTTTAAGCTCTAAGTCTAGATCGTAAGAAACGTTGTCTCCACAAAAATAAGCTATTTTAGACTTTTCATTAATTTGACTTGAATTAATAATTAAATTTTTTAAAGCATTTACAGTCCCGCCTGCAGAAATAGTATTATTATATCCCTTTGATCTAGCAATTTTTTCTGTCATAGACCCAACACAAAAACATAATTTATTCTTATCTTGTTCAGTAACTTTCAAATTTCTCACAGCATTTGCGCTTGTAAAGATAAAAGCATTAAATTGCTTTACATCTATTGGATCTAATTTGGCTGGAATAATTTTTAAAGTTGGTATGTGAATTATTTTATGACCTAACGAAAAAAGTTTCCCCATTAAATCTTCTGCATCGATAAGTGGTCTAGTTATTAAAATATTCATTTTTTAAATTTTTCTCCCGCTAAATCTAATAATTTTTGCCCAACCGTTTCACCAATAATCGAAGCATCTTTTTCAGGCCCAGTCATCTCATAGCTGTAACTTTCGTCTCCAGAATCTGAAAAAAGTTGCGCTTTAAGTTTTAAATTATTATTAGATATTTCTGCTAAACCACCAACAGCAGTTTCACAATTCCCTCCAAGAGTTTGAAGCATTTTTCTTTCTGCTATTGCACAAAGACTTGTATTTTTATCGTTAATCTTTTTAGTTAAATCTACAATCAAATTATCATCTTTTCTACACTGGACAGCAATAATTCCTTGTCCAGCTGCGGGTAAAATTTCCTCGCTTTCAAAAATTAGGCTTATCTTATTTTCTAAGTTTAAGCTTTTCACCCCAGCTGCTGCTAAAATAATTGCGTCAAGTTTTTTTTCTTCTAGTTTTTTTATTCTTGTATCAATATTTCCTCTTAAATCTTCTATATTAATATCTTTATTAATTTTTTTTAATTGAAGTTCTCTTCTTCTTGAACTTGAACCAACAGTTACTTTACTATTGAGATCACTCAATTTTTTAATTGTGTTGCTTACAAGAATATCTCGAGGATCGTTTCTTTTAATGTATGCCCCTATTGTTAAAAATTTATTTTCAACCGACTCCATATCTTTTAAAGAGTGAATGGCAATATCAATATTTTTATTAAGTAAGTTTTCTTCAATCTCTTTACAAAATAGATTTTTTCCGCCAATTTCAGAAATTTTAATATCTTGATGAATATCTCCAGAGGTTTTAATTACTTTTACTTCAAAATCAATATCTCTATGGCTTTGAAGTAATAAGTTTTTAACTTTTGATACATAAGCCGAGGATAGCTTACTTCCTCTAGCTCCAATTATAATTTTCTTCATTATTAGTATGTATATTTTATAGATGTGTTTTATACTACAATGAATATTTACGCATTTATAATGAAAGAAAGAATTACTTTTTTAGGAATTGAGACTAGCTGTGATGAGACAGCTGCAGCAGTAATTAGAGAAAATGAAAAAGGAACTGCAGACATTTTATCTAACGTTGTATCAAGTCAAATTGCTGAACATGAAAAATTTGGTGGAGTTGTGCCTGAGTTAGCCGCAAGAGCACATTTAGAAAATATAGAGTTTATAATTAATAAATCTTTAAATGATGCAAAAATCAATTTAGATGAGATTGATGGAGTCGCCGCCACAGCTGGACCGGGTTTAATTGTTTGTCTAACTGTTGGACTAAACATTGGCAAATCTATAGCGGCTTTTTCTAAAAAACCATTTATTGGTGTAAATCATTTAGAAGGTCATGCTTTAAGTCCAGGTTTAGAAAATAAAATTGAATTTCCATACCTGCTTCTATTAATTTCAGGAGGACATACACAATATTTAATTGTTAAAGATGTAAATCAATACGAACAATTAGGCACAACAATAGATGATGCTCTTGGAGAAGCTTTTGATAAAACTGCGAAGATGTTAGATCTTGGCTACCCTGGAGGACCTGCAGTTGAAAAGTTTTCTCAGTTAGGTGATAAAAATTACTTTAAATTGCCTGAACCAATAATAAATAAAGCGGGATGTAATCTGTCATTTGCTGGATTAAAGACTGCAGTATTAAGAGAATCTAAAAAAATAAACGGAGATGATAAGATGAAATATAACCTTGCTGCCTCTTTTCAAAATACAATTAATAAAATACTTTTTAAAAAAACTAAAATAGCAATAAAGACTTTCAAAGAAAAAACTAAAAAAAAAGAAGTTCAACTCATAGTGGCCGGAGGCGTAGCTGCCAATAAATCGATAAGAGAAAATTTATCTAATTTGGCTAAAGATATGAATTGTAAAACTATTTATCCCGATTTAAAATTTTGTGGAGATAACGCAGCTATGATAGCCTGGGCAGGGATAAAAAGATTTAAAAAAAACTTAATTGATAAAATAGATATTTCTGCAAAATCAAGATGGCCACTAGATAGTAATGCGCCTTACATGAAAGGTCCTGGATTAAAATTAGACTAAAAATTTAACCTGAGTTGTTAAAAATAATCTTTAAGCTAAACTTGCAATACAATAAGAAAAATGATAAAGTGACGAATCATTAAAATGAAAAAAAATAGATTAAAAGTTTTATCATTATTTGCTGGAGCAGGTGGAATGGACCTTGGTTTTAAAAACGCTGGCTATGAAATTATTTGGGCCAATGACTTTGATCCAGACTCGGTTAAAACATACAAAAGAAATTTAGGTGACCATATTGTTTTAGGTGATATTGAAAAAATAAGAACAAATCATATGCCAAATAATCCAGATGTGGTCATCGGAGGTTTTCCTTGTCAAGGTTTTTCAATAGCTAATCTTGGTAGAAGAGTAGATGACAGTAGGAATAAACTTTATAAACAAATGTTAAGAGTTATCCGAGCTAAGAAACCTAAATATTTTGTTGCAGAGAATGTAAGTGGAATTTTAACTTTAGGAAAAGGTGCTGTAATAGAAAAGATTATTAAAGATTTTAAGAGTATTGGTTACAAAGTTGATTATAAGCTATTAAATGCTGCAGATTATGGAGTACCTCAATCTAGGAAAAGAGTTATTATAATTGGTAATCGATTAGGTTTAGGAAATCCTTATCCAAAACAAACGCATCAAATATCTACTAAACAAAAAAACTTATTTGACATGTTTGAAAAACAGATTTCGACAAAAGAAGCTATAAATTTTTTGGCTAAAGTGCCCCTTACGAATAAAACTATATATGTAAATAATAGAGTCATTCATAATCATGTGGGTGACACCAATGTTCACGATGAATTTTGGGGAAGAAAATATCCAGTTAAACAATTTGATATTTGTGATTATTTGAAAAAATGGAGAAAGAAAGCTGGTATTTCTACTAAGAAGGTAGATGAACATTTTGGTTATGCTCATACAGCTGGACATTGGTTTAGAAAAGATAATAATTCAGGAAGCATTCCAAACCCAGATGATTGGAGAGGTTTAAAAAAACTTTTAGGATTTGATAATAAATATGACAAACAAGTTACCACTATGGTTAAGAAAAAAATTCAGTTTGAACAATCCTTAAGAATTACTAATTGGAAAACACCGAGTGATACTTTGACTGCAACTAGTCCTGAAATTCATGTAAATCTAAAGAGAAGATTATCTGTTAGAGAATGCGCCATACTTCAAACGTTTCCAGATGATTTTATATTTGAAGGCGCAACTTATAGAAGTATGCATAAACAGATTGGAAATGCAGTACCTGTTTTATTAGCAGAAAAAATAGCTAGAGAAATTAAGAAAATGGTTGGATCTAAAACTTTTAGTCGAGCAGCTTAAGTCGAGTACTTGTCTTTAAAAAATTGTAATACCTCAATATATTTGTCTGGAATTTGAGGTGACAGATAAATTACTTTAAGTCTTTCTTTTGTTTCATCAAAGATTTCAAATTTTTGAACTTCTTTATAATCTGCTCTTGATTTCAAGTTAGTAAATTCTAAATAATTTCCTGTTCTACTTTTAAATTCTTGCTCAACAATTGTTTTGTTCAATCCTCCTAATTTTTTTAAGATGTCTGTATATGCTTCCTCTTCTTTTGTGACATAATCAGAGCCATCTGCTTTTTTTAAAACTTGATTTCCTGCTACCAAAATTTTTCCCGATTTTCCACCTGCCCATGGCCTAGATAAATAATGCGGTTGTAACAAACCATTGGGTATACAATAATTGCTTATCATAAGGATATTTGATTTTTCTGGTCTCTCTATTGATGGATAAATGTCATATAAGATGACTACTAGATATGAAATCAATAAACTCTTTTTGTTATTTTCAGTTTTATATTCAGGTTGAAGCATAGGATTGATTTGTCGAATAGTTCCATCTTTATATTCTGATAAGGATTTATATGAATGTTGGTTAAGTCCTACATCAAGCGTTTTAATATCACCAATGTTTGTTTCAGCTCTTACCGTCTTACAATCTATAGATATTAAAAGATCTTGATCAGTATCCGGATCTTTAATTTCAAAAAACAAATCACCTCCAATTGGTGAAGAGTTAGGAGTTCCAAAATTGTTTGATTTGTTTATACAATTGTAAATTACTCTTTCAGCACCAGTTGCCAGATAATTTGTTTTTTCAAACTTTAAACTTGCTCTGTTTGTTGGATTCATAAATTGGCTTAAAAGCTTATTTTGTGACTCTAACTCTTTTTTTAATTGAGACGAGTTTCCCAAAGAATTATTTAGTAAGCCTAAATATTTATATTCAAATTGCTCTATTTCTTTTAACTTTTCTAGATCTAAATTTTTAGTCATTTTATATTTCTGAATTATGCCAGGTAAATAGATCGGCTTCAAAAGGAATATTTCTAAATTTTAATAAAGCTTTATATTTTTGAAGTCTTGCCTCTTTTTTAGAGCTTTTAAGAAAACTGAGTATTTGATCATAGGTCAGTCCTTTCAATTTATCTTTTTTAACATCAACATAATCTTCATACTCCATTCCAGCTATCGCATAACCTTTATTAGGATCAATATGTTCCGCATAACTAATAGTATCTCTTGTTTCTTTTAAAATATCATAATAGTGAGCAATTTGATTTTTAAAATCACAAAGATAATCTCTCCTATAATCAAATAGTTCTAATTGCATTTGTCGGATGTTATTAAATAGTTTTTTGAATCAAAAACTTTAACAATTACTAATTTATTTAAAAAAGATGGCGTATTTATGATAGAAGATTTTTATGGGTAAAAATTATTGGTTAATGAAATCTGAGCCTGATGTTTGGTCAATCGAACAACAAAAAAAAGCTGGCAACAAAGGTGCTACTTGGGATGGTGTAAGAAATTATCAGGCAGCTAATAACTTAAAAGCAATGAAAGTTGGCGATCTTTGTTTTTTCTATCATTCTAATATTGGTAAGGAGATCGTTGGGGTTGTTAAAGTAATTAAAGAGGCTTTTATTGATAAAACAGACAAAGATAAAAGATTTGTAGCTGTTCAAGTCAGGTTTATTGAACAGTTTAATTCGCCTATTTCACTAAAAATTATTAAAAAAACTAAGGCTATTTCGCATTTACCACTTATTAAACAAAGTCGGCTTTCAGTTATGCCAATTGATTATAAAAGCTGGAAAATTATATATAAGATGGGTAAAATCAAATAAATTTGATTGGGGGAATAAGTGGCAAAAAAGAGAAAGAAAAAAAAGAGAAAAACTTCTAGAAAAAAAAGAAAAAAAATAAGACAAACTAGAAAAAAAACAAGAAAAGTAAAAAGTTCTAGAAGAAAAAAGATTTCGAAAAAAAGACATTCTTTAAAAGCGCTAGTACAATCAAAAGATGGTGATGGGAACACTTTAATCAAAGTTTCCGATAGTTGGTCAAATCAAGCATATGCTAATGGATCTAAATATAAAAAAAAATATAAACTTTCAATTAAGGAAAATGAAAAATTTTGGGCTAAAGAGGGAAAAAGAATTTCTTGGATAAAAAAATATTCAAAGATCAAGGATGTAAAATATAGTAAAGATGAAGTTAAGATAAAATGGTATTACGACGGTACTTTAAATGCCTCCGCAAATTGTATTGATAGACACCTAAAAAAAAATCCAAAAAAAACAGCTATTATTTGGGTTGGAGATGATCCAGCAGACTCTAAAAAAATATCTTATAAAGAATTACATCAGAATGTTTGCAAAGTTGCAAATGGTCTTAAAAGTATTGGTGTCCAAAAAGGAGATAGGGTAACAATTTATCTCACAATGATACCTGAGTTAGCTTATGTTATGCTAGCTTGTGCTAGGATTGGTGCAGTTCATTCAATTATATTCGGAGGGTTTTCTCCAGACTCTATAGCAACAAGGATTAATGATTGTGAGTCAGAATATTTAATAACTGCAGACGAAGGTGTGAGGGGAGGCAAAATTATTCCTCTTAAAAAAATAGCAGATGAAGCTTTATCACAATGTTCAGAAGTAAAAAAATGTGTTGTGATACAAAGAACAGGTAATCAAGTTGATTGGAGCGATGAAAGAGATATTTCTTACAAAGAAATGATTTCTTCTGTTTCAAATAAATGTGAACCAGAAGAGATGAATGCTGAAGACCCTCTTTTCATTCTTTATACATCTGGTTCAACTGGAAAACCCAAAGGAGTTTTACATACTACCGGTGGTTATATGGTTTATGCTTCTATGACACATCAATATATTTTTGATTACAAAGCTAATGATATTTATTGGTGTACAGCTGACATTGGATGGGTTACAGGACACAGTTATATTATCTATGGACCGCTATCAAATGGGGCGACTACAATCATGTTTGAAGGTGTTCCAAATTATCCTGACAGTTCACGTTGGTGGCAAATAGTAGATAAATATAAAGTAAACACTTTCTACACTGCGCCAACAGCTATAAGAGCCCTGATGAGAGAGGGAGAAAAACCCGTAAAGAAAACAAGTAGGAAATCATTGAAACTTTTAGGCACTGTAGGTGAGCCCATAAATCCAGAGGCATGGATGTGGTACTACAAAACCGTTGGGGACTCTAAATGTCCAATTGTCGATACTTGGTGGCAAACAGAAACTGGAGGAATACTTATAGCTCCTCAGCCAGGTGCGATAGATTTAAAGCCTGGATCAGCTACAAAACCATTTTATGGCATCAAACCTGTTTTAGTAGACCAAGATGGTAAAATCATAAAGGGAGAAGGCAAAGGTAGATTATGTATGGCAAGTTCTTGGCCAGGACAAATGAGAACAGTATACGGCGACCATCAAAGATTCATAGATACATATTTTTCTCAGTTCGACGGAAAATACTTTACTGGAGATGGATGTAGAAGAGATAAAGATGGATATTACTGGATAACAGGAAGAGTGGACGATGTAATTATTGTATCTGGTCACAACCTTGGAACTGCTGAGATTGAGAGTGCTTTTGTTGCGCATCCGAAGGTTGCAGAAGCTGCAGTTGTTGGTTTTCCTCATAGTATTAAAGGCAATGGTTTATATTGTTACGTAACTTTAAATGTTGGCGAGCAAGCAACTGGCGACTTAGAGAGAGACTTGAAACTTTGGGTGAGAAAGCAAATTGGCCCTATCGCAACTCCTGATGTTATTCAGTTTTCACCTGGTTTACCAAAAACAAGATCGGGAAAAATTATGAGAAGAATTTTAAGAAAAATTGCAGCTAATGAGCCAAACAACTTAGGTGACACTACAACTCTAGCCGATCCTAGCGTGGTAGAATCTCTAATTCAAAACAGACAAAACAAAGGTTAGCTAAATTTTAAATCTTTAGTTAAGTTTTTAAATTCCTCTATAATTAAATTCCATTTTAATTTAATTGAGTTAAGAACTATCTTTTTATCTAAATTTTTAAGCTCGTCAGCTATAGGAGACCAATTAAAAAGAGCTAATCCGCTTGATTTAAACGGATCGTCTAAATAATATTTTTTAAAATCTACAGTATCTACTCTTTTTAAAAATTCAGTCTTTGCTTTAACAAAAATTTCATCACTTAATCCATTTTTTTTTTCATTTTCGATTATATCTAAAAAGATTTCTTTACAATTATTTTTCTGTAAGTTTTTTTCAGAGATTAAAAAAGAAAAAACAAAAAATGTACAGTCTGCTAAAGCAACCATATAGATGTTCCACTTAGCGATATTAATTGATTTAGAAAATATTTCGTCTTCAACCATTATAGTAAACTTATGCCCCATTCGGGTTTTTAAATATCCATACAAAGTAGTTTGAGTTACATGAGCCGATCTTTCTTGTATGAAATTTCTTAAATCTTTCTCTGAGTTAATTTTGCTAAATTTACTGACAATCTTTTTGTATGGAAATAGGTATTCCCTAGTAGATTTAATGATATCTATGATGTTTTCTAGATTCAATTTCACGTTGTATTTAAAAAAACCTTTATTTTTCCCATTTGTAGCACTTCATTGGGGTTTTGGGAGAGATTTTTTCTCTTTAAATTCAACTCATAATCAGTATGCTTCGTTTCAATAACAGTACTTTTTACGTAAAAAGTTAAAGTTAAAGTTAAAAAAAACAGGGGGAAATATGTCAAATAAAGACGCATATTGGAATAAGACCAAAAACCATATGATAGTAACATTGGTTCTTTGGGCTTTTTTCTCATTAGTCATTTTCATGTTTGGTTCAGAGCTAAACACGATGTCTTTTCTTGGGTACCCATTAGCATATTACATGACAGCGCAAGGTTCTCTTCTTGCCTTCGTAGTAATGTTATTTTGGACTGCCAATAAACAAGAAAAAATTGACGAAGAACACGGATTCTCAGAAAGAGAGGAGGATTAATGTTTAAAGGAAATTTTATCGATAACCTTCCTAAAATATACGGTACCTACACTGGTGGCTTTTTTGTTTTCATCATTTTGATGGCGATTGCAGAGCAAGCTGGGGTGTCAGCTAAAAACATCGGAGTGATGTTTGTTGCTTTCACTGTATTGATTTATGCCTTAATCGGATATTTATCAAGAACCATACAAGTAGATGCTTACTATGTTGCGGGAAGACAAGTGCCAACCGTTTTTAACGGAATGGCAACAGCAGCTGACTGGATGTCAGGTGCATCGTTCGTAGCCTTAGCAGGAGGAGTTTACTATGGTGGTTATACTTATATGGCCTTCTTAGTTGGTTGGACAGGTGGTTATGTACTTGTTGCAACTTTAATGGCTCCGTATCTAAGGAAATTTGGATGTTACACTGTTCCTGATTTTATCGGAACTCGATATGGTGGTAATCTCGTAAGAGCTTGCTCTGTATTCGTGCTTTTCATAGCTTCATTTACTTATGTAACAGCGCAAATTAACGCTACGGGAACAATTGCTTCAAGAGCTCTTGGAATTCCGTTCGAAGCAGGTGTATGGGTAGGATTAATTAGTATCTTAATCTGTTCAATGCTTGGAGGAATGAGAGCCGTAACTTGGACTCAGGTTGCCCAATATATTGTATTAATCGTTGCTTATCTAATTCCAGTTTTCTGGATTAGTAACAAAGTTGGTGGAGGAGTATTCCCTCACTTAATGTTAGGTGACGAAGTTGCAAGACTTGGTGAACTTGAACAACAATTTGGACTAGTTAAAAACAGCGCCGCAGATATGAAAGCTGCTGGAGTACCAGGAGGATTGAAATATATCTCTGGAACTCACGCGGGAGTACCTGAAGGTGGAATGGCTGTCTGGAAATACTTATCGCTTGCGATTTGTATGATGGTAGGAACTGCATCGTTACCTCATATCTTAATGAGATACTTTACGACTCCTACAGTTAGAGCAGCAAGAAAATCAGTAGCTTGGTCGCTATTCTTTATTTTCTTACTTTACTCTTCAGCGCCAATGTTAGCGACATTGTCTAAATTAGCATTAATGGATCCAAATCTACCGACAGGAATTATCGGAAAATCTATTTCTGATGTTCAGTCTATAGAATGGGTGCAAAGATGGTCAGAAGTTAAACAAGTATTCATCGCAGACTTTAATGGTGACGGTATACTTCAGTTGAACGAATGGTTTATGAGAGGTGACGTTGTAGTATTAGCTACTCCAGAAATAGCTGGACTACCTTTCGTAATCTCTGGACTTGTGTTCGCTGGTGGTATGGCTGCTGCCATGTCAACTGCGGATGGTCTTGTACTTGCGATATCAAATGCTTTGTCTCATGATATTTACTACAAAATCATAGATCCAAAAGCTGATACTGCTAAAAGACTATTGGTTGCTCGTGTACTACTAGTAATAATCGGAGCCGCTGGTGCTTATATAGCCTCATTTAGGTTAACAAGCATTTTAGGTTCAGTTGCCTGGGCATTCGACTTTGCGATGTCAGGTTTATTCTTCCCACTTGTACTTGGTGTATGGTGGAAGAGAGCTACTAGACAAGGTGCTATAGCTGGAATTATGGCTGGAATACTTTCAGGATTAACTTACCTATTGTGGGTATATCCGAAGTTTTCTGTGCCAATATTCGGCGGCGTCAACACTCCTTTCTTAGGTATCGACCACTTAAGATTTGGAATGATTGGTGCACCAATTTGTTTAGTTGTAATGGTAGTTGTTAGTTTAATGACTAAAGAACCAGATGCAGCTACACAGAAAATGGTAGATGACACTAGAATACCAACGGGTAAAGCAATCCTAGGTAAACAACACTAGTTATAAAAACTTTAAAAATCAAAAGGGGCGAATTTTTCGCCCCTTTTTTTTTACCTGAAAAATGATATTGTGAAGATATGGTACCGACTTGGGCAATAGTTTTAGATTACATAATGGGAATGATAATGTGGACTTTAATAGGTCGTGCGTTCATGAATATTTTTCAAAGGGAAGACTCTACTTTTTTTTTCATGAAGGTTTTTGTAAAATATACAAATCCAATTATAAATCTATTCAAGCCAATAACACCAAGTTTTTTATTTGGCGGTTTTATCGCTCTTTATGTAGCTTGGTTTTTCTATTTATTTAGATTTTACGCGATGCCCTACTTATTAGGTTATGATGTTTGGGGTATGTTAGCTTTTCCTCTAGAAAGTGATTTCTCAAGACAACTTTATCAACTTTTCAATTAAAATTTATTTTTTTGACAAATTTATTGATTAAAATATAAATAAAGTATGAATAATCCTATTAAAATATCTCCATCTATACTATCTGCTGATTTTAGCAAATTAGGTGAAGAAGTTATTGCCTTAGAAAAAGCAGGGGCAGATTATATACACATAGATGTTATGGATGGACACTTTGTGCCAAATTTAACTATAGGCCCTGAAGTAATTAAGAAATTAAGGCCGCTCACGAAAAAAGTTTTCGACGTTCACTTAATGATTTCACCAGTGGACAATTTCATTAAAGATTTTTCTAATGCAGGTGCTGACATAATTACTTTTCACCCAGAAGCAACATCTAATATATCAAATACAATTAATCTTATTAAAAAAGAAAAAAAGAAAGTAGGAATATCTCTCAAACCTAATTCAAAAATTGAACTAATTGAGAAACATATTGATCAAGTAGATTTAGTTTTAATTATGAGTGTAGAGCCAGGTTTTGGAGGTCAAAAATTTATGCCTGAAGTGTTAGAAAAAATGAAAAATTTAAAAGAACTTATTGATCAAAAGAAATTAAAAACAGAAATTGAAATAGATGGTGGAATTAATTTTGAAAATTGCGGTAAAGCGAAAAGAGCTGGTGCTAGCATATTAGTTTCGGGATCTACTATCTTTAATGAAAATCAAGGTGACTTAAAAAAAAATATAGGAATTTTAAGAACACATAAATAGATGTTGATCATAAAAAATATCTATTTTAATCTTTTAGCAATTCAAATAAGCTTAATAAAATTCTTTAAAAAAATTTATTTTGCAACAAATTTTTACAATAAATCGTTAATTTCCAAAACTCCTCAACAATTTTACTTTCACCCCAACCCATTTTTATTAGCTACCATAACTAACTATAAAAGATTTTCTTTTAAAATAAGTGAAATTGATCCAAACATATTTTGGGTAGAACAGAAAAATCAAAAAGAACAAAAGGACCTCCACAATTTTTTATGGTTAAACTTAATTGACAGAAAAAATGACGGAAAATCAATCCAAAAAATAATCAATATTTGGATGATGAAAAACTCAAAATATAAAATAAATATTTGGGAAAGTTCAGTAATAAGTAAGAGGATTATTAGCTGGATACTAAACGTTGATATTATTCTCAATAATGGAATGTTTGACTTCAAAAGAAAATTTTTAACAAGTATAATCACGCAAGCTAATCACTTAAAAAAAAACTTTAAATTTGAGAATAACTATTCAAAAAGAATAGAAATTCTAACGGCCCTATTGCTAACTGGTTTGGTATTCAAGGAATATGAGGAAAATTATAATATAGCGATAAAAGAGTTGGAAAAACTTGTTAAAAATTTTTTTGACCAGGATGGTTTTCCCTTATCTAGAAGTCCAAATGATCTAATCTTTTTTTCTAAATATTTATTATTAAATCAACAATGCATAAAAGATGCTCAAAAATATTTACCAGATTTTCTTGAGTCAACGATTAAAAAAAATTTTACTTGTATAAAAAAAATTTTAACACCAGACAATCAAATGCCTCTTTTTAATGGTGGTGTTGAGGAAGACTTAAAAAAAATTTTTGATCATGTAGATATACTAGATATTGAAAAAAAGGATCAAAAAAATATTATAGGTGGAATTCAAGTACTAAAATATAAAAACAATCAAATTTTTTTTGATATTGGTGAACCCCCTAATAAAAGCTTCTCTAAGAGCTATCAGTCAGGTCCGCTTTCATTTGAATATCACGTCGATGGTAGCAAAATTATTACCAATTGCGGATTTGGATATAATATCTCGTCTAAAGCGGTGTTATTAAGTAGGTTAACTTCAGCCCAATCTACACTGACTCTCAACGATACATCTGTAACTAAATTTGAAAGAAATAGATTAATAAATAAGACATTTGGCAATTCAATTAAAAATACTTTTAAAATTTCTCAATTTGCTTTTAGTGAAAATAAAGATAAAATTGAGTCTGTAGCTCTTCACGATGGATATCAAAAAGAATTTGGTTGTTTATATAAAAGAAAACTTTTAATAAATAAATTAGAGAATAATTTAAAAGGCTTTGATGAAATTACAAAAAAGAATAGTAAACCAATTAGTTATTGTCTTAGATTTCATTTATACCCGGGCCTCACAGCTGTAAAAACAATGGGCGGAAATAGCGTTTTAATTCAATTATCAAAAAACAAATCTCTTATTTTTACTGTAAAAAATGAAAATATTTTATTAGAGAAAAGTATATTTCTAGGTAGTAACAAAATATTAAATAATACTTGTGTATCTATATATGGTAAATTAGTTGATAAAGACAAAATTATTTGTTGGGAAATTAAAAAAAATATTTAAATACTTAATATGAAGAAAAAATTAAAAAATGCCTTAATCTCTGTTTCAGATAAATCAAACTTAAAGAAAATTATTCAAGTTCTTAATAAATACAAAATTAAAATAATAAGTTCTGGTGGAACAGCAAAATTTATCAGAAAATCAGGTATAAAATGCAGAGATATTTCAGATTTTACCCAATTCCAAGAAATGTTAAATGGTAGAGTAAAAACTTTACATCCTAAAATTCATGCAGGAATATTATTTGAAAGATCAAAGAAAAAACATAGATCAGAATTAAAAGCACAAAAATTCGAGCCTATAGATTTGGTGATTGTTAATTTTTATCCTTTCAAAGAAACTTTGAAAAAAACGAGTATCAACAACAAAATAATAGAAAATATAGATATTGGTGGACCAACGCTAGTTAGAGCAGCAGCGAAAAATTTTAATGATGTAACAATTATTACAGATGAAATAGATTACCCAGAATTAGCTAATCAGTTAAGAACAAATAATGGTAAAACAAATTTAAAATTTCGAGAGGAAATGGCTAGAAAAGCATTTAATTTGACTGCATATTATGATTCCATTATTTCAGAGTGGTTTAATCAAAAATTAAAAATAAAATTTCCAGAAACAAAAATCATCTTTGGAAAAAAATTGGAAAAATTAAGATATGGTGAAAACCCTCATCAAAATAGCTCCTTGTATATAAGCGACTTATATAAAGACAGTCTAGGACTTAAACAGATTAGTGGAAAAGGATTAAGTTATAACAACTATAACGATATTTTCGCTGGTCTTGATATTTTATTTTCTGAAAAGAAAATTCCAACTACTGTTATTGTCAAGCATGCCAATCCATGTGGTGTAGCTTCTAACAAATCACCTTTTAAATCTTTTAAAGACTCACAACTTAGTGATCCGATCAGTGCTTTTGGTGGTGTTGTAGCGTGTAATTTCAAAATTAATATTGGCCTTGCTAAGGAGATAAATAAAACTTTCTTTGAAGTTATTCTTGCAAAAGGATTTGATAAAAGTGCTTTAAAAATTTTTAAAAAAAAAAAGAATATGAGAATTATAGATATATCACAATTCAAAAATAAAAGTAACTTAAGCTTGAAAGTATTTAATAACTCTTTTTTATTACAAAATGAAAATACTAAAATTTTAGACAGAAAAAAAATAAAATTCGTAACCAAATTGAAACCTAACTTAAAAGAAATTTCAGAAATAGAATTTGCTTATAGAGT
This sequence comes from uncultured Pelagibacteraceae bacterium, assembly GCA_902574045.1. Lineage (GTDB taxonomy): Bacteria > Pseudomonadota > Alphaproteobacteria > Pelagibacterales > Pelagibacteraceae > Pelagilacustribacter. Next base: position 14,019 of record CACGMG010000004.1, on the reverse strand, counting down.
TTGTAAGTTTGTAAAATCAAATGCTATAGTCATAACCAAAGATAAAGCCACAATTGGTATTGGTGCCGGCCAACAAAATCGTTTGGATAGTTGTAAAATTGCATCTCAAAAGGCAAAACAATTTCAACCTGAAAAGTTGTTAAATTCAGTTGCAGCTTCTGATGCATTTTTTCCTTTTGCTGATGGTATTAAAACTTTAATTAACTCTGGAGTGAAAATTATTGTTCAACCTGGTGGTTCAATAAGAGATAAGGAAGTAATAGACGCAGCTAACAAAGCAAAAATAAAAATGATCTTTACGGGCACAAGACATTTTAACCATTAATTATAATTTATCTATCTTGGCAGCTAAGATGAAGTCGCTCTCTGCTAGACCATCTATAGCGTGTGTTGAAATTTTAATTTTAGCATAACCCCAACCAAAATTTATGTCTGGATGATGCCCTTCTTCTTCAGCAATTTTTCCGACTCCAATAACAAATTTTTCACTTTCAATAAAATTTTTAAAATTAAATTGCTTTTCAATAAAGAAATTCTTTTTATCATTTTGTAGAACACTCCAGCCGTCCACTTTTTTTAAATATTTATGAATCTCAGTAATATCAAAAGCTGGGATCCCGCCTTCACATGGTACACACTTTTTGTTAGCTAAATCATTCATCAAATACCTCGTTTATCTCATTGTCTAGTTTTTATATGGAGCGGGCAAAGGGGTTCGAACCCTCGACCTTCTCGTTGGCAACGAGACGCTCTACCACTGAGCTATGCCCGCAAAAAAATAAGTATATTATACTAATTTGAATTAGGTCAACCTTAATAAAATGCCGCTATGACTAATTTAAAAATTCTACTATAATTAAATTATTATGAATTTATTTCCTAAACAGATTCCTATTTTCCCTTTGAGCGGAGTTATATACTTCCCTAAGACAAATTTACCTTTAAATATTTTTGAACAACGGTATTTAGATTTAGTAAACGACTCTTTTCGAAAAGACAAGTTCATGGGCATGATACAAGCTAAAAGAACAGGACAAGAAATATACAATGTGGGATGTTTGGGAAAAATTAATGATCTGCAAAAAAGTGAGGATGGGAGAATTTTGATCAATCTTACAGGAATAACTAGATTTGAAATAATAGAAGAACAAACAAATAAGAAGTTATATCGTGAATTTAAAGTGGAATATAAAAAATTTAGTTCAGATCTTGACCCTACTATAGATGATGTAAATATTGTGTCATTGATGGAAAAAGTTAAAAATTTTTTTAAGAGGAACGGACTTTTACTCAATTGGAAGGAACTTGAAAAATTAGAAAAAACTCAAAGAATTAATACTTTGGCTATGATATCTCCAGTTACTAATGAGGAGAAACAAAAACTTTTGGAATCTGTCTCTTTAAAAGAAAAAGTAAAAACTTTAGAAGATATAATTGATTTTTATTTTCACGAAGTAAATTTTAAAAGCAGAACTATACAATAAATGTTTTAATTCGTTGATTTGTTCATCGACTCAAAAAAATCTGAATTGTTTTTTGTGTTCTTAAGTTTAGAAATTAAAAACTCTATACCATCCATTGTCCCCATTGGGCTTATAATTCTTCTAAGTACATTCATTTTCGATAAATCATCTTTTTCAAACAATAGTTCCTCTCTTCTTGTTCCTGATCTAGTTATATCTAGTGCTGGATAAATTCTTTTGTCTGCAACTTTTCTATCCAAAATAAGTTCTGAGTTACCTGTCCCTTTGAATTCCTCAAATATTACCTCATCCATTCTACTTCCTGTGTCTATTAAAGCTGTTGAAATAATAGTCAAAGAACCTCCTTCTTCTACATTCCTGGCCGCTCCAAAAAATCTTTTAGGTCTTTGTAATGCATTAGCATCTACTCCTCCTGTTAAGACTTTACCAGAGCTTGGTATCACTGCATTATAAGCTCTTCCCAACCTAGTGATTGAATCCAGTAATATTACAACATCTTTTTTATGTTCAACCAATCTCTTTGCTTTCTCAATAACCATTTCTGCTACAGCAACGTGCCTAGAGGCAGGTTCGTCAAAAGTTGAAGCCACTACCTCTCCTTTAACAGATCTTTGCATATCGGTTACTTCTTCGGGACGTTCATCTATTAACAACACCATTAAATAGCACTCAGGATGGTTTGCAGTTATTGACTGTGCGATGTTTTGTAAAATAATTGTCTTTCCGGCTCTTGGAGGAGATACAATCAATGATCTCTGTCCTTTGCCTATCGGACTCACCAAATCAATAAGTCTTGCAGTATTATCAGGTTTCTTTTCAACTTTGGTGGACTCTACTTCAAGTTTAATTCTTTCATTAGGATATAATGGGGTTAAGTTGTCAAATGCAATTTTATTTTTTACCTTATCTGGATCGTCAAAATTAATTTTGTTTACTTTAAGCAACGCAAAATATCTTTCGGCATCTTTTGGTCCTCTAATTTCCCCTTCCACGGAATCACCAGTTCTTAATCCAAATCTTCTTATTTGACTTGGGCTAACATATATATCGTCAGGCCCTGGTAAATAGTTTGACTCAATCGCTCTTAGAAAACCAAATCCGTCTTGCAGCACTTCAAGCACACCTGTCGCTGTTATTTGTTCGTTTTTTTCTGCTAATTTTTTAAGTATAGCAAATAAGATCTCTTGTTTACGTAATGTACTTGGATTTTCGATACCAAGCTTTTCAGCTTCATTAATAAGCTCTGCAGGATTTTTTTGCTTTAGTTCTTGTAAGTTCATGAGGTTAATATTTTGGATATTAGGTAAGTAGGTGTAATATAAGTATTTTTAATGAAATTTCAACCCTATTAAAGAGGTTTAAAAACAACAACAAAAACAATAACAATCAATAATACAGTAGGTATCTCATTTATAATCCTAAAAAACTTAGATGATTTATAGTTGTTATCTACTGCAAACATCTTGAGGTGCTTACCAAGATAAAAATGGTAATGAGTGAGTATTAAAATAGCAGCTGTTTTTATTTGCATCCATAATTCCAAAAAAATAGAGAAACCCAGAGAGTGGATTAATAATAAACCAAATAGCCATGACAAAATCATTGCAGGCATCATAATATAATTATAAAGCTTTCTTTCCATGGTTTTAAAAGTTTCTGACTGGGAGCTTTGTTTAGTTTCGGAGTGATATACAAATATTCTTGGTAAATATAATAGACCCGCCATCCAGGATATCACTGAAATTAAATGTAATGATTTGTATAACAAATAAAAGTTCATTAAAAATTAGACTAGATATCTTTCTATCAAAAATTTAAACAATTGGATGTGTTCTTTTTTATCATTAAGACAAGGTATTAAATCAAAATTTTTTCCTCCATTTTTAATGAAGCTTTCTTTACCTTGGATATTTATTTCCTCTAAAGTCTCAACGCAGTCTGATGCAAATCCAGGACATATTACTAAAATATTTTTCTTTCCCTTTGATGGCAAATCATCAAGTGTTTTATCCGTGTATGGTTTTAACCATTCTTGAGGACCAAACCTAGATTGGAAGGTTGTGAGAATATCAATATCTGAATATTTTTCTTTGATCAATCTACTGGTCTTTTGACAATAGCACTGATAAGGATCGCCTTTATCAAAGTAAGATTTAGGTATTCCGTGATACGAAGCAACTATTAAGTCCGGTTTCCAGTTAATTGACTTAACTTTTTCTTTAATAGTTTTTACTAAAGCATCTATGTACAATCTCTCACTTTCATAATGAGGGATTATTTGAAGACTTGGTTGCCACCTCATGTCCATAAGCGACCTATAAACTTCATCACACACAGTTGCAGTTGTTGCAGCAGCATATTGAGGATATAAAGGTAAAATAATTATCCTCTCACAGCCTTGGTCTTGAAGTAAATTTAGTCTGCTTCTGATACTTGGCATTCCGTATCTCATAGCAAAATCAATTATTATTTTTTTTCCCGATAAAACCTTTTTTAATTTATTGGTCTGAGATTTAGTATAATAAAGCAAAGGAGATATATTTTGTTTTTTAAACCATATCTTTTTGTATGCATGAGCTGTTTTAGATGGTCTAAAAGTTAAAATAAAAAGGTTTAATATTATTTGCCAAATAATTGGATTCACTTCTATTACTCGTTGATCTGATAAAAATTCTTTTAAATATTTACGAATGTCCCACCAACCTGTAGAATTTGGTGTTCCTAAGTTTACAAGCAATATTCCTGTTTTATCAAACTTTATTTTAGGATGTTTTTTTCTTTTCATTAATATTGCCTTACAAACTCAATTAATTTTTTTAATTTTTCAGGGTTTGTTTCTGGAACCAAACCATGACCTAGATTGAAAATATATGGAACATCTTTAAAAATGTCCAAATACTTTTTAGCCTCAGTATAAATTTTCTCTTCAGACTTTAATAAAAATTGGGGGTGCATGCCACCTTGTAAAACGACGTTTTTTAGATTTTCTCTCGCCCATTTGGGATCAATTTCATAATCGATGTTGAGTGCATCTGGTTGAACTTCTTTGTTAAAATTTAAATATTCACTTCCAATACCCCTGGGGAAACAAATAACTGGAATTTTATTTTTTTTGCAAAATTTAACTATCTCATAATTAGGTTTAAAACAAAATTCATGTAAATCATTCTTGTCTAAAAGACCTGCCCATGAGTCAAAAATTTGAACTACATCGGACCCAGAATTAATCTGGTTTTTTATATGTAAACATAAATATTTTATTAGGTCTTTAATTATAAGATTAGTTTTTTTCTTGTCTTTTAAGAAATCTTTTTTACCATCTTTATTTTTTTTTCCCAGCATATAAGTTAAAAGCGTCCAAGGAGCACCTATAAAAGATATCAAAGATTTATTTTTATTTAATTTTTTTCTTGTTTTTTCAATTGCTCGATACACTGGGTCCATTTTTCTAGAAAATTCTTCAATATCATTAGATAAAAATTTATCTAACTCAAATTTGTTGACGATAGGTCCTACGTCTTTAACAAATTTAACATCTTGACCTAGAACATAAGGAACTAAAAGAATGTCTGAAAAAATTATGGCTGAATCTAAATCAAATCTATTAATTGGCTGTAATGAAATTTCAGAGCTTAAATTACTGTCAAAACAAAGTTTAATAAAATTTTTATTTTGTGATCTAATCTTTCTAAATTCAGGTAAGTATCTACCTGCTTGTCTCATAAACCATATAGATTTACAATCAATTTGTTTTTCTAACAATATTTTTTTAAGTGTACTCATTTATATAATTTAAGTTTATAAGTATAGAATATGTAGTAGGCCCTGTTAGTTACTAATATAACTATTTATACATATTTTATACAATCAGTTTTTTAAAAACCTAATAAATAATGGTTAAATTTAAACGTTTTATTAAAATTATAAACAATAGTAGAATGAGAATATTAACAACTAACAAAATGTGAAAAAACTGTTAATTGCTGTTATCTTTTTTTACCTACTTTTGATAAAAATGAATAAAACAAGTTTATTACACAATTATTAACAGAGATATGAACGAAAAATACAATGTATATCTTGTGTCTGACTCTACTGGAGAAACTCTAGATAGAATTTTTTTATCTTTAAAATCACAATTTACGAATTTTGAATATGATAAAAAAGAGTTTGCTTTTGTAAGAACGGAACAACAAATTGATAAAATTATCAAAGAAAGTCTTAATTTTAAAAATGTTATTATTTTATACACTATAGTTGAGACAAAACTTGCTAAATATATCTCTAATATTTGTGAAAAAAATAATGTTCCTTGTTTTGGCATTTTAGGTAATTTAATTCTAAATTTTTCAAAATTATTAAATCAAAAAGCAATACATAAACCTAGCGCTCAACACGTATTGGATGATGACTACTATAAAAGAATAGAAGCTATACAATTTACAATGTCACATGATGACGGAAAAAAATTAAATGATGTTAGTAAAGCTGATATAATTCTTTTAGGTGTGAGTAGGACTAGTAAAACGCCAACTTCAATTTACTTAGCAAATAGAGGATATAAAACAATTAACATACCTTTAGTTTTAGACCAAAAGATACCGGAAGATCTAATGTCAAAGAAAAACAAAGTTTGTGTAGTCGGCCTTATTGCAGATCCTGCTAGATTAGCAGACATAAGAAGAAATAGAGTAGCAATAATGAATGATAGAAGTATCAAAGAATATACTAATGTTGAGTTTATAAAAGATGAAGTAAGTAGATCTAAAAAACTATTTAATAAGTATAAATGGCCAATAATAGACGTAAGTAGAAAATCAGTTGAAGAAACAGCAGCATCAATTTTAAAAATTTTTGAAATAAATAAAAATCGATGAAAATAATTTTAGCATCTAAAAGTGGTGTAAGAAAAGAAATTTTAGATAAATATAAGGTTGACTCTGAAGTAATAATTTCGAATGTAGACGAAGATCAAATTAAAGAATCTTTACTAGAACAAAAAGCAACACCTTTAAATATATCAAAAAATTTAGCTGAAATAAAATCTATAAAAGTAAGCAATAAAAATCCTGACCGCCTAGTTCTTGGTGCTGATAGTGTTATATCGCTAAGCAACAAATTGATAAACAAACCTAAGTCTAGATCTGAAGCATTAGATATTTTAAAGCAACTTAATGGTTCAAAGCATTTCTTAATTAGTTCCGTTTGTATTTCAAAAAATGGAGCAATGATATGGAATCATTCTGAGTCTTCAGAATTAAAAATGAAGAATTTTTCAGAAAAGGAATTAATTAAATATTTAGACACCATAAAGACAGATATCTTATTAAGATATGGTGTTTACCAAGTCGAGGCTGGTGGTTTAACTCTTTTTGAATATATTAAAGGTGATAAGGACTCTATTATGGGTTTGCCTATAAAACAGATTATGAATTATATTAAAAATTATAAGATATGAAAAAAAAAGTGTTCGCAATAGTTGGAAATCCAATAGATCATTCTTTATCACCAATCTTACATGAATACTGGTTTAAAAAATATAGTATTAACGCCTCCTATAAATTACTTAAGGCAGAAGAAGTAAATCTCGAAGATATTACGAATAAAATCAGAAATAAAGAATTGGAAGGAATTAATGTTACATTGCCTTTTAAACAAAAAATTATTGCTTTTGTAGATAAGATAATTAATGACGCAAAATCTACTAACTCAGTTAATACTATTTTTTTAAATGAAGAAGGAACTTTAGTTGGAGAAAACACCGATGTATTCGGTATGCAGGCAGCTTATTTGAAGGAAATTTCCCATGCGCAAAACAAAAAGGCTTTGATAATTGGCTCAGGAGGTGTTGCTCCCTCTATAATTTTATCACTTCAGAAATGTAGAATTAAAGATATTTCTATTATTAATAGAACTCATGAAAAGTCTTTGTTTCTAAAAAAAAAATTTAATTTTTTAAATGTTTTAGATTGGGAACTGTTGCAAGAAGAATTAAAAAAATTTGATATTATAATAAATGCTACTAGCTTAGGATTAAAAAACGGAAAAGATTTTGACTTTAAATTCAATAATGTCAAAAGTAATTTAGTTTTTATCGATACTATCTATAATCCTCTTGAAACGAGTACTTCAAAGTTCCTAAAAGAAAAAAAAATAAAAACTTTCAACGGATTAGATATGTTCATATATCAAGGACAAAAATCATTTTATCTATGGAACAAAATTAACCCAGAAATAGATGATAAACTTATTAACTTACTAATTTCTAAATTGAAATGAAAAAAATTGGTATTACAGGTTCTTTAGCATCAGGTAAAACAACTGCAAGTAAAATTTTATCATATAAAAGAGGACCACTTTTTAATGCAGATAAATTAGTTAAAACAATCTATAAAAATGTAAATTTTAAGAGAAAAGCTGCCAGAATCCTTAAGATAAACAAAAAAAAAAATTTTAAAACTGAAATAAAAGCAAAAGTATTAAAAGATAAAATGTTTTTGAAAAAACTGGAGAAAATTATTCATCCGATAGTTAGAAAGGAAATGGTTAAATTTATTAAGAAAAATAAAAGTAAAAAATTTGTCTTTCTCGAAATTCCTTTGCTAATAGAGAGTAAGTTAACAAGATATTTTGATATAATAATATTCGTAAAATCTAAGAAAACTCTTAGACTCAAAAGATATAAACATAAGTTCAAAAAAAATACTAAACTATTTGAATTCCTCAACAAAAAGCAAATCAAAGATAGCGAAAAACTTAAATATTGTGATCATATAGTTGTTAATAATGAGTCATTATCTATTTTAAAAAAAAAGCTTTTAAATATAATAAAGCATTATGAATGAAGTCTTTCTAGACACAGAAACCACGGGTCTTTCTTTTAAAGATGGGCATAAAATTGTTGAGATAGCTTGTATTGAAACTAAAGATCTAATTCCGACAAATAATATTTTTCATAAATTTATCAATCCTGAACGAGATGTTCCTGAAGAGGCTTTTAAAATTCATGGTTTCACCAGAGAATTTTTAAGCAAACACAAGAAATTTAATGAAATAGCCGATGAATTTTTAGAATTTATTAGCGATAAAAAATTAATAATTCATAATGCAAATTTTGATTTAAATTTTTTGAATGGAGAACTTGGCACAATTAAAAAACAAAATATCAATAAGGATACAGTAATAGATTCTTTAGAAGTCGCAAGAAATAAATTTCCAGGGTCGTCTAATTCTTTGGATGCATTATGTAAAAGATTCAGTATCGATATATCTAAGCGAACAAAACATAATGCTCTTTTAGATTGTGAATTGTTGAGAGAAGCTTATATTAATCTTCTCGATGTTAAAGAACCAAAATTTAATCTTTCTATGTCCACTCATAGCACAATTGATAAATTAAAAGGAAAACTCCAGTATAATAAAGCTATCTATAAAATCACAGATGAGGAGCACAATAACCATAAAAAATTTTTAAAATCAGAGCTAAAAAAAAATTTTTATTGATTTTTTCTTTTATTATAAAGTTCTTCAAAATTAACATCTTCCTTTATTTTTATTTCTTTAAATCCCGATGTTTCAAATAAAAATAAAAATATTTTTCTCATTTCAGAGTAAACATTAGAAGGCACGTCAATAAGAATTATTTTTTCCAACTCTTCTTTACCAACTTTTTGAGTAGTTAATTCAATTATTGTAGCAAATACTATCTTAGTATTTATTTTAGTTACATCCTTTTGTTCAGAAACCAAATTTAAAGAAGTCTCAATTTCTATAATCTTTTCTTTAATTTGATTACTGTTAATATCAATATTTATTTTATAATCAGGAATTTCTTTTGATAATGAATAATAAATTTTAGGATTAGGTATTTTGAAGTCTAAATTTTTAATATATTTACCAATTATTTTATATGTCATCTTTTTTTTTTTCTACTATCTCTCCATCGAGTGTTTTATTATTTGTTGTTTTATTTTTAGCTTTGTTAATTTTGAAAAAATAATTAATTAAAAATTTTCTGGTTAATGGTATCAATAACAAAAAACCTATTGTGTCTGTTAAAAAACCCGGTATGATAAGAAAAATCGCGGCAATGCCTATCGAAGTTCCGGATATAATCTCGTACAAGGGAATCTTATTTTGATATGAGCTTATTATTCCAGATCTTAGAGTTTTTAACCCTTCTAATTTTGCAAAATAAACACCAATAATTGCAGTTAAAAAAATTAAAAATATAGTGTTTAAAGCACCAATTTTACCCCCTATCTTTATCATGAAAAAAACTTCAAGAGCAGGTATCCCGATAAATGCTAATAAAAGTGGGTTCATTTGTCTGATACAAAATTATATTATTAATGTATATTTATCAACTATGAGTAACAATTTTGGGTACATAGACATTATATTATTAGGAATGATAGCTGGTTTCATAATCTTAAGGTTAAGAAATATATTAGGAAGAAAAACTGGTCATGAAACAAAAATTTATCCTAATTTTGCTGAGAAAAAATTTAATGTTTCCAACACCAATATAAAAAATTTTAAACAAGATCTTGAAGTTTTAGAGGGGCAAGAAAAGAAAGACTTCCTTCAAGGAGCGGAGATAGCTTACGAAACAATTTTGACATCTTTTGCCAAGGGGGATTATCAAAAACTAAAAACCTTACTCACACCAGATATGGCAGAAAATTTTAAACAAGCAATAGACGCTAGAAATAAAGATAATATAAAGTCTGAATTTACGTTCATAGGAATTAAAGAGTCAAATGTTGAGAAATACGAAAAAATTAGAAATGAATTGTTTGCTTCTGTAAAATTTGTATCTGAGGTAATTTCAGTAAAGAAAGATAAAGAGGATAAAATAATCGAAGGCAATCCTGACAAAATTAAAAAAGTTATTGATTACTGGAAGTTTACAAGAAATATAATAAAAAAAGGACCAAATTGGTACTTATCTGAAATTGTCACTAAGTGATTAAAAAAAAAGATATATCTAAAGAAGATTTAGATACTTGGAAAGACTATATCAAAAACCCAACAGACGTAATTGATAAAGACAGTATAGTTAAGAAAAATAATTATAAATCTTTCAGGTACCGATTTGATCTTCATGGTTATACATTACTTGATGCTAATAAAAAAATTGAAGATCTAATAATTTTTTGTACAAAAAATAATTATAAAGAGATACTTTTAATTACAGGGAAAGGAACTCACTCAAAGACTGATAATGATATATATGTCTCTAAAAATTTAAGTAAGTTAAAATATTCTGTACCAGACTTTATTAAATCTAATTTGGAATTATCAAAATATGTTTCTTCAATATCCAATGCAAGTAATTTAGATGGAGGAGAAGGTGCAATGATAATTAAATTAAAAAAATTATAGAATAAATTTTGATAAGTCTGTATCTTTAACTAAGTTACCTAAATTTTTGTTAACATATTCTTTATTGACTGTTACAGTTTCACCAGTTTTATCAGTCGCATTAAAGCTAATATCATCCAGCACTTTTTCTATAATAGTATGGAGTCTTCTTGCCCCTATGTTTTCGACCGATGAATTTACTTCTGCTGAAATTTTAGCCAACATGTCTATACCATCATCTGTAAATATAAGCTCAACATTCTCAGTTTTTAATAATTCTTTATATTGTTTTATTAAGCTATTATCTGGCTCTTTTAAAATTCTTTTAAAATCATCCTCATTTAATGCGCTCAACTCAACTCTTATTGGTAATCTTCCTTGTAGTTCTGGAAGAAGATCAGATGGCTTTGCGAGTTGAAAAGCCCCTGAAGCAATAAAAAGTATGTGATCAGTTTTAATAGGGCCGTGTTTTGTGCTTACAGTAGTCCCTTCAATCAATGGCAATAAATCTCTTTGAACACCCTCTCTCGACACATCGCCACCAACTCTATCGCTTCTTGCTGAAACTTTATCTATCTCATCTAAAAAAACTATTCCATTTTCTTCTGTAGTTTTTTTAGCCTCTTTAATAATCTTATCTTCTTCAATCATCTTATCAGATTCTTGAGCAACCAAAATATCATGAGATTCTTTTACAGTCATTTTTTTCTTCTTACCTTTTTTATTTCCCATTGACTTACCAAGTATGTCCCCTAGATTTACCATCCCTACATTGCCTCCAGGCATTCCAGGAATTTCAAAACTTTGTAGTCCAGATGAGCTATCTTGGACCTCAATTTCTATTTCATTATCATCAAGATCTCCATCTCTTAACCTTTTCCTAAAGCTTTCTTTCGTTGCAACACTAGCTTTATTTCCCACCAAAGCATCCAATACTTTATCTTCAGCTTTAAGCTCTGCTTTAGCTTTTACTTCTTTTCTTCTCTTCTCTTTTTCCATTGCAATTGCAATTTCGATCAAATCTCTCACTATTTGTTCAACATCTCTTCCTACGTAACCAACTTCTGTAAATCTAGTGGCCTCAACTTTGATAAATGGTGCTTCTGCTAATTTAGATAATCTTCTAGAAATCTCAGTTTTCCCCACCCCTGTAGGACCAATCATTAATATATTTTTTGGTAAAACTTCATCTTTCATTTCATCCGAAAGTGCTTGCCTTCTCCATCTATTCCTTAGAGCAACTGCTACAGCTTTCTTCGCTTCCTTTTGTCCAATAACATATCTATCTAATTCAGAAACAATTTCTCTTGGTGACAAAGCACTTACCCTTGAATTTTCTTTAATTTTATTTTTTATAATATTTAAATTTGTAACTTTATTTGATTTCACCATTTTAAACCTTTTCTACGGTAACGTTGTTATTAGTAAATACACATATGTCTGAAGCAACTTTTATAGATTTTCTAGCAATATCTTCTGCTTTTAAATCTGTTTCAATTAAAACTTTTGCAGCTGCCAATGCGTAATTTCCACCTGAACCAATTCCGATAATTCCATCTTCTGGCTCTAAGACATCACCTGTCCCAGAAATTATAAAGCTATGTTTTTTGTCAGCTACTGCCATCAATGCTTCTAATCTTCTTAAAAATTTGTCACTTCTCCAATCTTTTGCTAATTCAACCGCTGCTCTTTGAAGGTTTCCCGCATGTTTTTCCAGTTTTGCCTCAAGTCTTTCAAATAAAGTTAAAGCGTCAGCTGTAGATCCAGCAAATCCTGCTATTACACCTCTACTTTCAATCTTTCTAACTTTTTTAGCTTTGCTTTTTAAAACTGTATTGCCAAGACTAACCTGCCCATCTCCAGCCACCACGGTTTCACCGTTTTTTCTAAGCAACACAATCGTGGTTCCATGCCATTTTTCAGCTGTATTCATAAGTTTATATGTGGAGATTAATTTGAGATCTTCAATAGTGATTTATTGATAAAATGACCATTTAAATATATATCAAAGGTAAATCAGCTTAGTTTATGAAAAGAAAAGCAAAAATTACTAGAAAAACAAAAGAAACCAGTATTACTGTCGCGGTCAATTTAGACGGCAATGGAAAGTATAAAATTAAAACTGGTATAGGTTTTTTAGATCATATGTTAGAGCAGTTATCAAAGCACTCTCTTATAGACCTAGAGGTTAAAGCTAAAGGTGACACTCATATTGATCTTCATCATACTACTGAGGACACAGGTATAGCTATTGGTGAAGCTATTAAAAAAGCTGCAGGCAATCGAAAAGGTATCACAAGATATGCTTCAACAATGATCCCAATGGACGAAACGCTTAGTCGAGTCTCTATTGATGTATCAAACAGACCTTATTTAATTTGGAAAGTTGATTTGGCTGTTGAAAAATTGGGAGAAATGGATACTGAACTTTTTAAAGAGTGGTTCCAAGCATTTTCGCAATCAGCAGGAATAACTTTGCATATTGAGAACATTTACGGTGACAATAGTCACCACAAAATTGAGTCATGTTACAAGGGATTAGCTAGATCATTAAAGGATGCTTTAGCAATAGATAAAAGAATTAAGAACTCTATACCTTCGACAAAAGGCTCTATTTAAATTTGATGAACGTCACAATTGTTGACTACCAATCGGGTAATATAAGCTCAGTAATTAACTCTTTTACAGAGGTCGCTAAAGGTAAAGTTAATTTAGAAGTCACATCAGATATAAAAAAAATTAAATCCAGTGATAAAATAGTTTTACCTGGACAGGGTTCATTCAAAAGCTGCGTAGACTCTCTAAACAGTATCAATGGTTTAGTTGAAACGCTTAAAGAATTTGCAATAACAAATAAAAAACCTTTATTAGGCATTTGTGTAGGCTTACAAATGTTTGCTGATGTTGGTTATGAAGAAGCAGAAACAAAAGGATTAGGTTGGATTTCTGGTAAAGTTTCTAAAATCGACAATCAAAATGGAAAATTTAAACTCCCTCATATTGGTTGGAACGAAATTGAAATTCAAAAAGAAAGTAAGATCTTTAAAGATATAAAAAATAAATCACACATGTACTTCGTACACAGTTATGAGTTTATCCCTGAGGATAAATCTGTTATTTCAGCAACAACAGATTATTCATCAAAAATTGTTTGTTCGGTTGAAAAAGA
>CACGMG010000003.1 GCA_902574045.1 uncultured Pelagibacteraceae bacterium | reverse complement strand
GGTGATTTAATTTTGCAAATAAATAAAAATAATGTAAGTAGCTTGTTAGATGTTTCAACATACATAAATGCGTCTTCATCTAATGACTTGCAAATTAAGATTTTACGAAATGACACTGAAATTGACTTTAAGGTTGTTCCAAAATTAATCAAAACTAAAGATTCTTTAGGTAATTTAATAAATAAAAAGATTATAGGTATAAAGATATCTCCACCTAACAATGAATTAAATAGAGAGCGCTTAGGACCTGCCTCAGCATTATTTTATGCTATCAAAGAAACATGGTTTGTAACATCTGCATCGTTAGATTTTGTTTTTGCTATGTTCAAGGGTAAAGGAGATACTACCCAATTAGGAGGGCCAATTAAAATTGCTAAAATTACTGGACAAGTAGCGCAGTATGGATTCATAGCTTTTTTAAGTATAACGGCTTACATATCTATTTCTCTAGGTTTTATTAACCTTTTTCCCATACCAATGTTAGATGGTGGACATTTAATGTTCTATGCTTTTGAAAAAATTTTAGGTAGGCCTTTAACCCAAAAAACTCAAGAGGGTTTTTTTCGAATCGGTCTCTTTTTATTGATATTTTTAATGTTATTTACTACGGTTAATGATTTAAAAGATTTGGGTATATTTTAAGCCCTTTTTAAACCGTAAAAAAACCAATAAATTCAATGGTTTTAAAGCATACAATATATAGTGTTAATATTTATCAAAAACCCTAGAAAAATGTTGATTTTATGAGGAAATTGTAGAAATTCAATATTAACCATAAGGGGCATAAATGAACAAAAAACAACTAGTAGCTAAAATATCGTCCACATTAGGTCAAAGCAAAGCTGATGCTGAGAGAACTTTTGACTCAATTACGACAATAATTCTAGATGCACTGAAAAATGATGATACTGTTAAAATAGCTGGTTTTGGCACTTATAAAGTGGCAAAAAGAAAAGCTAGAGTTGGTAGAAATCCAAGAACGGGAGAGTCCATTCAGATAGCCGCATCTCAAAAAGTTAAGTTTTTACCCGCTAAAAGCTTAAAAGAAATGTTTAATAGATAAACGTTTTTTTAGCCCTTATTTGATAAATTAAATAAGGGCTAAACTACTTGCAAAAACTGCATAGCTAAATTTAATAGATATCAATTCTTAAAAATCCGTAGAGCATTATAACAAACTCTTAAATCAAAAAGGGAGTTTTTATGAAAAAATACTTAAGTTACTTTGTTGCTGGAACAGCCATTTATTTTGGCTTTGCAGGTTTGGGTTACGCCGAAACAACTGTATCAGCAGAAGTACAATATATATTTAATACCCTATTATTTTTAATGTCAGGTTTCTTAGTTATGTGGATGGCCGCGGGTTTTGCTATGTTAGAGTCTGGACTAGTAACATCTAAAAGTGTGTCAGCAATCTGTGCAAAAAATATAGGTTTATACTCAATAGCTGGAGTAATGTTTTGGTTAGTTGGATATAATTTAGCATATGGTATACCAGAAGGTGGATACATCGGAACATTTACTCCATGGAGTGATGCATCATCTGTAGATACTGGTTATTCAGATGGATCAGATTGGTTTTTCCAAATGGTTTTCTGTGCAACAACAATGTCAATTGTATCTGGAACATTAGCTGAAAGAATTAAAATTTGGCCGTTTTTCTTGTTTGCCGCAATTTTAACTGGAATAATTTATCCTATATCAATGGGATGGCAATGGGGTGGTGGTTGGTTATCAACTGCTGGTTTCTCAGATTTTGCTGGTTCAACTTTAGTACACGGCGCAGGTGGAGCTGCCGCTTTAGCTGGTGCAATAGTACTTGGATCAAGAACCGGAAGATTTAGTTCTAGCGGTGGAGTAAAAGCCATGACACCTTTTGCGGCTTCATCAATTCCTTTAGCAACTCTTGGAGTGTTTATACTTTGGATGGGTTGGTTTGGATTTAATGGTGGTTCACAGCTTGCAGCAGGAACATTAGAAGATGTTTCATCTGTAGCTACGATTTACATTAATACAAACTTAGCTGCTGGCGGTGGAGTTATAACTGCTGCATTAATATCAAGATTGATTGGTGGCAAAACTGATGTAATTATGATGCTTAACGGAGCAATTGCTGGTTTAGTTGCAATAACAGCTGAACCGTTAACTCCTAGCCCTTTAGCTGCAATATTTATTGGAGCAATAGGCGGACTAGTAATGTACTTCTCTACAAAACTTTTATTTAAAATGAAAATAGACGATGTAGTTGGCGCGATACCTGCACACTTAGTTGCTGGTGTTTGGGGAACATTAGCTGTCCCACTTACTAATAGCGATGTTTCATTTGGAGCTCAGTTCCTTGGAACAATCTCAGTGGTAATATTTGTATTTATCGTTTCATACTTAGTATTCCAAGCGATAAAATCAACCGTTGGTCTAAGAATCAGTAAAGAGGCTGAAAAATTAGGTACTGACAAAGCTGAGGTAGGTGTAATTGCTTACGGTATAAGAGACTAGACAATAACTTTCTCCCTCCCTCGTAGTTGGGAAAATTTTAAGGCCTGAGGATTCCCCCCAGGCCTTAATTATTTCAAGCCTAATATGCGTTTAACGCATAATTAAAAAAAAAAGAATCTGATAGTTTGTGAAAAAAAAAAGGGGGGGGGAATGAAAAAATTTTCATTATATTTAATTATTATCAATGTGTTAATTTTTTACGGAGTAGCACATGCTGAGACTACAATGTCTCAAGAAGGTCAGTATATCTTTAATTCATTAGGATTTTACCTTGGAGGAGTATTAGTTGCTTTTATGGCTGCTGGATTTTGTATGCTAGAAAGTGGTTTAGTAACAACTAAAAGTGTTTCCACTATAGCGGCTAAAAATATCGGTAAATTTGCAATCTGTTCAATAATATTTTTTTTAGTAGGTTATAATTTAGCATATGGTGTACCAGAGGGAGGGTATATTGGATCTTTCACTATTTGGACGGATAATACAAATACAGAAACCGGATACTCAGGTTATTCTGACTGGTTTTTTCAAACTATGTTTGTTTGTGCTACTGCATCAATAGTTTCGGGTGCTGTTGCTGAAAGAATTAAAATCTGGCCATTTTTTATTTTTGCGGCAGTGATGGCAGGAGCAATATATCCAATATCCATGGGTTGGCAATGGGGAGGTGGATGGTTGTCTACTTCAGGCTTTTCTGATTTTGCGGGATCCACATTAGTTCATGCGTGTGGTGGCTCAGCTGCCTTAGCTGGAATAATTGTTCTAGGTGCTAGAGAAGGTAGATTTGGAAAAAAAGGTGAGAAAAAATCAATGCAACCATTTGCGGCTTCAAGTATTCCGCTTGTTACCTTAGGAACATTTTTACTTTGGTTTGGCTGGTTTGGATTCAATGGATTTAGTCAATTAGCAATGGGAACTTTTGATGATGTAAATGCTATATCTAAAATTGCTGTTAATACACATTTAGCTGGAGCTGCAGGAACAGTTACTGGCGCAGCTATAACCAGATTGATAGGTGGCAAAACAGATATTGTCATGATGTTAAATGGAGCACTAGCTGGATTAGTAGCTATCACTGCTGAACCATTAACTCCGGGACCAATAACAGCTATGATAATTGGATCTATCGGAGCGGTCATTATGTATTACGGCACGAAGATGTTAGAAAATTATGGTTTAGACGATGTCGTGGGAGCTATTCCAGTGCATATGTTTGCAGGAATATTTGGAACCCTAGTAGTTCCTTTAACAAATAATAATACTTCGTTTGGAACACAGCTAATTGGAGTATTGTCTGTTTGTATTTTTAGCTTTGCATTATCTTTACTAACTTTTAACGCACTCAAGTCTACTGTAGGCTTGAGAATAAGTAAAAGTGCTGAAAAATTAGGAACTGATAAAGCTGAAGTCGGTGTTTCAGCTTATTCAATAAGGGACTAATCTTTATTGTATAAATATAAAAAAATTAAGGCTCGAGAAATCGGGCCTTATTTATTTTCATCCCAAAGTTTCTTCCAGTCGACATTAGGTGATAAACCAAAAATAGAATTGACGTTTGTACAATGAATGGCAAGCGAGGGTATTGGAGATATACATAATTCCTGATTGTAAATATCGTGTAATGGTTTTTCAAACGGATAATGTTCTACTTCACACATACTTTTTAAAATACTCCAATGTTTATCTACTATCTTTTTACTTGTTAAAAAAGTACATAATGTTTCGTCAATTTTTCGCCAGTGAAGATTATCTCCAAGAAAAATTTGAGTCGGTTCGGCTTTTGAGTATAAATAAGGGTAATCAGTAGGACACAAAAATAAATCATTTTTGATTTGTGAAGATATTCGTTCAAAGGTTAAAACCATTTCATTAATTGCATTTTTGCTATGAATATAATCATCTTCAACAAAATAAATTAAATCCTCTGATTTTTTTGCTTCAATTAAAGATTGATGTATATTTGCCATATTTGACATTTGATTTGTGGTAACTGGTTGATTTTGTTGATTAGTTTTAGCGATATTTTTTGTGAATTTGGAAACGTCCAAATTAATTAAATCATATTTTTTATTAAATGATTTAAATAAATTATTTATTTTTTCTAAATTTTCCTTTTTTGAGTTATGATCAATTACTTTAAGGTTAACTTTAATTTTTTTTAGTTGTACGCCGGAATTTATTGACTGAAGTATTGAATGAATAGACTTCAATGTATATTCAATTTTTTCTTTTTCAAATATTCTTTTTTTATTTTGAGTGAGCATATTAACTTCAGTACAGGTTCTAATTATGATATCTAAGGCTCTTACAGGTCTTGTTATATTAACTTCCCCAAGAGGTAAATTTATTGATTTAGCGCCAATAATACTAATTTCCTCATTTAGTGATTTATTTAACGTTGGAATTTCAAAGTTATTTTGATCAATTATTTCATAACCAAAAAATCGACTTATTTTAACAAAAATTTTTTTTAGGATACTTTTTTTATTATTATTTTTAATTTCTTTCATTGCTTCAAATTTAAAATCTAGTAATCTAATATCATGAACATAAAATCATCTCAAACACTTGTAGAAGAAGCAAAAAAAAGCATCAAAACTCTCAATTCAGAGGAAGTAAAGCAAATGATGGAAAAGAATGAGATTAGTTTAATTGATATAAGGGATATCAGAGAACTTTGGAAAGAAGGTACAATTGAGAACTCTAAGCATATACCGAGAGGGATGCTAGAATTTTGGCTTGATCCGAATAGCTCATATTACGAAGCCAATAAAATAAAAGATATCAAAAAAATAGTTTTATTTTGTGCCGCTGGATTTAGATCAGCTTTAGCAACAAAATCACTTATAGACATGGGGTTTGAAAATGTTGCTCATGTCGACGGTGGATTTGATGCCTTAAAAAGTGTTGGACTAAAAGTTATTCAAAAAGAAAAAAAATAATCTATTTACTTAATTCATTTAAGGCAAATTCTATTCTGTCTTGACCCCAAAAAATTTTATTATTTACAACAAAACTTGGAGCGCCAAATATTCCCTTATCGTATGCCTCTCCCGTTTTTATTCTCAATAATTCTTTAATTGATGAAGAAGTCGATCTTAAAAAAAAAGTTTTTGGATTCACATTTAAGTTCTTTAAAACTTTTTGTATTATATTTTCATCATTCATATTTAATCCATCTTGCCAAATTGAATTAAAAATATTTTCGATATAATAACTTTTAAAATTATCTTCCTCTGCAACAAACACTCCTCTCATTAAATTTAAGCTTTTAATAGGAAAATAAGAATTAAATTTAAAAACAATACTATTTTTTTCTGCTATAAGTTTGCAATCTCTTATCATATGTTTTGCTTTAGCGGGAATAAAAGCAGGAGCCTTAATTCCGTGAAGATTATGTAGTCCACCTAAAAGTATTGGTTTATACCTTACTTTAACTAAATTTTTTTTTTCAATTTTTATTATTTCTTTATGAGCGAAAAAAGAGTACGGACTTATGAAATCAAAATAAAAGTCAAAAGATTTAATCATTGAAACTAATTTTTTTGGAAAAAAATATTCTTATTAACCAATAGAATAACAATCCAACTGGACCCGTAAAATAAGTTATTAATAAACATATGAAAACAAAAAATCTTGGCACGAAATACTTTTGAGAGTCTCTTGCCACCCAAGAGCCAACAAATAAGCTTATTGCCAAAAAATGAAGCCAGAAAATAAGTAAAAAGGCTTCATTAGAAAACATAGAGTATAATTCATCCAATCCATAATAAAGCTCGAAACCATCAAAGATATTTCCCTCTAAAAAAATATTATAGGCTATGAAGCAGTAAGCACTTGCAAGTAATAAAGGAGCAATTATAGATTGAACAAAAAATTTTGTAATAAAATGATTTGGTAAAATTATCAACAATAACCAAAAAGGTAAAACACCCCAATTTGCTAACAGGTAAATATTTTCATATGTCAAAAATTCTAGAAGATTATTTATCATTGAAAATAATATAGTATATTAACGAAATGAATCCCACATCAAATAAAAGAGATTTTGAAGATCTTACAACACATTTAAAAGATTTAGCTTATTCTTATTTAGAAAAATATAGCCCATCTAAACAACAGCTAAAAGTTTTCTTATTAAAAAAATATTTAACAAAAATAAAAGGCACAAAATCAAAGAAAGAAGTTTCCTCCATCATAGATGAAATTATAAATAATCTTGAAAAAAATAGAATAATTAACGATGAGCTATATTCAGACTCCAAGGCAAGGATGTTTTTACGAAGAGGATATTCTTTAAATAAAATTCATCAATCATTAATGAACAAGGGAATCGATAGTAGATTTATAAAGCAAAGTATCGATAAAATTAAAGAGGATAAAATTGAACCTGATTTTGTTTCTGCTCTAAAATTATGTAAAAGAAGAAGAATTGGACCTTTGAGACCTGCGGCTAATAGAGAGTTATTCTATAAAAAAGATATGGGTATTTTGGCTAGGGGAGGATTTAGTTTTGATTTATCTAAAAGAGTACTTAATTTAGACTCATCAGAATTTAAGAAGTTACTTAAAATTGTTTGATTTTTTTTTCTTATCATCTTCTACTAGTTGATCTAATTTTCTTTTAAGAATATTACGAACAATAATAAAAAAAAGTACACCGAAGAAAGTTACTGAAATTATAATAGCAAGAATAGTTTTAAACATTTAAATTATTTGATCTTTTAATTAATAAACTTGGATTTTTATAATCTTCCTTACCATATAAAAATGATTTTCCATCAAGTGTAGTGATTATTGCTCCTGCATTTTCAGCAACAGCATGACCAGCGGCGTAATCCCACTCACAAGCTCTCTCTCTAGCTGCATAAATGTCATAATCCCCTTTAGCTATTACACAAAATTTGTAAGAACTAGCCATTTTAACAATTGAGTTTACATTATATTCTTTTAATTTATTTAAAATTAAATCTGAAGGCTTAATGGAGCTAGATAGAGCAACAATCTTATCTTTAGGTCCTTTTTTCGAACAATCTATTTTTTTGATTTTATCTTTTTCTATTAAATAACTTTCTCCAGGACTATGTGAAAAAAAAAGCTGTTTCTTTTTTGGAGCACCAACTAAACCTATAGTAGGAATTTTATTAATCACTAAGGCAGCGTTTAAAGTAAATTCGTCTTTTCCTGCTATATATTCTTTTGTTCCATCAATAGGATCAATAAGCCAAAATATTTTTTCATTATTTTTAACATTTAAATCTACGGTCTCCTCTGAAATTATAGGAATACTAGGAGTGAGTTCAAAAATTTTTTTAGTAATTAAATCATTTACCTCTAAATCTCCATTGCTTACTGGAGATCCATCATCTTTAATTGTAATGTTAAGTCCTTGATTGAATAATCTGATACTCAATTCTCCAGCTTTTTGAAATGTATCTATGAGGTTTTCAGCTAAATTCTTTAATTCCTGTTTATTCATCGTTTTAGTTTTTCTAGAGCAATTATCTCAATATTAATCACTTGTTTTCCTGTATTCTCAAAATTCACTGTTACTTTATTACCTATAATAGATTGTATTTGTCCTATACCCCAATCTTTTTTAATGGGATTGATAACATAATCACCTGGTTCAAAATCAATATGCATTATGGAAAAAAACTTATATTTATATTATATACTTTTAATAATGAATTCTCTAGGAATTAATAAATCTAAAAAAGACACAAAAGTCGTAGTAGCAATGTCAGGAGGTGTAGACTCCTCAGTGGTAGCTGCATTAATGAAAGAAAATGGTTATGACGTAACAGGAATAACATTAAAATTATATGATGATGCAAAACCATCTAAAGAAGGAAGACAATGCTGTGCAGGACAAGATATAGTTGACGCAAAACGGGTATCTGAAAAACTTAATATTAATCATCAAATACTTTTTTACCAAAAGAAATTTAAAAAAGAGGTAATTGACACTTTTATAGATAGTTACACAGAAGGAGAAACTCCAATTCCGTGTGTGCAGTGCAACCAAACTGTAAAATTTAGAGATTTATTCAGGTATGCAAAGGATCTTAAGGCTGATGCGTTGGTAACCGGTCACTATGTATCGAGACTACAAAATAATGGACATGCAAATATGTATAGAGCTAAGGACCAAAATCGAGATCAAAGTTATTTTTTATTTAACACAACACAAGAACAGCTTAATTATCTAAGATTCCCACTCGGAGAAATAGATAAGTCAGAGACTAGATTGATAGCTCAAAAATTAAAACTTAATGTAGCAAATAAACCAGACAGTCAGGATATTTGTTTTGTGCCTAACGGAGATTATAGTTCTGTCATTAAAAAATTTAGACCTGAGTCATTTAAACCAGGGAAAATATTCGATATTTCTGGAAGTCAAATTGGGGATCATGATGGGATTATTAATTATACAATTGGTCAGAGAAAAGGAATAAAGATTTCAAACGATAAACCATTGTATGTTATCAAGATTAACGCAGAGAATAATTCTATAATTGTAGGTGAAAAAGACAATTTAATTATTAAAAAAATTAAACTTAGAGAATTAAATGTATTAGGGAAAAACAAAGAATTTGAAGACCTTATTAATATTAAAGTAAGATCTACAGGAAAACTTCTTAAAGCGAGGGTAAAAATTTTTGGCAAAATTGCTGAAGTAGAAATTTTAGATAACGAAACTGGAATTTCACCTGGTCAAGCTTGTGTTTTTTATTCGAAAGATGATTATGGGGATAAAGTTTTAGGTGGTGGCTGGATTGATCAGACTTTTAATAAAAACTTATCCACGTAGTTAACAGCTAATTATAAAACACGTACTAAGTGATACTCTTTTTTTTTCGATATGTTTTAATATCTTTAATTAAGAGGCAACTCTTAACTGGCCATTTAGGGAAAAACCGAGAGGTTCAAGCTTAAAGGGCAGAAAGGTGGACCTAGTAGCGCTAGAATAGTTCATCGGGACGGCTTGGCGGTAGCGCCTAAAACGACGAGCCAAAACTACTAAATTTCTGGGCGAAAGCCTAGAAATTTATGTGGTTCTTCTCCAAAAAAATCGAGACAATAAATAAAAAGTTATAACCCCAACAAAATAATTCCACTCTAAAGCGTGTTTAAAATGAGTATTACCTTTAGTCAATAATATTGGAAGGCTTAAAATAGCTACTGACGACAATAGTACAACAAGGATAAATTTTAAAATTAAAATATTTTTATTTACGAATTTTTTTAATTTAATTTTAAGTTTGAATAGATGATACACTAATATTCCTTGAGCAATTATTTCAAAAATAATGAAAGCTAGAAGTATTACTCGTCTAAAAAGTTTATAAATTTGAATATCAAATTTAATGCCTAGTAATAGAGAGTGTATTATCAAAAAAAAAGCAGACAAAATTCCAAATGTTTTAAACTTATAAGTAATATTTGTTGAATTAAGACTATTCACTAATTCATTATTATATTTCCAATAAAAGAAAAGTAAAATTGAGGTTAAAAACATCGAAGGCTTAAAGATAAGATACTGAGGGAAAGTTCTCGAGGCCCTACTTATTGATAAACTTCCGTCTAAATACGGAATTGAAAAGTTTGATCTTCCTATTTGATCCACAGTAAAAAATGTGTCTTCTAGAAACTCGTAGTTTTGCGAGATAATTAAACATAGGTTGATGGCAATAAGTGGAACTATAAAAATCCACAAACTCAACTTTCTAATTTGAGTTATTTCTCTCATAAAAATGATATTGATTATTTTCTCTTATTTCTTTTTCTAGCTCTTCTTTTTTTTGAGCCGATTTTTCTTCGTCCCCTATGCTTTTTCGGATAACCCATATTTTTTCCCCTTTTGTATGTTTTGTTGTATAAAAGTTATGTAAGCTTCAAATATACTTATTTTATGAAAAAGTCTATAACCACATTTTTAAAACATCCAACTAAAGATAACACTAATAGATCTGCAAATCCGCCTGTAACTCGAGCTTCAACTATACTTTTTAATTCAATGCAGGAGTTAATTCAGCACGAAAAAAGAATAAAAGCTAACAAAAAAATTAGCTATTACAGCTATGGTAGATATGGAAGCACAACAACAATAGAGTTAGAAAATATTCTCAAAGAATTAGAACAAGCTTATCACATATTCTTAACCGGAACAGGTTTTGGGGGAGTAGCATTAGCAATAATGAGTGTATGTAGACCTGGGGATGAAATTTTAGTTTCTGACAACGTTTATGGACCAACTAAAGAAATTTCAGAAGACCTAGTAAAAGAATTCTCTATTAAAGCTATTTTTTACGACCCAGATAATTTTGAAGATTTAAAAAAAAAGTTATCTAAGAAAACTAAAATGATTTTGGTTGAAAATCCTGGGAGTAATACTTTTGAATTCCAAGATTTATCTAAAATTGTAAAGTTGGCGAAAAGAAAAAAAATATTAACTTTTTTAGACAATACCTGGGGAACTCCTTTATATTTAAAGCCTCTAAAACTTGGATTTGATATGTCATTTACCTCAGCAACTAAATATTTTTCTGGTCATTCAGATGCAATGGGAGGTTCTCTGGCTGTTAATAAAAAAGTTTTTAATAAAGTAATGTTTTTTTATAAGTTATCAGGTTATAGAATGTCTGCGGATGAAGCTTACCTCATAATAAGGGGTTTACGAACTCTCGATGTAAGACTTAAGCAGCATTATGAAAATACAAAAATAGTTATAAATTTTCTTAAAAAACAAAAAAAAATAAAAGACATACTTTATCCTTACAAACCAAATTCAAAAAGATATAAACTTTGGAAAAAATATTATACTGGTGCCAATGGTTTATTTTCAATTGTTATTAAAAGTAAACAAAAATCTTCAGTCATTAAATTTGTTAATTCACTAAAATTATTTGGAATAGGTTATAGTTGGGGAGGATTTGAGAGTCTTGTTTTATTACAAAACTTAAGAGGTGACACTAAGTATACTAAAAAAAGACTTTTTTTCAGATTTAACAAAGATGAGCATATTGTAAGACTTCATATTGGTTTAGAAGATCCGAAAGATTTAATAGCAGATCTTAAAAAATCTTTAAGGCATATAAAATAATGTTTAAATTTATTCAAAATAGATTAGCCCTTATAGTTTTACTATCGGCTTGTACTATAATTCTTATTTCAATGGGTTTGAGACAAACTTTTGGACTTTTTTTTAAAGCATTTGAGGAGGGTATAGGGTGCACAAGAACAGAATTTGGATTAGCTATCGGAATTCAAATGTTGTTTTGGGGAATTTTCGCTCCAATTTTTGGTTTCTTAGCAGATAGATTTGGAGGTAGTAAAGCAGTTTTTATTGGTTTTGTAATTTTTGGTTTAGGCATTTATATGCTTTACGCGGGGCCTAACACAGGTATTTATTTTCAAATTAGTCTAGGAGTCTTAGTTGGGACTGCTTTAGGAGCCACAGCTATAGGAGTTCCAGTTTCTGAGGTTGGAAAACATTTCCCAAATGAAACTAGAACTTTAGCAACCGGCTATGTAACAGCCGCGGCATCTGTTGGTTACTTTTTATCGCCATTATTTACACAGTATAGTCTAGGAGCAGTAGGTTGGGAACAAACTTTAAAATACTTCATGTATTTTATTGCTTTTGGGTTAATAGCATCACTATTTTTATTACCATCAAAAACTATAATCAATTCAACTCAAGCAGATAGAGATCAATCTTTTTCTTCAGCAATCAAAGAAGCATTTAGCCACAAAGGTTACGTTTTGTTAGTTTTAGGCTTTTTTGTTTGCGGATTTCAAATTACTTTAGTCGGAACACATATCCCAGGATACATGCAAGAAAGAGGAATGGACGGTTGGTCAGCAACAATAATTTTAGCTTTGATTGGCTTATTTAATATATTCGGCACTTTAGGCATCGGATATCTCGGAACAAAATATAGAAAAAAAAATTTATTAAGTATTTTGTACGCACTTAGAGCTTTAAGTATTTGTGTATTTATTTTTTCACCTCCTTCATTATTAAATTCTATAATTTTTGGAATTACATTTGGGCTCCTTTGGCTTTCTACAGTTCCACCAACAAATGGAATAGTTGGTCAAATATTCGGAACAAAATATTTAAGTACACTTTTTGGAATAGTATTCTTATGTCATCAATTTGGTGCTTTTTTAGGCGCATATCTAGGAGGATATTTTTACGACATTCATGGTTCGTATGATTACGCTTGGTATATAGCTATTGCATTATCTTTGTTTGCTACTTTAATTCATTACCCTATAGATGAGAGACCATTGGTTAGAGAACTAAAGAAAACCTAGCGCTAAAGTAACCTGTGGATAAGACATCTTGAAGTTGTATTTTGAGTCCAGCAAGGAATCAAAAGTGAATCAAAACAAGAACATTTTAAATAAAAACTACGTACCTGTGGATAATTGTTTTTGTTGTTTTAACTGTATTTTATATTAAATAGAGATTAAATCTAAAATAACTAAGGAGAAAAAATGTTTTCAAAAGAATTAGGCGCAAAGTTAGATAAGTATCATTTACTTAAACATCCATTTTATCAAGTCTATTGGAACGAGGGAAAATTAACACGAGAAATTATTAAAGATTACGCAGAACAATATTACCAGCACGTAAAAGCATTCCCAAGATATATAAGTGCTACTCACTCAATTTGCGAAGATCTTGAAAAAAGAAGAATACTTCTTGAAAACTTACAAGACGAAGAAAATAAAGATGGCGATCATCCTAAACTATGGAAAAATTTTGCCAAATCTCTAGGAGCAGATGAAAATAAAATTGAAAATGTAGAACCTTATTGGTTTACAAAAGATATGATCGACAATTTTTTTTCTCAAGCAAGAAAATCATACGCTGAAGGTTTAGCTTCTTTATATACTTATGAGAGACAAATTCCAGAAATTGCAGAAACTAAAATTCAAGGGCTAAAAAAATTCTACGGAGTTAAATCTAAGGAAGGATTAGAATTTTTTGAAGCACATAAATCTGCAGATGTAATTCATAGGGCAGAGTGTGAAAAATTGTTAGATGGTCTTTCTAAAGAGGAACAAATTAAAGCTGAAAAGGCCTCAGTTTTAACTGCTAGATATCTTTGGAATTTTTTAAGTGGGATGACAGCAAAACATAAGCTTGACTCAGTCGCTGCTTAATTAAATCACTAAGTTTTATTCATGAAGAATGATAATCATGTTTGGGATAATAAACTCCCAACCGCACAGATGCTTGGTCGATGGCAGCCGTGGCATGAGGGTCATCAAAAACTTTTTGAAGAAATTTTAAAAAAAACTGGCCAAGTAAATATTATGGTTCGAGATGTTAAGGGAGTTGATGACAACCCTTTCGATTTCGAAACAGTCAAAAAAAATATTTTTGAAGCTTTAAAAGATTATAAAAATAGAATTCAAGTCACTTTAGTTCCCAATATAACAAATATTTGTTATGGTAGAGGAGTAGGGTACAAAATAGAAGAAATTGTTCTTGATGAAAAAACACAACAAATTTCTGCTACAAAAATTAGGGAACAGATGAGAAAAGACGGAAAACTTAAATAGTTGCGAGGCGTTCTCACTTGACCTGGTATTATCTCATATATAAAATAAATTAATAGAGGGGAAAATTTCATTATGTTTCAGAACAATCCATTTACTGGATTAACAGAACTGGTACCACCATTAGCTATTCAGGGATTCACAATTTTAATGTTGAGCCTTGTGATCCTAGGAACTTTAATGGATATAATCCATAAAAAAAATGTAAAATATTTTTTCAACAATGCAAAGAAAGCAAAAAAGAATGCTAAAATAAAATTATCAAATATTCAAAGAACTTCAGTTATATTAAAAACTGTTGCTCATGACATTGCTACTACAGCTGAACTAGGTAGGGGTAAAAGAAGAGTTGCCCATGTTCTTGGTATGTACGGCACAATAATTTTTTGGATTACATCAGCCCTATTAATATTTTCATTTCCAACTGCTGGATCTTCAACACCTTCTAGCATAACAATAATGTGGCACGTAGGAGCAATAGTTACATGTCTAGGAGGTTATTGGTTTTGGTTTTTTTTAAGAGTGGATGTACTTGCAGAGGCGCACCCATGGTATAGAATTATACAAGCAGATCTATTTGTTTTAGCTCTTTTGGCTTGTGCAACATTTGGCCTAGCTTGGTCATTTACTCAATATTCAGGAATGATGGGTTTAAGTTATTTATTTTTAATTTTATATATTGTCTCAAATCTAATTTTGTTTGGTGGTGTTTATTGGTCTAAATTTGCGCACATGTTTTATAAACCTGGAGCAGCAATTCAAAAGAATTTAGCTGAAGCCGATGGATCTAGAGACAATTTGCCTCCACCAGCTGAAGCTCCGCAACAGTTTGGATTGGGTATAAAAAGAGAACAACCAAAGCATTATTAGGCTATTTATGATAACTAAAAGAAGAGAGGAAAAATAATTTATGTCAACTTTTGTATATATGACAAGATGTGATGGATGTGGTCACTGCGTAGATATTTGTCCATCAGATATCATGCACATTGACGAAACTATAAGACGAGCTAAAAATATAGAACCAAATTTTTGTTGGGAATGTTACTCTTGTGTCAAAGCTTGCCCAAATCATGCGATCGATGTTCGGGGCTATGCAGATTTTGCGCCCATGGGTCATAGTGTAAGAGTGAGACGTGAAGAAGAAAAGGGAACTATATCTTGGAGAATTAAATTTAGAAATGGAACAGAAAAAAACTTTGTATCTCCAATAACAACTAAACCTTGGGGAAAATTTATCCCTAAACTATCTGAAGAAGATAAACCTAATCAGGGAGAAATTACTACACAAAGACTTTATACTGAACCAAATGGTTTAAATATTGATGGAGACCTCCCAACAATAAATAAAGATACATTTAAAAAAGGTGTTTACTATTAATGGCTAAAATTAAAACACATGTTGAAGAAAGCGATGTTTTAATTATCGGTGGCGGCATGGCCGGTACTGGGGCAACGTTTGAAGCTAGACATTGGGGAAGAGATTTAAAAATAGTCTGTGTCGAAAAAGCAAATATTGATCGTAGTGGCGCTGTTGCTCAAGGCCTTTACGCGATCAATTGTTACATGGGAATGCAGTGGAATGAAAACCAACCAGAAGACCATGTAAGATATGCTCGGAATGATTTAATGGGAATGGTTAGAGAAGATCTAGGTTATGACATGGCACGCCATGTAGACTCAACTGTACACATGTTTGATGAATGGGGTCTACCTATGATGAAAAATGAAAAAACTGGAAGATATTTGAGAGAAGGTAAATGGCAAATAATGATCCATGGAGAGAGTTATAAACCCATAGTTGCCGAAGCTGCAAAAAAATCTGCAGATAAAATATATAATAGAATTATGGTAACTCATCTTTTAATGGATGATGAAAAAGATAATAGAATTGGTGGAGCAGTTGGATTTAACATGAGAACCGGAGATTACCACGTGTTTAAGGCAAAAACAGTTATTGTAGCTGCTGGTGGTGCATCACATATTTTTAAACCTAGAGCAGTTGGAGAAGGTATGGGAAGAACTTGGTATGCCCCATGGAGTAATGGCTCTGCTTATGCCTTACCTATAGCAGTGGGTGCAAAAATGACCCAAATGGAAAATAGAATTGTTTTATGTAGATTTAAAGATGGTTATGGACCAGTTGGAGCATATTTTTTACATTTAAAAACTTACACACAAAATGCCAATGGTGAAAATTATGAGAAGAAATGGTATGACCACACAAAAAATTTAGTTGGCGAATATATTGACCATCATCCAACACCGACATGTTTGAGAAATCATGCTTTTATTCAAGAGGTTATGGCTGGTGGTGGACCTATTCAAATGGTAACGAAGGAAGCATTTCAAGATCCGCACTTAGAAACTGTTGGTTGGGAAAACTTTTTAGGAATGACTGTTGGTCAAGCAGTTGTATGGGCTTCACAAAATATTGATCCAAAATACACAAATCCAGAATTAACCACATCTGAACCTTATGTAATGGGATCTCATGCAACTTGTTCAGGAGCTTGGGTTAGTGGACCAGAGGATCTTTCACCACCAGAATATTTCTGGGGTTATAATAGAATGTTAACTGTAGAGGGTTTATTTGGAGCTGGAGATACCGTCGGTGGGAGTGCCCATAAGTTTTCTTCTGGCTCATTCACTGAAGGACGTCTTGCTGCTAAAGCAGCCTGTAAGTACATAGAAGATAAAAAAGGCTGAAGGAATTAAAGTTAGCGAAAAACAATATACAGATCTAAAAGAAGTAATTTACAAACCTTTAGAAAATTATACCGTTGGAAGAAACGAAATAACAGGTGGAACTGTTTCACCTAGCTATATTTCTCCAATTCAAGGACTTCAAAGACTTCAAAGAATAATGGATGAGTACGTTGGTGGTATAGCAACAAACTACATGACCAATGAAAATATGCTTAATAGAGGTTTAGAGCTTCTTAAATGGCTGGAAGAAGATTTAGAAAACGTTGGAGCAGAGGATTATCACCAACTGATGAGAGCATGGGAGTTAAAACACAGAACTATTACCTCTCAATGTGTAACAGAACATACCAAGTTTAGAAAAGAAACTCGTTGGCCAGGGTACTATTATAGAGGTGATCATTTAAAACTTGATGATGAAAATTGGCATTGTTTAACAGTTTCAAGAAGAGATCCTAAAACTAAAAAGTTTACAATGGAAAAGGTTCCTGTATATCACATTGTAGACGACAAAAAGGAAAAGAAGGCTTCATAAATTTTAATGAAGTTACTTGAGAAATCTGACAAAGAGATTAAA
Organism: uncultured Pelagibacteraceae bacterium; assembly: GCA_902574045.1. GTDB lineage: Bacteria > Pseudomonadota > Alphaproteobacteria > Pelagibacterales > Pelagibacteraceae > Pelagilacustribacter. Next base: position 38,514 of record CACGMG010000003.1, on the reverse strand, counting down.
GAAATAGCCCAACCTATTTGGGATAATTTAGTAAAAACTTCAAATATTAAAGATTACGGCGGCTTTACTAAAGATTTTTCATCTCAAATGCTTTACGGAGCTAATGAAGTAGAACTGGGAAAACAGTGGGCTAATAACAAACTACTAACTAGCTTATCAGAAAAACAAGAGTTTTTAGGCTGTATTAGGAGAGCTCAATTTGTAACTGTTCTTTATAAACAAACTAGCAATACAATGCCTGGAGAGTTTCTTGGTCGATTAGTTTTAGGTATCGAAGATGAATCAGTAAAAGTATTTGGAGCAACTATCTATTAGGTGCGTCAAGTTGTCAAAATATATTTTTTTGTATAATATTAGTCTTATGTTACACAAGATTAATGTTCGTAATAAATTTCAATCAAAAATTTAAAACCAAATTATCAAACTTATTCAACATTAGATTATTTCTTCAAATTGGACTATCTGCATTCTGGGCAGTGATTCTAACAGGTACCTTCATTACATTTTTTTAATAAAATAATCCCAATAAAACTAATTTTTATAGGCTTATCTATTTATTGACATAGTTATATTAGAGGCATACTTATTGATATGCTTGAAGTTTATCTACCTATAGCGCAAGTCAATGTAGATATTTTCTTATTACTTTTCTTAAGTTTTTCAGTAGGGGTATTATCGGGATTATTTGGAGTTGGTGGAGGTTTTTTAATGACACCATTTCTTATTTTTATGGGAATACCACCAGTCTATGCAGTACCTAATGAAGTAAACAATATTTTAGCCACTTCTGTATCGGGATCTCTTACTCACTGGTTTAAGAATACCTTAGATTATAAAATGGGATTACTAATTGTAAGTGGAGGAATTATAGGAACACTCATAGGAATTACTACATTCACGTATTTCTCAGAGATTGGAAAAATTAGTTTAATTATTTCTTTATTATATATGTATCTATTAGCAATAGTAGGTACTCTAATGATTATTGAAGGAGTTAAAGAAGTAGACCAAGCTAGAAAAAAAATAATTATTAAAAAAAAATTACATGAACATAATTGGTTCCAAGGTCTTCCATTAAGGATGCGCTTTCCCAAATCAAAGTTATATGAAAGTGCGCTTACACCTATTTTATTGGGTTTAGTTGTAGGGTTTGTTGCTGCTATGATGGGAATAGGTGGAGCGTTTCTAATGGTACCAGCAATGATCTATATTGTGGGAATGCCTCTTAAATTAATACCAGGGACTTCTTTATTTGTAACAATCTTTATTAGTGCAATTGTAACTATACTTCATGCATTTAATTATGGATCAATTGATTTAACACTTGTAGTGCCTTTGATATTAGGATCAATTTTAGGAGTACAGTTAGGACAAAAATTAGGTCAATACTTAGATAGCTCTCATTTAAAAACGTTATTTGCCTTATTATTATGCTCAGTTGCTATTGCAATTGCTTATGACTCTTTCTTTAGAGATAAGTCCAATGACCCAATTAAAGAACAAGTCATTAATAATGATTTAAACTTTTTTGCAGAATTTACATTAAAGTTTTCAAATGAGTCTCCACTATTGTATGGAGCTTTTGCAATAATTTTAGCAATATCTTTGGGAGCCTTAGCTGCCTGGATGAGAAAATTCATGAGCCCGATAGTTAAAAAATTATTAAGTGACTTTAGAAATAAAGACAAACTTAAAAAAGATGAAGTTAAATTTCCAGAAAAATAATTTTTTAAGCACTTCTATAAAGTTTTGTCATTACAAACTCTTTATGGCCTAAGGCTTCAGCACAAGTTAGCCTTCCGTTTGCAACTCTTAACATTGTTTTTATCAATTCATCGCCAGCTTGAGATAAGTTCATTTCCCTAGATAAAATTTTTGAGACATCACAGTCTACATGCTCTTTCATTAATTTTGCCGTTAAAGGATTTGCAGTAAGTTTAACCACAGGTTCAATTGGGTTACCAATAATATTGCCTTGTCCTGTTGGAAACAAATGGATATTAAAACCGCCAGCAGCTTGTAAGGTTACACATTCTGCTGCTGCTGATGAAGTGTCCATAAAGTATAATCCTTTACCTTTTTTTGGTTCTTCAGCAGGTTCTAAAACGTCAATAAATTTTAAATTTCCAATTTTTTGAAAATTTCCAAAAGCTTTTTCCTCAATAGTAGTCAAACCTCCTGCTATATTTCCAGCAGTTGGTTGGCTTTCAGAAAGATCGTCAGTTGCTTCTTTTAAAATAAAATCATTATAGGAAGTCCATGTTTTCATAAATTTTTCTTTTGCCTCAGGAGTCGCTCCCCTAGCGGCACAAACTGTTTCAGCGCCAGTTAGTTCTGATGTTTCTCCAAAACACAGATGAACACCGAAAGGTTCTAATTTTTCCATTAAATTACCTACCGTTGGATTTGATGCTAGTCCTGAGGTAGTATCTGACTCTCCACATTTAACAGATATCCATAAGTCACTTAATGGACATTCTTCTCTTTGTTTTTCTGAAGCCCATTGAGAAAATTCTTGAGCTTTTTTTGAGGCTTTCATTATAGTACCAATATCGCCAGTCCTTTCTATATGAAAACCTTCAACTGGTTTTCCAGTTTTTGCTATTTCGTCAACGATTCTTTTTGTCCATTTAGGTTCAATTCCAATTACAATTACTGCGGCCACGTTAGGATTTTTACCCGTACCTATCATTGTTCTAAAATGGAGCTCTAGATCTGCTCCAAATTGTAATCTCCCATAAGAGTGAGGTAAAGCAATAGTCCCTTTAATATTGTTAGCAACTGCTTCAGCACAAGCATTAGAAATATCGTCTACTGGTAGAATTATTACGTGGTTTCTTGTTCCAGCCCTTCCATTTTCTCGTCTAAACCCTAAAAAACTTTTTGGAATTTCCATTAAATTACCATTTCTTCGTTTTTACATTATGTACATGAACATGGTCACCTTTTTTAATTGATTTAACCACTTTACCTATGTCGTGACCATATTTTAAAATCGTATCGCCTTCATTAAGATCTTTAAGAGCAATTTTATGACCTAAAGGCACTTCATTGGTCGAACTGACTTTAATTGTTTTATCGTTTTCCATTATCCAAGCGCTACATTCTTGGCCTTTTTTAGTTGTTTCAATAACAACTACGCCTACGTTGTCCTTTTCATCGTGGATAATTAAGTCTGGCTGTGACATAAAATATTTAATGGATATAGACTAAATTTTGATATATTTAAAGAGAGTTTTAAAAATATTTTAAGGATTTCTATGGCAAAAATGACTACTGAGGAAGCTTTTGTAAAAGTTTTACAAATGCACGGCATTGAACACGCTTTTGGAATAATAGGTTCAGCTTTTATGCCCATCTCTGATATTTTCCCTGACGCTGGAATTACTTTTTGGGACGTAGCTCATGAAACCAATGGAGGACTTATAGCTGATGGTTACACAAGAGCAACAGGAAAAATGTCCATGGTTATAGCCCAAAACGGACCTGGTATAACAGGTTTAGTAACTCCTATTAAAACTGCTTATTGGAATCATACCCCATTACTTTTGGTTACACCTCAAGCTGCAAATAAAACCATGGGTCAAGGAGGTTTTCAAGAGGTTGAACAGATGAATTTATTTAAAGACATGGTTTGCTATCAGGAGGAAGTAAGAGATCCTTCAAGAATGGCGGAAGTTTTAAACCGTGTAATTGAAAAAGCTATTAGAGGATCTGCTCCAGCACAAATTAACGTCCCTAGAGACTATTGGACACAAGTTATTGATATTGATTTACCTCCAATAGTAAGACTAGAAAGACAAGCAGGAGGAGTAGATGCAATCGATAAAGCAGCAAAATTACTTTCAGATGCAAAATTTCCAGTTATACTTTCTGGCGCAGGTGTTGTAATTGGAGGAGCGATTGAAGATTGTGTGAAGTTAGCAGAAAAATTAGACTCACCTGTATGTTCTGGTTATCAACATAATGATAGTTTTCCTGGAAGCCATCCTTTAGCAGTCGGACCCTTAGGATATAATGGCTCAAAAGCTGGAATGGAATTAATTGCTAAAGCAGATGTTGTTCTAGCTTTAGGAACAAGACTAAATCCTTTTTCTACATTGCCAGGTTACGGAATGGATTACTGGCCGAAAAATGCAAAAATAATTCAAGTAGATATGAATTCTGATAGAATTGGATTAACAAAAAAAGTAACAGTGGGCATATGCGGCGATGCAAAACTTGTTGCTCAACAATTATTAAGTAAGCTTTCTTCAAATGCTGGAGACACTGAAAGACAAAAAAGAAAAGATTTAATTCACCAAACAAAATCTGCCTGGCTTCAAAAATTATCTAGCCTAGATCACGAGGAAGATGATGCAGGCACTGTTTGGAACAAAGAGGCAAGAGAAAGAGATAAAGACAGAATGTCACCAAGGCAGGCCTGGAGAGCAATACAAGCTGGTATGCCAAAAGATGTTATTATTTCAAGTGATATTGGAAACAATTGTGCCATAGGAAACGCTTACCCAACTTTTGAAAAAAGGTAGAAAATATTTGGCACCAGGACTGTTTGGCCCGTGTGGATATGGTTTTCCAGCAATTCTTGGAGCAAAGATTGGTTGTCCAAAAACACCTGTAATAGGTTTTGCAGGAGACGGTGCATTCGGAATAAGCATGAATGAAATGAGCTCATGTGCACGTAAAGAATGGCCAGCAATTTCAATGGTTATTTTTAGGAATTATCAATGGGGTGCAGAGAAAAGAAATTCTATTTTATGGTTTGATGATAATTTTATAGGCACAGAATTAGATCCTGAATTAAGTTACTCTAAAGTTGCTGACGCTTGTGGATTAAAAGGTGTTACTGTTAAGACTATGGAAGAAACTACTAAAGCTATCAAGCAATCATGTGAAGATCAAAAAAAGGGTATCACTACATTTATTGAAGTTATTTTAAACCAGGAGTTAGGCGAACCTTTTAGAAGAGATGCAATGAAAAAACCAGTTAGAGTTGCGGGGATTAAAAAATCCGATATGAAACAGCAAAAAAGTCTAATTTAAATCAAGAACATTCGAGGGATCTAATCTAATATTAAACCAATTCAGCCTAACATCTAGATGTGGGCCAGTTGATCTTCCTGTAGAACCCACAGTGCCTATGATTTCTCCCTGCTTAACCTTTTGACTTTTAGTCACGTAAATATCTTTCATGTGCATATATAAAGTAGAAACACCGTGTCCATGATCAAATATTAAAGTTCCACCGGTATAAAACAAATCGGACTCAACCATAGTAACAGTTCCATCTAGCATCGCTTTAATTTTTGTTCCCTCTTTAGCTGCAAAATCTACTCCATAATGAGGCCATTTTGGTTTACCATTTAATATTCTTTGACTGCCATACACACCGGTCACTATTGCTTCATCTAGAGGATTAACAAATTTTTTAGTAAAAAATGTTAAATCACTATCTATAGACCTAGCATCACCTATTAGTTTATTTTCTCTTTTTATTCTATCGTAAACTTCTTTTGGAGGAGTAACTTTTTTTTCGGGTAAACCATCAATCCTTTGTATTTTGTATTCTCTTTTAAAAACTTTTTTTTCGAATACCTCTAACTTTCCATCCTTCAAAACTTGAATTAGCACATCATTTTTTCGATCTCTTCCCAGACCAAAAACAAAAAAACCATCATCCGAAACTTTTACATTTTTTTTATCTATCTTAACTATAGAGTTAGGATCAGTTTTTCCAATTATGAATGATCCTTGTTCAAACTTGCCCTTAAATTCTACTGCAAAAGAATTCTGAATTGAAAAAACTATAATTGAAAAATAAATAAATATTTTTACTATCTTGCTGTCCATCCGCCATCTACCAATAATGAAGTTCCAGTTATCATAGAGGCTGCATCAGAAGCTAGAAAAACTGCAGCAGATGATATTTCAGGTAGTTCTGCATATCTTCCTAAAGGAATATTGCCTAAAACTTCTTTTCTAAAACTTTTATTTTTAAAAAATTTTTTTGTCATTGGAGTCACCACAAACGTTGGAGCAATGCTATTAACTCTTATATTGTGTTTAGCTAAATCTATTGCCATACCTTTAGTTAAACCTTCAATACCAAATTTCGTCATATTGTAAACACTTCTAATAGGTCCTCCAACATGACCCATTTGAGAGGACATATTAACTATTGCAGCACCGATCTTTTTTCTATTTTTTGCTTGAACCATTTTTAAAGCTACTAAATTAGCAACATTGAAAGCAGCGATAGTGTTTATCTTAACTACTTTCTCCATGTCTTGTTTACGTATTTTTAAAAAATGTTCAGGAATATTTGTTCCCGCGTTATTTATTAAAACATCTATTTTTTGCTGGCTATTTATAACTTGTTTTAGTTGAATGTAATTAGTTAAATCGCACACATATGTTTTACATTTAACTTTATGTTTTTTTGCTGTTCTTGCAACAGAATCTAAATCTTTTTTTGTTCTACTGATTAATATTAAATTTGATCCTGCTTCAGCTAAAGCTATTGCACATGCTCGTCCTAAACCTTTACCTGCTCCAGTTACTAGAGAATACTTACCTTTTAAATTATATCTTTTTAAATACATATTTATAAAATCAACTTCAGATCAGTGTATATTAAATCTATTGCCACAAATAGTATAGCCAATAAACCAACCCAAGCAATCCACTTATATTTTTTTATCCATTGTGAAATTAAATTAGCTGCAACAGCCATCATAATAATTGATAAAACTAATCCAAAAATTAACAAATGATAATGGTGTCCAGCTGCTCCAGCTACTCCCAATACATTGTCTAGGCTCATAGTAAAGTCAGCTAATAAAATAGTCCAGATAGCTCTTAGTAAGTTCGATCTGTCTATTTTAATATCTTTATCATTAACTTCTTCGCCTTTAATAACATCAGTATAAAGTTTATAAATTACATAAAGTAGAAGAATCCCTCCTACCAATCTTAACCCTGTTATTTGCAAAAGGTACGCTGTTAACAAAGTAAGAATTATTCTTAAAACTACGGCACCACCTATACCCCAAAAGATAACTTTTTTTCTTTGATTAGGAGGAAATTTAGATGCTACCATTCCAATAATGATAGCGTTATCTCCTGCTAAAATGAGATCTATGAAAACTATTTGTGAAAATATAATTAATTGTTCGGACATGTTTACGAATTTAATATCATGTCTGCCGCCTTTTCAGCAATCATTATGGTAGGTGCATTAGTGTTGCCTGAGGTGATATTAGGCATGATTGATGCATCAATAACTCTTAAATTTTCTATTCCTCTAACTTTTAGTTTTTCATCAACAACCGAGTCGTCTCCATTTCCCATTTTACAAGTTCCAACAGGATGAAAGATTGTTTGGGTATGTTCGCTACCAGCTTGAACTAATTCTTCGTTATCTGTGATATGCGCTCCTGGTCTATACTCTTCTGGCTCATATTTTTTGAATGCATCTGTTTCCAACATTATCCTTCTTACAATTTTTAAACCTTTCGCCGCAACGTCTCTGTCTTCTTGAGTTGACAAATAGTTCATTTTGATTTTTGGATTATCTCTGCTGTCATTACTTCTGATATTTATTTCACCTCTGCTAGTAGGTCTAATATTTGCAATAGTTGGAGTGATGCCGTCAAAGTCGTGCATTTTAGTAGCACCTAAAATATCTGTACTAATTGGCTGAACATGAAACTGTAAATTAGGAGTAGCTCTCGATGGATCGCTTTTAAGAAAACCACAAACTTGACTGGCACCCATTGTCATTGGTCCACTTTGATTAAATATATATTCCAATCCAATTAGTAGATTTCCAAATAAACTATTAATCTTCCCATTAAGAGATTTTAATCTTTTTACTTTATAAACTGGTCTAAACATTAAGTGGTCTTGTAAATTTTTTCCGACTCCTAATAATTCTTGTACAATTGATATCCCGTGAGATTTTAATTTTTTTGAGTCTCCAACACCGGATACTTGTAAAATGTGAGGTGAGCCAATTGACCCAGCTGAAAGTAATATTTCTTTATTTGCTTTTATTGTTGTTAATTTTCCGTTGTTGTAAAAATTTACGCTTACGGCTTTTTTACCCAAAAAATTAATTTTTTGAACATGGGCATTAACTATTATTTTTAAATTCGTTCTTTTTTTTATAGGATTAAGATATCCTTTAGCAGCACTACATCGTAATTTTAATAACTTTTGACGACTTGTGGTAAATTGAAAATATCCAACTCCAAAATTATCCCCAGTATTAAAATCATTAGTTCTAGGAATGCCATATTCCTCTGCTGCATTTTGAAATTCCTCTAACATTTTCAAGTTAATTTTTTTATTAGTTACCGTTATCGGTCCATCATCATTATGAAATTCACCTTTTCCTAACTCGTTATTTTCTGATTTTAAAAAATATGGAAGCACATCCTTCCAAGCCCATCCTGTATTTCCTTGTTGTCTCCAGTTGTCATAATCATTACTTTGACCTCTAATCCAAAGGAGACCATTTATAGATGAACTTCCACCAAGCGTTTTCCCTCTTGGGTAACGAATTGATCTATTAGCCATAGTTTCATCTTTTTCTGTATGAAAGCACCAATCTACTTTAGGATTATGCATGGTTTTGTAATAACCCACTGGAATGTGTATCCAGGGATATGTATCTTTTCCTCCAGCTTCTAATAATAAAACTTTATTTTTTGAATTGGCTGTAAGTCGGTTGGCTAAAACACACCCAGCAGACCCAGCTCCAATTATTATATAGTCAAATTCTTCCATGAATAAATACCTTATAGGTCAGAAATTTATTAATTTCCAATATGTCTATTACAACCTATGGTTTTAAGACTTTAGTTTGACTTCAAGGCTCTTATCAAGTTTAATTTTAATAATTAACAAACAAAACGGGGGAATAATGAAAAAATTATTAACTGTAGTTTTAAGTTTAGCGGTATTTGTTGGTTTTTCAATGACTACTGCAAACGCTAAAACTTTAAAATGTCAGACCGTTCTTAACACTAAAGCTGATGAAGTGAAGATGTTAAAGGACTTTACTGACACTGTAACAGAATTAACTGATGGTTCATTAAAATTTGAAATTTTACCAGCAGGAGCTGTTGTAGGAGTTAAAGAAACATTAGACGCAGTCGACAAAGGATTAATTGACTGTGGATTTGCTTGGACTCACTATTGGTCTGGTGATCATCCTGCAGCTATGTTATTTGGTTCGCCAGTAGCAGGTGGTGGAGTAGGTATAGATAACTTAGCATTCTTATCTTGGTTCCAATACGGTGGTGGTAAAGAGTTATACGACCAACTTTGGAAAGAAATGGGAAGAGACATAAAAGGATTTATGCTTCAACCTGTAGGTCCAGAAGCTTTAGGTTGGTTTCCAAAACCAATTAAAGATATGGCTGACTTTAGAAAATATAAGTTCAGAACACCTCCAGGAATTCCTGGTCAAACATATAAAGACATCGGTATAGCATCTGTTGCAATGGGTGGGGGAGATATTCTTCCAGCATTACAAGCAGGTACAATCGATGCAGCAGAGTGGTGTTGTCCAAAACCAGATTTAACATTTGGTTTTCAAAAAGTATTAAAACACTATTACCTACAGGGTTTACACCAAGTAGTAGTAAATGCTGACTTTTATATTACTGGAAAAACTTACAAAAAAATGACTGCTCATGAGAAAAAATCTCTTGAGGTAGCTGCAAACGCTTCATTAGCTAAGTCTCTAAGTTACAGAATCTATGAAAATGGAAAAGCTTTAAGAGAACTTACTACTAAGCACGGTGTAATCTTAGAAGATACTCCTTCAGACTACTTTAAAGAATATATGGCAGCAGCAAAGAAAACATTGAATAAAAATGCAGCGGATAACAAATTCTTCGCTAAAGTTTACAAATCAATGAAAGAATTTGCTGATATTGCTGTACCATTCTGGAGCGGTGCTCAAATGTCAAACGCTAAGCTAGGAATGGCTCACGCAGCGACATTAAAATAGTCATTAAGTAAAAATTATAATAAAGCGGATCAATTAAATGATCCGCTTTATTTTTTTAAATAAAAAAAAAGGAGCCAATGCCTTTAAGAACAAAATTAGATAAATCAGATGAAATGATTGCTGAAAGGCGTGGAGGATCAGGCGAGATGCCTGACGATATGCCATCATGGATGGCAAATACAATTACATCAATAGATAAATTTAGTAAGAAGGTTGGTAATGTCGTTTGCTGGATTTTAATGCCTCTAATTTTTGCTATGACCTATGAGGTCATAATGAGAAAATTTTTTTTGGCGCCTACAATTTGGGCTTATGATATTAGTAGATTTTTATACGGAGCATTATTTATGCTAGGAGCAGGCTATGCTCTTTCTAAAGGTGTTCACATAAGAGCAGATTTTCTATATCGAAATTTTAAAATTAAAAATCAAGGACTTGTAGATTTTTGGTTATATATTTTATTTTATTTCCCAGGCTTACTAGTCTTTCTTTACATGACAATTGGCTATGTAGGTGAGTCAATACAAAGAGGAGAAAGAGGGATGGACACAACATGGATGCCATATATGTGGCCAATAAAAACATGTTTACTCGTTGGAATTATATTTCTTTTAATCCAAGGTATTTCAGAATTATTAAAAAGTTATTGGGCAGCAAAAAAAGGTGAGTGGCCTGGAGATAGTAAATGATTGCTGAATTGATAGATCCAGCAGTTCTTGGTTTTATTCTTGTTGGAGTAATGCTTTTTGCGATATTTGTAGGATTTCCTATTTCATTTACACTGATATTTTTAGGGTTTGTGTTTGGTTATTTAGGATTTGGAAAACTAGTTTTTTATTTAATGACCTTGCAGTTTTCTATGGTCATGACTGAACAAACTCTCGCCGCCGTCCCGCTCTTTGTTTTTATGGGGATTATGATGGAACAAGCCGGGCTGATGGAAAGACTGTTTTCAGCGTTCCAACTAATGTTAGCAAGAGTTAGAGGATCACTATATTACGCTGTTTTATTTGTTTCGGTGATATTTGCAGCAGCAACAGGGATTGTAGGAGCTTCAGTAACAATTTTAGGAATAATGGCTGCCAAATCAATGAATAGATCAGGTTATGATGTAAGGTTAGCGGCAGGAACAATTACTGCTGGAGGAACTTTAGGAATTTTAATTCCACCAAGCATCATGCTTGTAGTAATGGGACCAATAATGGAAATTCCTGTAATTGATTTATTTGCTGCAGCTATATTTCCTGGAATATTATTAGCTACGTTGTACGCAGCTTACACGACAGTTAGATGTATGTTGAACCCAAAACTTGGGCCACCTTTACCTGTAGAAATGAGAGCAACAAGTATGACAAAAGTTTGGATTGAATTCTTTTTAGGACTAGTTCCACCAGCTGCTTTAGTTTTTGCTGCACTTGGAAGTATTTTATTTGGTTTTGCTACTCCTACGGAAGCTGCAGGTTGTGGAGCAATGGGCGCACTTCTTTTATCATTAGCGTATAAAAAATTAACATTACCGAAATTACAAGAAGCTTTAGTTAAAACTTTAGAAATAACTGCTTTGATAATGGTTTTAGTAGCAGCCTCAAATTTTTTTGGAGCAGTATTTGCTAGATTAGGAACACCTACATTACTTACTGAATTTTTATTAGGCTTAGAAATGAATAAGTACCTTATTTTAGCAATGATAATGGTAATGATATTTTTATTAGGCTGGCCTTTAGAATGGGTACCAATAGTGATGATTATAATTCCAATCATTTTACCTTTAGTTGAAGCTCTAGGGTTCAATTTGACATGGTTTGCTATATTAGTTGCCGTCAATCTGCAAACCGCCTGGCTATCTCCACCTGTCGCACTTTCAGCCTATTTTTTAAAAGGTGTGGTGCCTGAATGGGATTTAAAAGATATTTATTTTGGAATGATGCAATTTATGGTCTTGCAAATTATTGGATTAGTATTAATAGTAGTATTTCCACAAATTGCTTTGTGGTTACCAACATTACTTTATGGCAGTTAAATATATAAAAAAAGCAGCTAAAACTCCAGAGACGGATGATCACAAAACACAAGCCGCGGTGCAAGATATTCTTAATGATATTGCAAAAAGAAAAGAAGAGGCACTTAAAGAACTTAATAAAAAATTTGACAAATATGAGGGAGAAGTAATTGTTTCAAAAGATAAAATCGAAGAAGCAATTAAAAAAGTTGATCAAAAAACTAAAGATGACGTTAAATTTGCCCACGAGCGAATTAAAAAATTTGCAGAACATCAATTAAAAAGTATGAACAATGGATTTGAAGTTGAGTTATCCAAAGGATTATTTGCTGGACAAAGATTGATCCCAGTAGACACTGCTGGTTGTTATATTCCTGGAGGAAGATATGCGCATATTTCTTCTGCTGTAATGGCCATTACACCTGCAAAAGTAGCTGGTGTTAAAACTATTATTTGTGCCAGCCCTCCGAAAGACAAAGATGGAGCAAATCCTGGAATAATTTTTGCAGCTAATCACTGTGGAGCTGATGTAATTATGAATTTAGGTGGTGTTGCTGCTATAGGATCTTTAACACATGGTTGCTTTAAAAACCCACCGGTAGATTTCTTAGTTGGCGCTGGTAATCAATATGTTGCTGAAGCTAAAAGAATTGTTTACGGAAAAGTTGGAATAGATCAGTTTGCTGGTCCAACAGAAATTGCAATTATTGCAGATAAATCTGCAGATAAAGAAATAGTTGCAGTGGATTTAGTTGGTCAAATGGAACATGGATATAATTCTCCTGCATGGTTATTCACCACAGATAAAGAGTTAGCAGATTTTACGATGAAAAGAGTTCCTGAATTAATTAATGAACTACCCGAATTAGCAAAAGTAAACGCAACAGCAGCCTGGAAAGATTATGGTGAAGTAATTCTATGTAATAATAATGAAGAAATGGCAGAAGTAAGTGATAAATATGCATCTGAACATTTAGAAGTTCATGCAGAAAACTTAGATTGGTGGTTAAAAAGATTAAGAAATTATGGATCATTATTTTTAGGTGAAGAAACAACTGTTGCATACGGAGATAAATGTTCTGGGACAAATCACATTCTTCCAACTAAAGGTGGTGGTAGATATACAGGTGGTTTATTTGTAGGAAAATTTATAAAAACTCTTACTTTCCAAAGAATGACAAAAGAAGCCACAGAAGTTGTTGGTGCTACAGCTGCGAGATTAGGCAGAGCAGAGGGAATGGAAGCCCACGCTAGAACCGCAGATGTAAGATTAAGAAAATACGGCTTTTCAAATTAATGCAAGCACTAGTTTACACTGGTACTAATAAAATAGATTTTAGGGAAGAAAAAGATCCAATCGCAAAACCAGGTGAGTCTATAATAAAAGTAAAAGCTTCAGGAATTTGTGGTTCAGATATGCACGCTTACCATGGTAATGATGAGAGAAGAATACCACCACTAATATTAGGTCACGAAGTGAGTGGAACTAGTCTAGATGGCAAATTTAAGAATAAAGATGTCGTTATAAATCCATTAATAAGTTGTGAAAATTGCGACTATTGTAAAAATAAGAGCGAACATTTATGTCCAGAAAGAACAATGATTGGGATGAGCACACCAATTAAAAGAGAAGGGGGATTGGCGGAATTAGTTTCAGTACCAGAAAAAAACATTTTTGAAGTTCCAGAAAAATTAAATATCAAAGAGGCAGCATTAGCTGAACCTGCTGCTGTAGCTCTACATGCCGTTTTATTAGCTGAACAAAATTTAAAAAAACCTTTATCCGAATGCAAAATATTAATTCAAGGAGCAGGTGCGATAGGTTTGTTATGTGGTTTAGTATTAAATAAAGAGAAAAAAACTACCAATATTATAATGTCAGATCCAAATAAAAAAAGATTAGATGAGTGCAATAAATATTTAAAAGCAAATTTCGTATCTCCAAATGATAAATCAATTAAAGCAAATAATTTTGATTTGATATTAGAGTCCGTCGGTCTCGAGGCTACACGACATCAAGCTATCAAATCAATCGCCCCTGGTGGTACAATTCTACATATAGGATTAACACAACCTTCTGGAACTTTTGATTTTAAGAAACTCACAATTCAAGAAGTAACATTAGTTGGAACTTACTGTTATACGAATAATGATTTTCAAAAGACCTTAGAAATTTTAAAAGAAAAAAGATTAGGAGATTTAGGTTGGATTGAGTTTAGAGATCTAAAAAAGGGATCCGAAGCTTTTCAAGAAATACATAATGGCTCTTGTGTTGCTCCTAAAATCATACTTACTCCTTAGTTCATCCTATAGTTGTAGACAAATTGCATACCTGTAATAAATTTTTAACATAGATAATTTAAGAAACATTCTAATAGAATTAATTTTATATAAAAGGAGCGAATATGAACAAGTTCTTAACAATAATATTTTTTTTAGTTTTTACCTCAGTTCATGCTGGTGGACACATATCTAAAAAACAAAAACAAGAGACTATTCAATGTCTTGGACATTATAGTGCAACGGCTGTTTTACCTGCTGATACAATTGAGGTTACAGACATGGAAATGGCTTTAGCTTCAGTTAAAGTAATACGATCTTTTCTCCAAAAAGAACAAGTTAGCGACGATGAGATGAACAAAGGCATGAACGAACATGTAGACAAAGTCTATGGCAAACCATTTGATAAAGACATGAATAATGAATGTAATAAATTTATCTATAAACTAATCCCTGGTTCTAAAGAAGAAATAGAAAAATTATCTAGAACTATTTATGGAGGATAATTTATGAAAAAATTTTTTATAATACTATTTTTAACAGCGTTTTCCTCAGCTTATGCTGAAGGGCATTTAAGTGAAATAGACAAAAAAGCTGCATTGAAATGTACAGGACTATATTATGCCAACAGTATGATACCTCAGGGTACTTTAGAATTAGATAAGATTGTTTATTCTATTTCGGCAAAGAAATTTTTAACATCATATTTAATGAAAGAAGGAGTAAAAGAGGATTTTATTAATACAGAACTTAATAAATCTATCGATGAACTTTATGGAAAACCATATGATGAAAAAAAAACCGGCGAATGTGATAAATATATTTACAAATTAATACCAGAGGCAAAGGGAGAAATAGATAAAATAGTAAAATCTGGAATTTATTAAAATGAGTGGATACGTTATAGCCAACATTAATGTAAAAAATCCAGAAGCCTATAAGGAATATGTTGGCAAGGTAAAACCAACAGTAGAAAAATTTGGAGGAGAATATCTAGTAAGAAACGGAGAATTTAAAGTTATTGACGGTGAGTGGAAACACCCAAGAACTGTTGTAATTAAATTCCCAACTTATGAAAAGGCATTGGAATGGTATAATTCTGAGGAATATAAACCTATTAAACCAATTCGATTAGCAAACTCAGAGGCTAATGGAATAATAATTAAAGGAGTATAATATGATAGACAAATTTGGAAACGCATTTTATTTAATAATTTACTTAGCTCATTTCATTATAGTTGGAAGTTACGCGTACCAACTAGTATTTGATACTAAAAAATTTCTTAAAGGTAGAGGAGTAGATAAGACAGCTACTCTAATCACTAGATTCGCTGGCTCGTTTATGGTTGCATTAGTTTTAATGGCGATCTATGTAGCTTTTGTAAGACCAGGTGGCTTAGATGCTACTTGGGCATTCTTTAACTTAGTTTTTATAATTAATGTTTCAATATTAGTTGCAAATTTTTATACTTTAAAAATTGATAAGACAGGTTTAACTAAAAAAACAAGAAATGATGGAATATATGCTCCACTCGTTCTTGTTATTATTAGCGCTATTCTTTGTTACGGTTTAGCTGATAAGATTTACGTTTAATTAAAAAGGGGAAAAATATGGCAAAATTTATGAATATAGTTAGATGTAAAGTTAAATCGTCTAGCAGAGATGAATACCTAAAAATAATTGATGAAATGCCAAAGTTCGATGGTCAGATTGCAGCAAAGTATGTTGAAACAAAACCAAACGAATTTTTTATGATTGGTGAGTGGAATTCTGAAGATGATATAGCAAAAGCTAGACCAAAGATGATTGAATTTTTGGATAAGGCTAGGCATACTTTAGAAGAACTGTCTTCAGAGCTAGGAGTTACAGATCCTCACTCTGGAACAGTAATTGTTGAAAAATAAGAAAGGGGGGAAGTAATGGCAAAATTTATAACTCTAGGTAAGTACACTGCAAAAGGTCTTGGAGGATTTGTAAGCAATCCATCTACAGATAGAAAAGCAGCAACATCTGCATTAGCTGCATCTGTTGGTGCTAAGGTTACTAGATACGCCGGCTTAAGAGGCAAGTATGACTTTATGGCTGAGATAGAAGGCACGTTTGAACAAGCAGCTGCAGCTTCTATGGTTGCAACATCAAGTGGAGCAATATCTGATTTTACTATTTTGGAAGATATAGATCTTAATGAAGTAGCAAAGACTGCTCAAAAAATGGCTAGTAATTACAAAGAACCAGGAAAATAACTATTTTCTAAAGCTAATACATTTTAAGGTGTCGGTGAATTTAATTTGATTTTTAAGTTTCAATTTAATTTCATCGATACCTTTATTAAGTTGTCTATTTGTTACATTTAATAAACAAGAAATATATCTATTTTTAATCATTTTAATATATTTTTGTTTCGAAATTTTTACTTTAAAATGAAAATTTGTTTCATTAGTTTTGTATAAATTTTTTTTCACCATTCTCAATAAAACTTCATCTTTTTTCAAACTTTTGATTAATTTTTTTTTCATATCATTATAACAAGGTATTTTATTATTTTTTGTTTTGAGAGAAAAAATTAATAATTTACCTCTTGAATTCAAACTTTTTTTACTAAGATTTAACAATGAAATTAGCCTTTTTTTTGAAAAAAAATGAATAGTTTGTTTAATAATAATTAAGTCAAATTTTTCTTTTCTTTTGAGATAATCAATAGCATCAAATTTTTTAAATAATATGTTTTTCTTAATATTTTTATTTTTTACAATATCTATACCAGTAGCTTTATTTTTAAATTTATATTTTTTTTGTAGATAGCTAATTATATTTGCTCTTCCACATCCAATATCAAGTATTTTTGAGTCCTTATTGAATTTAAATTTTAATCTTAAAAATTTGTGAAACTTGGAAATATATTTTTCTGAGGAGAGCCAAGTATTATTATCCCAATTCTCTAGACGTCTCATTATAGAGCTACAACAGCTGCCGCTATAGAAGCTAATCTAGCTTGTGTATCGTCCGCTCTACTTGTAATAACAACAGGAACTTTTCCACCTACCACTACACCAGCTGCACAAGCTCCCATAAAGAAAATCATCATTTTAACTAACCCGTTACCAGCTTCAACATTTGGTACCAAAAGAATGTCTGTTTTTCCAGCTACAACGTTTTTAATACCTTTTATTTGAGCAGCTTTTTCTGAGACAGAATTATCAAATGCCATGGGGCCAAATACATCAGCTTCTATTCCTTCTGCTTTAGCCCGTTTCGTTAATTCTTGAGCATCTTTAGAACTAGGCATGCTATCTAAGACTTCCTCAGTGGCTGATAGCACTGATACTTTTGGTCTAGAAATTCCTATACGCTTTGCAAAATCAATAGAATTTTTTAGTATATGCATTTTAGTTTCTAATTTTGGTAACACGTTCAAAGCTCCATCAGTAATAATGAAAGGTTTGTCATCTTCTTTAAGCGTCATATGCCATATGTGACTTAACCTTTTTTTTCCAATTAAATTTAAATCTCTTTTTAAAACAGCCTTCATTAAAACATCAGTATGGATATGTCCTTTTACAATAATCTTTACTTTTCCTTCGCTAGCTAGTTTAGCTGATATAGGAGCAGTATTATTCTCAATCGGTTCATGAATAATTTCATAACTAGAAATATCCCAATTAATTTCTTTTGCAATATCTTGTATTATGGTCTTATCGCCAACAAAAATTGGAGTTATTAGGTTTGCTTCCACTGCTTGTTTAGTTGATAAAATTGCAACTTTTTTCCCTGCGTTGACTATTACTGCTTTAGCAGGACCTTTGTCTCTCGCTATCTTTAATAAATTATTAGGACAAATAATTTCTTTATTTGACAACATTTAATTCGACCATTTCTTGTAAAATTTTTCTTGGTATTAGTATATCTTTATTTAAATTTTTTTTATATAAATTATTTTTTCTTTCACCTGGATATAAAATAGAACTAAATCCTTTAGCTTTTGGAAGTTTTTTAATTAATTTTATATTTTTTTTAATTTCTTTAATATATCTATTTCCAATAAATATTTTTGGATTAATTGTAATAAATAAATGTCCCACGTTCTGTGGGCCGCTAAAATCATCAAAAGGATCTTTAGTTTTTCCCCCATGACTACTACCTGTTAATACACCACTTAAAATATCAACCATCCAAGCAAGACCTGATCCTTTAAAACCTGCAATAGGTAATTGAGTTCCATTTAATGCTTCGCGAGCGTTTGTAGTAATTTTACCAAATTTATTTAAGGCAACCCCATATGGAATTTTTTTCCCAAATTTATGTGCATGTCGTATTTTACCTCTATTTATAATTGAAGTAGATGTATCTAAAATAAATGGAGTTTTGCCAGTTGGCGCTCCAAAGCAAATAGGGTTTGTTCCAAATAAAGATTTTTTTGCGCCGTAAGGAGCTAAGGCAGGTGGAGCATTTGTAAAACAGAAAACCATTAAATTTTTTTTTACAGCTTGTTCTGCGTAAAAACTTGATAATCCAAAATGACCGCTATTTTTAATAGCAACAAGACCAACTCCTGTTTTCTTTGCATTCTTAATAGCTTGTGCAACTCCTATATCAGCAGAAACAAAACCAATACTATTATCTGCATCAACGTAGGAAATAGAAGAGCTAATTCTTTTAATTTTAATTTTTGGTTTTGGATTAATTAATTTTTTTTTTATTCGATTACAATACATTTTTAATCTTGTTAAACCATGAGACTTTGCTTCTATAAGTTCTGCTTTAATCAAATAATCTGCACAAACTTTTGAGTGTTTTTTGGATAATTTGTGTTTCTCAAAAATTTGAATAATCTTCGACCTTAAGAAATTTATCTTCACTTAATTATTTTTCTTCCTTTTTTTTCCCAATAATTAGTTCTTTGTTCAGGATTTTCGACTAAGTTTTTACAAACCAGCCCATATTTTTTTGCCAATGAAGAGAAGTCTTTGTTTGCTAGATTAACAAAATTATTTACTTTATCTTTTGTCATTTGAGCCATTACCTCAGAGTTGAGACCCATAATCTCTCCTAAATCATAATTATATTTCAAAGCTGCATCAGCACTTTTTTCTAAATTATCAATTAATGATTTATCTTTTCCAGCTTTTTTGAAACTTTCTGCTGCAACTTTGTAAAAGCTATAACAATTAACATAATCTTTTTGAATATTTTCCATCACATATTTTGCTATTTTTTTATCCTTTGGATTTTCATTAGCAATTAATGAAAAAGGAAAAATTAAAATTAATATGATTATAAATTTGTTCATCAATATTTTTTCAACGAGGCTTCTGCTAAAATTAAATTTGGGTCCATAAATATTTTAGATACTTTTGCCTTTTTAAAAGACTTATATGCAAAAATAGCAATTGGCAACTCTGTACAGCCTAAAATGATCTTCTTACATTTTCTTTTAATTAAGAAGTTGACCGCGGGTTTAATAGCTTTTTCTGCCTCTTTAGTTTTTCCCATTTTTACCAGTTTGATAGATTTATTTACACTATCTGTTTGTAGTTTTTTAAAAGGAAAAATTAAATCGTATTTCTTTTTAAAATATTTATTGTAAATACCAGTTTTTATTGTTGTTTCTGTCGCTAATAAGCCAATTCTAGATCCTTTCCTACAATTTTTTGAAGCATTTTTATATACAATTTTTGGCATATTTAAAATTGGAATTTTAATTGTTTTTTTTAAATCTTCATACCAGTAATGGGCAGTGTTACAAGGTATTGAAATAAACTTACATTTATTTTTTTCAAGAAATTTACAACCAATAATTAACGATTTTAAAACTTTAGAATATTTTTTTAAGTTTTGTTTTCTATCGGGAATATTAGACTTATTGTATAATAAAAAAATTGGGTAATTTTGATCAGATTTACCTCTATTTAATTTGGCAAGCTTACTACAAAAGTCTAAACCAGCTTGCGTGCCCATACCGCCAAGAATGCCTATCATAATTTTAACGAATTTAATTATCCTTTTCCTCGCCAAGGAATGGTTTTGTCAATTATCTTTCTTATAGCAATATCAAAAATTAATCCAAGCATTCCCATAATAAATATCGTTATCCAGATTACTTCATATTGAAAATATTTTTTTGCGACATTTTCGACGAAACCTACTCCAGTTGTACCTGCTAAAAATTCTGCAGCTACCAATGTACCCCAACACATTCCAGTAGCAACTCTTATCCCAGTAAGTATTTCAGGTAATGAATTTGGAAAGATAACATGTCTTAAAATTTGCCATTTAGAGGCACCAAGAGAATGAGCTGCATGAATTTTAGATAATTGGGTTCCTGAAGCACCAGCTCTAGCTGAAATTATCATGATTGATAATGAAACCATAAATAATAAAAAAACTTTACCAAGATTATCTATGCCTAATACAGATATAACTAGAGGCGCCCAAGCTAAAGGAGGTACCGGTCTGTATAATTCAATTAGTGGATCAAAAAACCCTTTAGCAAATCTGTTAAGACCCATATATAATCCTAGTGGCACACCAACTATTATTCCTGCAACTAATCCAAGAAAAACTCTTAAAAAAGAATCCCAAATATGTCCTGTTGGAATTGGTATTTTAAATAAATCAAAGTCTCCAGTCACAAAACTTAAAACTTTACTTTTAAAGTTAGGTTTGATTTCACCTTTTTCGTTATGAACAGGATATTCACCAGGTAAAATATCTGCAATCCAATCTGGTAGAAGAAAACCAAATACTTTACTCACATCCATCATTTCATACCAAATTAACGGGATTTGTTTAAATCCAACATTTGGATTTAACATTAAAGCAAATTTATTGACTGTGTCAGAAGGTTTTGGAAGCCATCTACCAGATCCTTGTTCAGAACAGCTAGGTCCGCTAGAAATAATTGTTCCAGATGGAAATAGAAGTATATCAACCCACCTCAAACCACCTTGTTCTTTTTTTTGAACTTCATCAAAGTTCACTATAGATGCCTGCATATCTTTTAATGTTTTAGGTGGAAATATACTTGCATATTCTATTCTTCTTGCAATTTTAAGAATATCTTTTGCAAAAGATGAAGAAATTTCTTCAGAAGAACTTAATTCAGATCTGTAATCTTTTATCTCTTTTTTAAGATTTTCAAGTACAGTTGTGTATTGCTGATTATGATTTCTTAGCTCAAAAAATTGATCGCTAATTAAATTTAACTCTACCGCTGCGGCTTGAAATTTCAATCCTCTTTTTGTTTTTGGAATAGATGGTATCTCAATAGTATTTTCTACTGAAGTACTTGACGCACTCCATGTACCTTCCTCTTTAGAAGCTTTTAATCTTTTTAACTGATCTTCTGGACTTTCATTTGGATAATCAATGTTTCCAAAATCTTTCGCTAAAATATTAATCTTTTCTGTCACTATTCTAATTTGTTCTTTAGTTTCGTTATTTAAAAGTTTTTCATTAGTAAGCAAAGGAATTGTACTTTTTGTCTTAGTAACAAAATTAATTAGTTTTTCTTTATCTTGGTCATTTACTTTCTCAGATTTTTTTATCTCTAAGATTGTATTATCTAAATTTTCGGTCTCGGTTTCAATAACAGATGTACTTTTAAGTTGCCGTTCATTGATCGGAAAAAGATATTTAAGAGAAAGCAAAGATTCATTTACTTTTCCAACTTGACAAAGTTCGTTAGCAGATTTCGGGAAGAAAGATTTAGCTATATCCCATGAATAATAAAGCCAAACCAACAGCAAAAAACTACTACCAACAATCACCCAGTGAACTCCACCCTTCGATCTTTCTGGATTTCCAAAAACAGCGTCTACTTTTTCTGTTTTTATCAACTTTCTTCCATATAAAATTGACCCTAAAATAGCGAAGAAGAATAAAAATGTTAGAAATCCTGTTATCATTTAAATTTCTTTACCCATAATTTCTTCTTCCATATTCCAAATCATTGAAAGTATTTCTTCTCTTTTAGATACGAATTCACTGTTATTTTTGATTTTTCTTAAATCTTCTTTAAGTCCCATAGCTGCAAAAGGTAATTTATACTCTTTATGGATTCTTCCTGGCCTAGGCGCCATTACGTAAACTTTTTCACCGAGCAATAGCGCTTCTTCTACTGAGTGAGTTATTAGTATTATTGTTTTTCCAGTTTCTTTCCAAATTTTGAGAACCAAAGACTGCATTTTTTCTCTAGTTAAAGCATCAAGTGCCCCTAATGGTTCATCCATTAATATTAAATCGGGGTCATTAATTAAACATCTCGCTAGTGCAACTCTTTGCTGCATACCTCCAGACAATTGATATGTAGGTGTATTCCCAAAGCCTTGCAATCCAACTATATCTAACCATTCATTTACTTTTTTTTGAGTTTGAAGTGGATCTTTATCTTTCATTCTTAATCCAAAATTTACATTTTCAGCAACTGTTAACCATTCGAATAAAGCTCCTTGTTGAAAAACCATTCCTCTATCAACGCCTGGACCATTGATTTCTTTATTATTGAGAGAAATTTTTCCAGAAGTTGGTCTTATAAATCCTGCAGTAATATTTAATAAAGTTGTTTTTCCACAACCAGAAGGTCCAAGTACAGTAAGCAACTCTCCTTTTTTAATTGTAAAATTTAAATCTTTAAGAGCATGAACGGTTTCTCCCTTAGGAGTTTTAAAAATCATGTTTAAATTTTGAGAAATTAGATCACTCATAAAAGAACTATATTAGATATTTTGATAAAAAAATAGGCACCAATAATATGTATTGGCGCCTATAATTTTATTCTCAAGAACTACGGTAAAAACTTAGTATTTACTGTACCTCTTGGAGTGTCAAAACCTTTTAAGAATTTTGCAAGATTTCCACTCTTCATAGATTTTTTAGTTTCTTTTGGCGTTAAGAATTTAAAGCCACTTAAAGTATCATTCATGTCAGCAACTTTCATTTCCGACTCTTTTGACATAGCTTTTAAATCACTTTTGCCAGCTCTAAATCTTGCATTAGCTTCGTGCGTTAATTCCACAAAAGATTTAACCATACCTGGGTTTTCTTTCATGAATTTATTCGTAACAGAAACGATATCTATACCCATGATACCACCTGCACGAGCTTCGTCTACTGTTAGAAGTCTTGTTCCTACAGATGTAGCAGATTTAATAGAGTTACCTCCAAACAAACACGCCATTACAACATCGCCACTAACTAAAGCGGCTGCACCTTCTTCAGGGTCCATTGCAATAATGTTCATTTTTTTTCTGTCTGCCCCAACAATTTTCATACTTTCTGTGAAAACATATTCAGCCATAGTTCCTAGAGGAACTGCAACTTTTTTACCTTCAAGTTCAGAAGCATTTGCTTTAGTGATGCCAGATTTTTTAGAAGTAACACATGTTGTTCCTCCCATACCGTATTCCATAGCCACGTCTACTAAACTTATAGGCGCTTTAGCTTTTACAGCATTAATGTAAGGCATTAATCCTTGTGAATACGAGATATCAATATCTCCAGCTAACATAGCATCAGTCATCGCTACACCATTAGTAAAATTAGACCATTTCACTGGTACACCAAGTGCTTTTGCATATGCTTTTTTGTTCATGTCCTCAAGATTTGGAGATGGCCACTCCAAAAAGTACGCAACTCTAACTTCTTTAGCAGCTGCATTAGCTACTGAAGCGTTTAAAGAAAACGCAAATAAAATCCCAAGAACTGTGCTTATTATTTTTTTCATAGTTCTCCCATATGGTTTGTTAATTAATAAGATTAAAAATTAAAATTTAAGTTAAGTAAATAGTAAGCTTATCTTTTTTATGCATACCTATTATCGAACCCCCTCGAATTATCGGATGAATAGTGTTCTTTTTAGGCTCAATCTGAAGTTGTATACAATAATTCTTGATTTAATTTAACAAATGTCTACTAATTTAATTTATGAGTTCCTCTAATAGAACAAATATACCAAATTCTTTAAATGAGCATTGGATGCCTTTTACAGATAACAAAAGTTTTAAAAAAAATCCCAGATTAATCACAGACGCTAAAGGTGTTTATCTTACTAATCATGAAGGTAAGAAAATGATAGATGCAAGTTCAGGGTTATTTTGTAATCCCCTTGGACATGGAAGAAAAGAAATTACTGAAGCAGTGTCTAAACAATTGGATAAATTAGATTATTGCCAACCTTTCAACCAAGGATACGGGGGCTCATTTGAATTAGCTACTAGAATAGCGAAAAAAACTCCTGAAGGTATAAATAGAATATTCTATACTATCTGTGGATCTACAGCAGTGGAAACAGCAATAAAAATTGCAATTGCATATCATAGAGCAAAAGGGGATGCAAAAAGGTTTAGATTTGTTGGTCGTGAACGAGGATATCACGGTATGAATATTGGTGCTACGACAGTAGGTGGCATGATTAATAACGTTAAAACTTTTGCCAGCGTATTAATGCCAGGCGTTCAACATATGCGTCATACACATTTGCCCGAGCATAAATTTGTAAAAGGACAACCCGAAACCGGTGTAGAGATGGCTGAAGATTTAGAGAGAATAGCGATGAATTTTGGAGGAGAAAATATTGCGGCTTGCATAATTGAACCTATTGCTGGTTCAACAGGAACTCTAGTACCTCCTAAAGGATATTTAAAAAGAATTAGAGAAATTTGCAATAAACATGGGATATTATTAATTTTTGATGAGGTAATTACTGGATGGGGAAGAACTGGATCTGCTTTTGCCGCTCAAGAATGGAATGTAACACCTGATATTATGACTATGGCTAAAGCTACAACTAATGGTGTTGTACCGATGGGAGTGGTAGCAGTTAAAGAAGAAATATACGACTCCGTTTTAGATGCTTCTTCTGCCCCTGAAGGTACACCGGAATTATTTCATGGTTATACTTATTCTGGAATACCTGTAGCTGTTGCAGCTGCTTTAGCGGTTCAGGATATTTTTGACAAAGAGGATATTTTTAAAAGAGCAAAAGAAATGTCACCTTATTTACAAGACGGCTTGCAATCTCTTAAAGACTTAAAAGATGTAGTTAGTATAAGAGGATATGGAATGATGGGCGGTATAGAAATGAAAATGAAAGATAAACCTGGAAAAGCTGGCTTTCAAGCATTTAAACATTGTTATGATGCTGGAGTAAACTTTAAAAATACCGGTGACAATATAGTTATTGCTCCTCAGTTTATATGTGAGAAAAAACATATTGATGAAATAATAGATAAGTTAAGAAAAGGCATATCAAATTACTCAAAATCTTAAATGATTATAGGAGTTCCAAAAGAAATTAAGCTTCAAGAACATAGAATCGGTCTTACACCGGAGAGTGTTGAAATATTAAGCAATAAAGGACACGAAGTATTAATTGAAAATAATGGTGGGTTTGAAGCAGGTTTTACTAATGAAAATTATAAAAATGCTGGAGCAAAAATAATTGAAAAAGCTGAAGACATATTTAAAAAAGCTGAAATTATCGTCAAAGTCAAAGAGCCTCAAATTAATGAGGTCAAAATGATAAAAGAGAATCAAATTATTTATACATATCTCCATTTAGCTGCAGCAAAAAACCTAACTGAAGAACTAATTAAATCTAAATCTATATGTATAGCTTACGAAACTGTGACAGATGATAACGGTAGACTGCCGTTGCTTGCGCCTATGAGTGCGGTAGCTGGAAGAATGTCCATTCAAGCAGGAGCACATTCACTTGAAAAGAATCAAAAAGGCAGAGGATTGTTGTTAGGTGGAGCTCCAGGAGTAGAACCAGCAAATATAGTTATCTTAGGTGGAGGAGTTGTAGGAGAAAACGCAGCTATAATTGCTACTGGCATGCGAGGTAAGGTTTACGTAATTGATAAATCAAAAAAAAGATTAAATGAATTACATGAAATGTTTGGAGATAAAATTATACCAACTGAAAGTGAAAAAGTTGATTTAAATAAGTTAGTTTCAGAATGTGACCTTTTGGTTGGTGGTGTATTAATACCAGGAGCCGAAGCTCCAAAATTAATTACAAAAGAAATGATAAAAAATATGAAAAGAGGATCAGTTGTCGTTGACGTAGCTATAGATCAAGGTGGATGCGTTGAAACAAGCAAACCCACAACACATGCAAATCCAACATACTTAGTTGATGATGTGGTTCATTATTGCGTAGCAAACATGCCTGGCGGAGTACCCAGAACCTCCACAATTGCTTTGAACAAAGCCACCTTACCTTTATTGATTAAATTAGCTGATCAAGGTTATAAAAAAACTTTACAGGAAAATAAGAACTATTTAGCCGGATTAAATGTATTTAAAGGCAAAGTTACTTTTGAAGGAGTAGCAAAGGCTTTTAAGTTAAACTACACACCTCCAGAAAAAGCTTTAGAGGAATAACCCAAAATTAACACTCCTTTATAAGCCATTAGCTTTATAAAACCCATTATGCCCAGACAAGAAGTTTTATATCTTTCACTTATATGCTGAAATGTAGAAAGTATGAGCACAGAATATAAGTTTGAAAATCATAGCAATCCTCAAGCGGAAGAAAGTATTAAAGGTAAAGTAAAGCTTACTGATTTACTTTCAAGATTAAATCAAGAAAAAAAACAAGAGAGAAAAAGTACAATAGCTCTGTCAGTAGCAGCAATTTCAGCAGTAACTGTATTTGGAATAATACTTTCTTTATAAAACACTTTAATTTTAAGGATTTTATAGTTAACTAAATTTAATGATTTAGTTGTTCTTATATAATATAACATCAATAAATTGGCGAGGTAGCTCAGTTGGTTAGAGCACAGGACTCATAAGCCTGGGGTCGGCGGTTCGAATCCGCCCCTCGCTACCAAAAAAAAAAAAAAATAAATTTAAAAAAAAAAAAAAGATCTTTGTGGAGCACATTCAAAAATGCTTATTTAAGGACGCACAATTTAAAAAATTATTGGAATAAATTTGATAAACAAAATATTCCAGAAGAATTAAGAATAACACTTGATCATTTTATTAATTCAGAAAGTTACAATTGGAGTTCTAAATTTTGGAGGAGGTTAACAATAAATCACTTAAAAGTTATTGCATCTAAAAGCTTTCAAAATAGTCAAGACGATTTAGGAAAAGAATATTTTACCTTTACGTATTTTAATGAGTCTATTATTAAAGATGCCTGTAAGTCTATTGAAAATAATACAATTAATCTTAAAATAAATGTTTTTAAAAAACATAAAAATTTTACTTATGAAGAGTCAATAAATCACAACATTATCCTTTATATTCTTTATGAAAATTTAAAGAATAAATCAGTTTTTAAAAATTTTGAAAAAATTAAGAAAATAAAAAAAAATTACAATCAAAAAAAACCCTCTTTGATAATTGATGATAATGAAATTTCACAGGATGATTTAAATTCTCTTTTTGAGTTTGAAAAAATCGATTTATTATTGAGTCAAATTAAGAATAAAAAAAATAATTTTTTAGAAATAGGGTCTGGCTCAGGTAGAACTACACAAACTATTCTAGCGATTAAAGAAAATATTAAGTATGTAGTAGCGGATATACCGCCAGCAATTAATTTTTCTTATAAAAATATTAAAAATTTATTTCCTGATAAAAAAGTTAAACTTGCGTTTAATGTCAAAGATCAAAATGAATTAATGAGAGAATTTGAAGAAAATGATATAATATATATTTTTCCTCATCAAATTAGTTTACTACCTAAAAAATTTTTTGATATTTCAATTGCAATTGATTGCTTACATGAGATGGAAAAAGCAGTAGTGGAAAAATATATAAATAATTTCGAAAAAATATCACAATCTTTTTATTTTAAAGTTTGGGAAAATGCAGGCTTACCTAATTCTTTTTATAAATCTTACTCTATACACAACAAAAAAGATTATTTTATAAAAGACGAATGGAAAGAAATCTTTAAGGAAAGATGTATTTTTCCTTCCAACTATTATCAAATTGGATATAAGTTTTAATTCTAAAATTTTTTTAAAACCTTAATTAATTTGTTACAAATCATATTTACTTCAGAATTTTTAAGCTCTGGGTACAAAGGTAGGGAAAAAATTCCTTTAGACTTTATTTCTGAATTTCTTAAATTTTTTTGATTCTTAATTATTTTGCTATATGCCTTCATTCTGTGAATTGGATAAGGATAAATAGATCTTGTTTGTATATTCTCTTTGAGCAGTTTCTTTTTTATAATCTCTGCCTTGGCATGAAAGACAGTAAATAAATGAAATACGTGTTTATTTTTTAAGTTTTCTTTTGGAAGCTTAAGAGTTGTAGAAGATAACTTTTTAGAATAAACTTTTGCTAGCTCTCTCCTTCTTTTAATAAAAGAATCAACTTTACCTAATTTAAATTTTAATATAGATGCTTGAATTTCATCTAACCTTGAATTTAACCCATTTTCATTTGCGTAGTATTTGTCTTTAAATCTATTCTTAGACACCGTCTCAATGCCATAAAATCTAATTCTTTTAATTTGTTTATAAGCATTGTAATCATTGGTTAGTATAAAGCCTCCATCTCCGTAAGCACCAAGAACTTTTGTAGGATAAAAAGAAAAACAACCAAACTTTCCTATTGTACCTGCAAAATTATTTTTATATTTAGCGCCTTGTGACTGAGCGCAATCCTCAATGATTGTTATTTTATTTTTTTTTGCAATTCTTTTGATTTCTTCCATATTACACATTTGACCGTATAGATGGACAGGTATTATCGCTTTGGTTCTTTTTGATATTGCTCTCTCTATTTTTTCTATATCAATTAGATAATCCTCTCCAATATCGACTAACTTTGGCTTCCCCCCTGCATTTATAATTGCTGAAATAGTAGGTATTGCTGTATTAGCTGCAGTAATAATTTCATCTCCTTTTTTTAAATTTAATGTTTTAAGAGATATTAATAAAGCATCAGTTCCACTTCCAACAGCGATACCATATTTTGCCTTATATTTTTTTACAAATTTTTTTTCGAAAGAATTAATTTCATCACCAAAAAAAATATTACCTTTTTTAATTGTCTTTTCTATATTCTTAATTAGTGGTTTTCTATATTTGTTGAATTCTCTTTCGTAAGACCAAAACTTAATCATTTGTCAACTTTCTAAATTTACTAATATTCATCGCAATATTTAAAGGAGCATTTTTGCCCAATATTTTTTTGGCAGAATATTTTTTTATTCTTGGATTATACTTTTTAATAAAATTATAGACAGATTGAGATTTTCCCCCAATATTTATTATTCCTCTTTGATCTATAACCTTCAAAATTTTTGGGATTAGATCCTCGTGAAAAATAAAATTTGTATAAAAATCTTTAAATGCGCCTTTATGTACAAAAGGTTTTTCTGTTACAGAAGCTCTTAATATAAGAGAATTATTATATAGCATAACTGCACATTCGCCACCAAGTTTTGACCATGCATAATTATTTATTGGTTTTAACGAAGATAGTTCTGAATAATTACCTTTTGTTCCAGGATAGACATAACAAGTTGACATATAGATTAGTTTAATACTTTGATTAAAACAAACTTTGGTGATATTTGCTGTTCCAATTATATTCTTATCTATGCTTTGATCTATCTTTTTATTATGAATTTTCATCGGTCTTGATAGACCTGCTAGGTGAATTAAATATTTAGGCTTTTTTTTTAATAAATAACGTTTTATTGAACCCATATTTAGGATATTTAATTCCTTTTTTTTTGGAAAATAAAACTTAAATTTTGTATTTTTTTGATAGTCTTTAAAAACTTTACCAAATCTTCCTGTTCCCCCAGTAAAAACTATTCTATTTTTATAATTCAACATGCGAAAACCACTCACCTTTAAATTTTTTTTCTTTATTCAATATTTCATCTTTATGATTCCAAGCAAATAAATATACACAATCTGTAGCATTATTTTGAAAATGCTCCATGTCAGTAATAGGGATATGCATACCTGGACTAAATTTACCTACTTTTTCTTTTGTAGTATCACAAATATAGTCTATGTGATTAGTATTTATATTACAGTAGTTTAGAACAGTAGTACTTTTTGAAGTAGCAGCATATCCACAGATATTTTTTCCAGATTCTTTGAGAGATTTTATTTTATTTATAATTTTTTTCTTTGATATTTCGCAATTCTTTTTAAATTTTATGCATGACTCTAATGAATTAATTCTTTCATTATTTTCTATAGTTAAAAGTTTTTGAATATTTTGTATAGTTTCGTTATTATTTCTTTTAATTATATACCTCATAGAACCACCGTGTGTATTTTGAGGTATGGCCTCAACCAATTTAAAATTAAATTTTTGAAATATTTTAGATATAGATGAAACTGAAAACATGTATATATGTTCATCATAAATTTGGTCGTATGACACTTTTTTAAACATTGATCCAAGGTATGGTTCTTCAAATATAAATGTTCCATTTGAGCTTAAAAGTAAGTCTACGGATTCTATTAAGTTATTTAAGTCTGGAATATGGCAAATTACATTTGATGCACATACAAGATCAGTTTTACCAAGATAATCTTTCAAATTTTTGACATTTTCTTTATTAAAAAAACAATTTAAAGTTGGAATACCATTTTTTTTTGACACATCAGCTACATTTTTTGAGGGTTCAAAACCTATAATCTGTGAAGATTGATTGTCAAAATTTTTTAAAAAAGTTCCATCGTTTGACCCAATTTCAATAATTTTGGAGTTAGTTTTGATATATTTTTTTACAAAATCTGCATATTTCTTAAAATGATCTTTCATATACTCTGAGCTCCCAGTGAAAAATGGATAATTTTCATTAAACATTTTTTCTGGTTTAGGATGATCGTTTAACTGAAATAATGATAGATCCTCATTAAAACCTACTTCCATTTCAAAAAAAAATTCATCTGGAAAATTTTTCTTTTCAATAAAACCGTTTGCGATTGGCATTTTACCAAAACTCATAAAAGGTTGTATTAATTTACCTGTAATCTTGCACTTCATTAATATTTTAATCCACTTAATAATCTAATTGTATCTTTTATGTCTTTTTCTATGGGTGAACTTAATCTTAATCCTAAATTATTTAATTTTTTATTGTCCACATGATAACTCAATTGATTCATTATTTCAGTTTTAACAAATTTTATAGATGTTTTCTTTTTATATTTTTTAATCATTTGTATGATTTCTTTTACGGTAAAATTACCGCTAAGGGCGTTATATACTTGATTATTAAATATATTTTTATCAATACAAAACTTAAATACTTTAAAAGCATCTTTTAATGAAAGATATGGTCTGTATTGTTTGTAAGCAGTTTTATAAATATGAATTTTTTCATTTAAAGCAGCATTAAAACAAAATTTATTTATTGCTGTATGGAATCTCATTCCTTTGGACACTCCAGCAATAGTCCCAAATCTAAAAGTCATAAAATTTATTTTTTTCTTATTTTTATTTAACATTTTTTCTTCGAGTAATTTAATTTCTGCATAAGGTGATTGAGGTTTCAATAAACTTTGATCATCTTCATTAACGATTTTGACCTGTTTACCATACACACTAGTTGAAGATATATGAATGAGTTTTGATTTATTCTTTATACAATAATTAAGTACATTTTTCATACAAGAAATATTATTTCTAAACATTTCATTTTTAACTGAAAAACTTCCCTGAGCATTAGTCATAGATGCACAATGAATTACGTAGTCTACTTTTTTAAATTTTTTTAATGAAAATCTACTTAAATCAAGATTATAAAAGCTAAATTTTCTATTTTTATTTAAGTTAAATAATGTTGAGTAGCGATGTGAATTAAAATTATCAATAAGTAAAACTTCTTTAATCTTTTTAATTTTATTTACTTGATCTATTATAAACGAACCAATATGCCCACAAGCGCCAGTAATAAGTAATTTCATTATTTATCTTTTTTTAATTATCTTTAAAAAATCAGAATATTTTTCTATGTAATCATTAAATTTATACTCCATATCACAAGCTACTAAAAGTATAGCATTTTTAGTTAAAAATTTAATTTTACACCATGTTTTAGGTCTGAGTAAATATCCCTCACTTTTATGATGACTTAATACTATTAACTTTCTACCTTTCTTATTTGTGCATTCAATTTTTATTTTTCCTAAGACTGGATATAAGAATTGAGAACATTTTTTATGAGCATGGTCTCCTCTTACAAAATTTTTTTCACCATTAATTATAAAAATTCTTTTTACTTTTATAGGAAAACTTTTTTTTAGTGAGAATGGTATTAATTTTCCACTTTTTTTTTTGAACGATTTAAATTTAAATTTTGTCATTTAGAGATCTTTATTAATATCACAGTAAACCACTGGCCATTCTAGTGATTTTGTATACTTTTTAAACCAATAAGGTAAAAATCTTTCTGCTAAAAACGTATACATTCTAATTTTATTGTAACCTTTTAAATTAAAACCAAAAACATTTTCACATTTTTCAAGCCATAAAAAAACTTCAGTGAAATAGTTGTCTATAATTTTTGAAGACTTTGTAATGAACATATTTCCTTGATTAAAAGAGTTTTCTTTTCTCACATAGTTGTAGAAATCTTTTCTATCTTTTTCTGGTAACATTTTTATTGCTGTATCCAAATAACCATTACCGTGAAACATATCAAATTGAAATCTTATACTCCAATTAGCTCTAAAAACCTCTTTTAGATTTCTTAATAAAGCTAATTTCCCATATTTAAGAATTTTACTAACTTTAGGTTTTTTTAACTTAAAAGGTTTTCCTATTATTGTTTCATAATCGCTCCACTCGTCCGGTAATTTTTTTAGTAAAGATTTTATAGAGTATTTATCTTTTATATCTTTTTTGTCTCCCCATAATTCTCGATAAGAGCAAAAACCAATCCATTCATTATCCTTCTTGTTTTTAAGCATATTCTTCCAATACCAATAATAAAAAGTGTATTCACCATAGTAAGGATTTTTTTCACTTATATTAACTAAAGTGTCATCAGTGAGCCATTCATTAGAAAAATTTTTATTTTTTAAACCGACAGGAATATAGTTGTGTCTCTTTACTGCGTCTAAATAATTATGATCTAAACACATACAATATATTTTTAAATTATGCATATTTTGCAGTATATTCTTTTAAGGAAATATTCTTTTTATCTTTTCTTGAGAGAATAGGACTCTTAATTGGCCATTTTATTCTTATATCTTTGTCATTCCAAATAATTCCAACTTCGTGTTTTTTGGACCTATAGTTAGTACAATGGTAGCTTATGATATTCTCTTTTTTTAATCCTATAAAGCCATGGGCAAATCCTGGAGGTATATAAACAGAGATACCATTTTTATCAGATAGTTTTATAGAAAAATATTTTCCAAAACTCTTTGAATTTTTTCTTAGGTCAACACTCACGTCTAGTATCTCTCCTTTTAAAACAGTCAAATATTTACCTTGAGACTTTTTTGTTTGCAAGTGCATACCTCTAAGAACATTTTTTTTCGAAGAGGAAACACAAGTAAAAATAAATTTTTTATTCTTTAAAAACTTTTTTTTGAATATTTCTCTAAAACTTCCTCTTTGATCATTGTGAACAGGTGAGGAGATAACTTTTAGATCTTTAAAATTTGTTGATTTAATTTTCATAATTTAAGAGGAGTTGTTATTGTAAGAAAAAGTTAGATCTAAAAAATTTATAAAAGTAAAATCACTCGAAAAATTTTTGAAATTTAAAAATTTAATCAAATTGTTTTTATTTTGTGAAATGAGGGAATAATTATTTTCATTCATAAATGATATGAAATTTTTATAATGAAATAAGTAAGCATAATTTATTGTCGGATGGATATTTACTTGTTTTAGCACTATATCATTTTCGTTGTTGTTAGAAATATAGAATGGAGTGTGAGAAAGAACGATATTTTTGGTTTTATTTTGAATAAACTTGTTGAGTATTTGCTTGTAATTATCTACGTAATGTAAAGAGCTTCCAAAAAACACAAAATCTAGAGGTTCTTTTCCTAAGGATATGTCATGAGATATTTTTATATTGTTT
This sequence comes from uncultured Pelagibacteraceae bacterium, assembly GCA_902574045.1. Taxonomy (GTDB): domain Bacteria; phylum Pseudomonadota; class Alphaproteobacteria; order Pelagibacterales; family Pelagibacteraceae; genus Pelagilacustribacter. The sequence continues at coordinate 4,169 of CACGMG010000003.1, read as the reverse complement.
AATTTATTTTCATTTACTAATGTTGATATGACTTCATTATATTGGGGTAAGTCGTGATAAATATACTGCCAATTATTTATATATCTATTTAGATAAATGAAATTATCTATATTATTTGCTCCAAAATCAAAAAAACTAAAATTTTTATTTGTTTTTGAATACAAAGTTAGAATTTCAAGAAGATATAAACAAGTAGAAAAAGGTCGATAAAATTTATTTTCTTTATTTTTGATTATTTTTAATTGTAAATTTTTATCTAAAGTTGTTGGGTGATTATTTTTTGGTAAAGATTTTAAATTAGTTTCAACAAAAAATATTTTAAAAATTTTGAAAAGTTTTCTGCTTAGAAATTTTGGCAATTTATCAAAAAAATTCGATTTGTAGAAATTATTTAGAATTTTATACATTAATTATATCAGTTTTTTTAAATAATTTGCGTAATCACAATTTCCATAAAATTTTATAGCATCTAGAATATTTTTTTTACCAATCCATTTATTTTTAAAAGCTATTTCTTCAATACAAGCTATTTTTAACCCCTGCCTATTTTCAATTACTGCTATATAATTAGAAGCATTATAGTAGTCTTGAATATTGCCTGTATCTAGCCAAGTTCCTCCTCTTCCTATTAATTCAGCTTTCAAATTATTAGATTTTTTATATTTTTTTAGTAGATCAACTATTTCTAGCTCTTTCCTTTTGGATGGTTTTAGAGTTTTGCTAAACTTGATTACTTTATTATCAAAAAAATATAACCCTGTGACAGCAAGGTTCGAAGAGGTTTTCTTTGGTTTTTCTATTAATTTGATTACTTTGTTTTTTTTATTAATTGTAGCTACTCCATACAAATTAGGATTTTTTACAGGATGCAAAAAAACTTTAGCTCCATTTTTAATAGATATATTTTTTTTTAAAGTTTTTGTTAAACTTTGGCCATAAAAAAAATTATCACCTAATATTAAAGCTACATTATCTTTTCCAATAAATTTTTCACCTATGATAAATGCTTCTGGTAAACCATTTGGTTTAAATTGTTCTTTATATTGAATCTTAATACCTAAATTATTATTTTCAGGTAGAATTTTTCTAAATTGTGCTAGCTGACCTTTATTAACTATAATTAAAACATTCTTTATTCCAGCTAGCATCAATACCGAAAGTGGGTAAAAAATTAGCGGCTTGTCGTAAAGAGGTAGTAATTGTTTATTCACAGATTTCGTTAAAGGACTCATTCTGCTACCTGTTCCGCCTGCCAAAATTATACCTTTATTTATCATAACTTTAAGCCCAATCTTTTTTCGTACATATTTTTAGAAATATCTTTTAAAAATATTTTATTATTTGCATACCATTTTATTGTTTCAGTAAGACCATAGTCTAATTTAATTTTAGCTTTCCATTTTAACTTTTTAAAAATTTTCTTACTATTTAATGCATATCTAAAATCATGACCTGGTCTATCTTTTACAAAATTTATTTTTGTTTTGGTGCCTATTTTTATTTTCAATTTTTTACTTATTTTTAATAGTTTTTTTATTAGATCTATATTTTTTAAATTTATTCCTGATCCAACATTATAACTTTCACCTGATTTACCTTTTAAATAAAGCATGAATAAGGCTTGGCAGTGATCCTCCACGTGTATCCATTCTCTGGAATTTTGGCCTTTAGCATAAATTGGCAAAGGTTTGTTATTGAATATATTAGATATCATTTTAGGTAATAATTTTTCAGGAAATTGGTATGGGCCATAATTATTACAGCAATTAGAAATAACTGCATTGATATTGTACGTTCTTATATAAGATTTTACCAAATGATCTGCACTAGCTTTTGTAGCCGAGTAAGGAGAGCTTGGTTCGTAATTTGAATCTTCATTTGATCTTTTATTTTTTTTTATATCTCCATAAACTTCATCGGTAGATATATGTATTAGCTTTGTGTGAATTCTATTTTTTTTCACAAATCTAATTGCTTCAAGAAGATTAAAAGTTCCTTGTATATTTGTGTTTATAAAATTTATAGGACCGTCAATTGACCTATCAACATGAGTTTCAGCTGCTAGATTAAAAATTGCATTAGGTTTGTGCCTTTTAATAATCTTAATTAATTTATTTTTATTGTTAATATCGAGTTTATAAAATTTATAAAATTTTGCATTTTTATCTTGATGAGCATTTTTATTAGATGAATATGTTAATTTATCAATGTTAATGACAAAATATTTTTTTTTAATTAAAAAGTTAACTAAATTACTACCAATAAAACCAGATCCCCCGGTAACTATGATTTTTTTCATATTTTATTTTAAAAGAATTATATGCTTAAATGTTGTAAATTAGTAAAAGAATTATCTTGTAAAATCAAATATTATTATTAAATGGAAATAAAAGACATCAGTGTAGTAATTACGACTTATAAAAGTGAAAATAAACTTTATACATGCCTAAACTCTTTGCCAAAATCTATCAAAATTATAGTTGTAGAAAATTCTAACGATGTAAAATTTAAACAAAAGCTGAATATAAAGTATCCTCATATTGAATGTATTTTAACAGGTGAAAATAAGGGGTACTCGGCAGGAAACAATATTGGCTTGTCACATGTTAATTCAAAATATTCTCTAGTCCTTAATCCAGATACGATTGTAGAAAAAAATGCATTTAATAATTTTCTTAAAACTGCACAGGAATATCCTGATTTTTGGTTAATTGGCCCCTCAAATGATCAATCATATGAACCATCAACAAATGATAAAAAAGTTTTTGAGATAGAAAATTTAAAAGGGTTTGCAATATTTCTTAATATGAAAAAATTTAAAAAAAGTTTTTTTGATGAAAACTATTTTTTATATTTTGAAGAAATTGATCTATGTAAAAAAGTAAAAATGAACAATGGTAAAATATATTTAGATAAGGGTATTACAATTTATCATGAAGGGAGTAGTTCAGTAGACAAAAAATATAAAGATGAGCTAGAAAAAAATAGAAATTGGCATTGGATGTGGTCAACATTCTATTTTCATAAAAAATATAAAGGATTTTTTTTAGCATTAATTATTATTTTTCCAAAACTATTTTCATCTTTAATTAAAACTGTTTTTTTTCAACTAGTATTCAATAAAAAGAAAAAAGATATTTACTTAAATAGATTAAGTGGTATTAGTAATTCAATTTTAGGAAATAAATCTTGGCGTAGACCAAATATAGATTAATTAAGAATATAGCGTATAACTGATGAAAATGACTTCAAAAAAAATTGTGATAACAGGTGGGGCAGGTTTTGTTGGAACAAATTTAATTAAACTTTTACTTAAAAAAACTAAATATTATATTTTAAGTATAGATAATTACTCATCAGGAAAAAAATCTAATCACATAAAAAATTCTAGAGTAAAATATATTAATGGTGAAACAGCAAATATTTCAAAGATTTTAAAAAATTCAAAAAACATAAAAAGTATTTTTCATTTCGGAGAATTTGCACGGATTTATCAAAGCTTTTCACACATGAGCGAATGCATAACGTCTAATTCAATTGGTTCTAATGCAGTTTTTAATTATTGTTTAAGAAATAAGATAAAATTAGTTTATTCAGCTACATCAGCTTCACTTGGGAACAAAGGTGACGATAAAAATCTTTCACCATATGCTTTCACAAAAGCAAAAAATTTAGAATTATTAGAAAACTTAAAAAAATGGTTTAAGTTTAGGTATGAAGTTATATATTTTTATAATGTATACGGTCCCCATCAAATTTCTAAAGGAAAAATGTCAACTGTTATCGGCATTTTTGAAGATCACTATCAAAAACAAAAACCTTTACCAGTAGTCAGACCTGGAACTCAATCAAGAAGATTTACTCACATCTTTGATACAGTAGATGTTTGTTATTTTGCTTGGAAAAAAAATTTGTGTAGACATTATAGTATTTCAAATAAAAAAACTTATTCAATTAATCAAGTTGCAAAACTTTTTAAATCAAAAATAAAGTATTTACCAAAAAGGCCAGGTGAAAGATACGCATCTGCTCTGATAAATAAAAATTTATCAAACAAGGTTTACAAAAAATTTGGAAAGATTAATTTAAAAAAATATATTCAGAATTTTATTAAAAATAATTAGTGGCCTGGAAACTCTATTAAACTTTCCGTTTTATACCCCTTCTTT
>CACGMG010000002.1 GCA_902574045.1 uncultured Pelagibacteraceae bacterium | reverse complement strand
TAGGCTTTATATATGAATGGAAAAAAGGAGCATTAGAATGGGAATAAAATTAGACTCTATTTCAAGTAAGCAAAAAGAAATTCCAGAAGAATTTAAAGAACTTGCAAAAGATTTTGCTGAAAAAGGTTTCATCACAACCTCTTCTGAAAACTTAATCAATTGGGCAAGAACGGGGTCACTCCATTGGATGACTTTTGGTTTAGCTTGTTGTGCAGTTGAAATGATGCAGACTTCAATGCCAAGATATGATCTTGAAAGATTTGGAGCAGCACCCAGAGCTTCACCTAGACAATCAGACGTAATGATTGTAGCTGGAACATTGACCAACAAGATGGCTCCTGCTTTAAGAAAAGTTTATGATCAGATGCCCGAGCCAAGATACGTTGTATCAATGGGAAGTTGTGCAAACGGAGGAGGTTACTATCACTACTCATATTCAGTAGTGAGAGGATGCGATAAAATTGTGCCTGTAGATATTTATGTTCCAGGATGCCCTCCTTCAGCTGAGGCATTATTATATGGTATTTTACAACTTCAAAAAAAAATTAGAAGAGAAGGATCACTACAAAGATAAAATGTCAGAAACATTAAAAAAAATTGAAAAATTAATCAATTCTGAATTAACTACAAAAATTCAAAAATCAATAGTTGAGAATGAAGAGCTATTAATTGAAGTTGATGAAAAAAATTTAATTGAAGTCATTCAATTTATAAAATCAAATGAAAATTGTAAATTTAGACAATTAATTGACATAGCAGGTGTTGATTATCCAGAAGATGAGAAAAGATTTAATTTGGTTTATTTATTTCTATCTCATGAAAAAAATATTCGCTTAAAACTATTAGTAAAATTTCAAATTGAACAATCTATTACTTCGCTTACAAAAATTTTTCCATCTGCTAATTGGATGGAAAGAGAAGTATTTGATATGTATGGTATAAAATTTAAAAACCATCCTGACTTAAGAAGAATTTTAACAGATTATGGTTTTAAAGGTCATCCTCTAAGAAAAGATTTTCCTTTGACAGGTTTTAACGAAGTTCGATACAGCGAAAAAGAGAAAAAGGTAATTTATGAACCAGTGAAATTAGAACAAAATTATAGAAATTTTGATTTTGAAAGCCCTTGGGAGGGTACTAACTATATAAAGGAATTAAAAAAAACGGAAAAACATGACAAAAAAAACTAAATCTATGAGCTTAAATTTTGGACCTCAACATCCAGCTGCGCATGGAGTACTGAGATTAATACTAGAGCTAGATGGAGAAGTTGTTGAGAAAGCTGACCCGCACATTGGATTACTTCATAGGGGTACAGAAAAGCTAATAGAACAGAAAACGTACACCCAAGCCTTACCTTATTTTGATAGACTCGATTATGTTGCTCCAATGAATCAAGAGCATGCTTTTGCCTTGGCTGCAGAAAAACTTCTGAAAATAGATGTTCCAATTAGAGCGAAATATATAAGAGTAATTTTTTGTGAAATAGGAAGAATTTTAAGTCACATACTTAATGTAACTACGCAAGCATTGGACGTAGGAGCTTTAACTCCATCTCTTTGGGGTTTCGAAGAAAGAGAGACATTAATGACTTTCTACGAAAGAGCCTCAGGATCAAGACTTCACGCGAATTACTTTAGAACAGGAGGCGTACATCAAGATATACCTTTAAAACTATTAGATGATATAGAAAAGTTTTGTAAATCATTTCCTAAAATTATAGATGATCTAGAGGGACTATTGACCGATAACCGTATTTTTAAACAAAGAAATGTTGAGATTGGAATAGTAACAAAACAAGAAGCCCTAGACCATAGTTTCTCAGGAGTAATGTTAAGGGGGTCAGGAGTCCCCTGGGATTTAAGAAGATCTCAACCTTATGAAATTTACAAAGACTTAGAATTTAAAATACCTGTTGGAAAAAATGGTGACTGTTATGATCGTTATTTATGTAGAATAGAAGAGATGCGAGAGAGCGTTAAAATTATTTTACAATGTATTGAAAAAATTCCAAAAGGACCCGTTAAGTCAATCGATGGAAAAATTTCTCCTCCAAATAGAGAAGATTTGAAACAGTCAATGGAGGCTTTAATACATCATTTTAAATTATTTACTGAGGGTTATAGAGTTCCTAAAGGTGATGTATATACAGCTGTTGAAGCACCAAAAGGGGAATTCGGCGTATATTTAATTTCTGATGGGACCAATAAACCTTATAGATGTAAAATAAGAGCACCTGGTTTCTCGCACCTACAAGCGATGGATTATTTAATACGCGGACATATGTTAGCTGATGTACCAGCTGTATTAGGATCATTAGATATAGTTTTTGGAGAAGTAGATAGATGAGTTTAAAAAAAGTACATGATAAACAACCAAACAAATTTGAATTTAATAAGAAAAATTTATTAGAAATAGATATTATTTTAAAAAGGTATCCAGAGAAAAACAAAAAAAGTGCAGTAATGCCGCTTTTATATTTAGCCCAAAAACAAAACGACAATTGGATACCTTTAGCAGCAATGAAGCATATCGCTACTCTCTTATCTATGCCTTATATTTCTGTTTATGAGATAGCCACTTTCTACAGTATGTATAATCTCGCTCCAGTAGGTAAACATTTCATTCAAGTGTGTACTACCACTCCATGTTTAATAAGAGGAGCTGATAAAATTGTTAAATTATGTAAAGAAAAGATATCTCCTAAAGAAAGTGAAATATCAAAAAAAGGTAACTGTTCATGGATAGAGGTTGAATGCTTAGGGGCATGTGTAAGCGCACCAATGATTCAAATCAATGATGATTATTATGAGGATTTAGATGAAAAAAATACAACTGAAATTTTAGAGTCTTTAATTAATGATAAACCTTTAAAACCAGGTTCTTTTAGGGGGCGTAAAAATACATCACCTGAAAAAAAATTTTCTACCAATGGAGAAAAACATGCTTAAGGAAGAAAATAGAATATTTAAAAATCTCTATAATGAGCATGGATGGCAAATTAACGATGCAATAAAAAGACAAGATTGGAAAAATACTGGAGATATAATCTCTAAAGGTCGAGAATGGATAATTAATGAAATTAAAACATCTGAATTAAGAGGTAGAGGTGGAGCTGGTTTTTCAACTGGTTTAAAATGGTCGTTTGCCCCAAAAGAAATAGGTTCGAGACCACACTACTTAGTAATCAATGCAGATGAGTCTGAGCCTGGAACTTGTAAGGATAGAGATATTTTAAGATTTGAACCTCAAAAACTAATTGAAGGTTGTTTGATCGCTGGATACGCGGTGAACGCCCATGTTTGCTATATTTATATTCGAGGAGAATATTTGAACGAGGGTAAAAGATTGCAAGATGCAATCAATCAAGCTTATGAGAAAAAATTTTTAGGAAAAAATGCGTGTGGATCAGGTTGGGATTTTGATATTCATATTCATTATGGGGCTGGTGCTTATATTTGTGGTGAAGAAACAGCATTGCTTGAAAGCATGGAAGGTAACAAAGGTCAACCTAGACTTAAACCGCCTTTTCCAGCGTTAGTAGGTTTGTACGGTTGCCCTACCATTGTCAACAATGTTGAGACTATTGCTGTTGTGCCAACAATTCTTAGAAGAGGTGGTAAATGGTTTGCATCATTAGGTAAACCAAAAAATACTGGAACAAAAATATTTTGCATATCTGGTAACGTAAACTCACCATGTAATGTTGAAGAAGAAATGGGAATATCTTTAAAAGAATTAATTGAAAAGCATGCCGGAGGAGTTGTGGGTGGTTGGAACAATCTCCAAGCAGTTATTCCAGGAGGATCTTCAATGCCTTTATTGCCGAAAAAAATATGTGATACTATAACAATGGATTTTGACTCCTTAATCCAAAACAAAAGTGGTCTAGGAACTGCAGGAATAGTAGTCATCAATAAACAACAAGACATAGTGGCTTGTATGGCAAGAATTGCCAGATTTTATAAGCATGAGAGCTGTGGCCAATGTACTCCTTGTAGAGAAGGATCGGGATGGATGTGGAGAATTTTGGATAGAGTTGCCAAAAGGAAAGCCACTTATAATGACGTTAATTTATTAGCAGATGTTACAAAACAAATTGAAGGACATACCATTTGTGCTTTTGGAGAAGGCTCTGCTTGGCCAGTACAAGGCTTACTTAGACATTTTAGAAAAGAAGTTGATAGCAGATGTAGAGAAGAACCCATAATTAAGAAAAAAATTAATAATCCGTACTTAGTTGATCAACACTTGTTAGAAAATAAAAATGCCTAAAATTATAATAAACGGTAAAGACATAAATTTTGAAAAAGGAATGACAGTTCTACAAGCATGTGAACTAGCAGAGGTTGAGATACCAAGATTCTGTTATCATGAAAAATTATCTATAGCAGGCAATTGTAGAATGTGCCTAGTAGAAATGGAAAAATCTGCAAAACCTATAGCTTCTTGTGCAATGCCAGCGACTGAGGGCATGAATATAAAAACTAATACTCCTTTTGTTGAAAAAGCTAGAAAAGGTGTCATGGAGTTTTTATTAGCTAATCATCCATTGGATTGTCCAGTTTGTGATCAAGGAGGAGAATGCGATTTACAGGATCAATCTTTGTATTATGGCGTAGATAAATCAAGGTTTGTAGAAAATAAAAGACAAGTAAAAGAAAAATATATGGGTCCATTAATTAAAACTCAAATGACTAGATGCATCCATTGTACTAGATGTGTAAGGTTTGCAACTGAAGTTGCAGGAGTGCCAGAAATTGGAGCTATCGGAAGAGGAGAGAACATGGAAATTACCACATATTTAGAAAAATCAATGGAGTCAGAGCTTTCTGCTAATGTAATAGATTTATGCCCAGTTGGAGCTTTAACATCTAAGCCTTATGCATTTGAAGCAAGACCATGGGAGTTAAAAAAAACTGAGAGCATAGATGTAATGGACTCAGTAGGATCAAACATTAGAGTAGATACCTATAATTGGGAGGTAAAAAGAATATTACCTAGACTCAACAATGACATTAACGAAGAGTGGATTTCAGATAAAACAAGATATTCTTGTGATGGACTTCTTAAACAAAGATTAGATACACCCTACATTAAGAAGAACAATAAACTTCATAAATCGAGTTGGGATGAAGCATTAGATTTATTGACAAAGAAAATTCAAGAAGTAAACCCTGGCGAGATTGCAGGACACGTGGGTGATATGATTTGTTTAGAAAACGCTTTAGCTTTTAAAAAATTATTTAATTATCTTGGAAGTAAAAATTTAGAATTTAGAGAAAAAAAATTTTATTTAAATCCCTATGAAAAAATGAATTATATATTTAATTCTACAATTAACGGAATAGAAGAGTCTGATTTAATCTTATTAATTGGCACTAATCCAAGATATGAGGCTACAATGTTAAATGCCAGAATAAGAAAAACATTTGTTCAAAAAAAAGTACCAATTTATTCGATAGGAGACCCAGGAAATCTCACGTACGATTATCAAATCATTGGTAACAAAACAGATGATTTAGCGAAAATTATAAATAAAGAAAATGATTTTTCTAAAAAAATCTTATCATCGAAAAAACCAATAATTATAATTGGAGAGTCAGCTTTAGAGCTCAAAAGCGGTAAATATATTTTTGAAGAATTAAAGAAATTTTTAAATGAAAATAATTTTATTACTAAAGATTGGAATGCATTGAATATTCTAGTACAAAATGCATCTACGGTTGGTTTGATAGATCTAAAGATTTTACCAAATGAATTAAGTGATTATAATTTTTTTGAAAAATTAAATGATGGTAAATTTAAACTTTTATATCTTCTAGGCTCAGATAATCTAGAGATAAAAAAAAATAATGAGTTTATTGTTTATCAAGGAAGCCATGGGGATAAAGGTGCTGAAATTGCGGATATTATTTTACCTAGCGCAGCTTACACAGAACAAAATGGTTTATATGAAAATTTAGAGGGAAGAGTTCAAGAATGCAGAAAAGCATCTTATCCAATAGGAGACTCAAAAGAAGATTGGAAAATTTTCAATTTGATTATGAAAAAAATTGATAACAATAATCAAAGTTTTAAATTTGAGTCATTAAGAAAAGAAGCAAAAGAGCAGATATCAAACTTTACTGAAATAAATGAACTCCCGGAAAAAAAATTAATTTCTAAAAATGAGTTAAACTCAGAGTTTAAAAGTGAGGAAATTAAAATAAATTCCTTAGACTATTACTATTCGAATTCAATATCTCGTGCCTCAAAAACGATGAGCGAATGTCGGCAAATAAATCAAAAAATTAGAAAAACCGGATAAAAATTATGTTAGAATACATTCAAATTTTGGGTCAAGAAATCTATAAAATTTTATTTTTACTAATACCAATTTTAGTTTCAGTAGCTATGATAGTGTGGCTTGACAGAAGAGTTTGGGGATTGGTTCAAAAAAGAAGAGGCCCAAACGTCGTTGGACCATTTGGTCTTTTTCAAACTTTAGCAGATGCACTAAAGTATATTTTCAAAGAAATCATCATACCAGCAAGTGCCAATAAAACTGTTTTTATTTTAGCTCCGATAGTAACCATGACATTAGCGTTAGTAGCCTGGGCAGTAATACCTCTAAGTGAACAGCTTGTGTTATCAGATATTAATGTTGGGGTGTTATACCTTTTTGCCATTTCTTCTTTGGGTGTATATGGAATAATTATGGGCGGCTGGGCATCTAATTCTAAATATCCTTTTTTAGGAGCAATTAGATCAGCGGCCCAAATGGTTTCTTACGAGGTTTCAATTGGCATAATAATTATTAATGTTCTTTTATGTGTAGGTTCTTTAAATCTAAAAGATATTGTTTTATCTCAAAGCAACTTATGGTTCATTATCCCCTTGTTTCCAATGTTTGTAATTTTTTTTATTTCTGCTCTAGCAGAAACAAATAGACCACCATTTGATTTACCTGAAGCGGAGGCAGAACTAGTTGCTGGGTATCAAACAGAGTATTCTGGGATGATGTATGCAATGTTTTGGTTAGGAGAATACGCTAATATTTTATTAATGTGTGCGATGGGGGCCATTTTGTTTTTAGGTGGTTGGTTGCCAATAATTGACATATATCCAATAAATTTAATACCTGCTCCGATTTGGATGATATTGAAAATTTTATTTTTATTTTTTCTGTTTGCTCTTATAAAAGCTATTGTTCCTAGATATAGATACGATCAATTAATGAGATTAGGCTGGAAAATATTTTTACCATTTTCTCTGATATATTTAATACTAACTGCAAGTTTCCTTTTCTTTTTTGATAAACTACCTAAAGGAAATTTTTAATGAACTTAATTAGAATTTTTAAAACAATATTTTTAATAGAATTTATTCAAGGTCTGTTAATGGCAATTAAAGAAATGTTTAAAAAATCAAAAACAATTAATTATCCTTTTGAAAAAGGACCGATTAGTCCACGTATGAGAGGAGAACATGCTTTAAGAAGATATCCAAACGGCGAAGAGAGATGCATTGCATGTAAACTATGTGAAGCGGTATGTCCAGCTCAAGCAATAACTATTGAATCATCTGAGAGATCTGATGGAAGCAGAAAAACAACAAGATATGATATTGATATGTTAAAATGTATTTATTGTGGACTTTGTCAAGAGTCCTGTCCAGTAGATGCAATAGTTCAAGGACCGAATTTTGAATTTGCTACAGAAACAAGAGAAGAGCTTTACTATAATAAAAAAAAACTTTTAGACAATGGAGATAGATGGGAGTCAGTTTTATCTAAGAATATAAAACTAGATAAGCCTTATAGGTAAATGATAGTTCATTCTATTTTTTTTTATTTCTTTTCAATTATAGCAATTTTTTCATCCTTAATGGTCATTACTTCAAGAAGTACTATAAATTCTGTTTTTTTTTTAATACTCGATTTCATTTCTGTAGGCTGTTTATTCATCATGGTTGGAGCAGAATTTTTAGGAATGATTATTTTAATAGTTTATGTCGGAGCTGTCGCAGTATTATTTTTATTTGTTGTTATGATGTTGAATGTATCAGAACAAAAACAATCTTGGTTTATTGGAAAAAAATCTACTCATTTGCCGACAGGACTAATTGTAAGTGTGTTAATTTTTTTAGAGTTACTAGTTGTTGTAGGTGGTTGGAAGTATAAAGATAATTTGATGTCAAGTAGCACACTTGATTTATCAAATGTATCAAATACGCATCAGCTTGGATTAGTAATGTACACTGATTATATTCTATATTTTCAAATAGCGGGTATGATTCTTTTACTATCAATGATCGGAGCTATTTTGCTTACTTTCCGTCAAAGGCCAGGGGTTAAAAAACAGAGTTATTTTAAACAGATTTCGAGAACTCCTGAGTCTTCTATTGAACTCAAAGAGGTTGACTCAAATAAAGGAGTAAAAATAGATGATTGAAATAGGTTTAGGTCACTACTTATCTCTTGGAGCAATTATTTTCTTTTTAGGTGTAATGGGTATTTTTCTTAATAGAAAAAATGTAATTGTAATTTTAATGTCAATAGAATTAATTCTTCTTGCGGTTAATATTAATTTAATTTCTTTTTCTATTTTTTCAGGAGATATAATAGGACAAATATTTACCATGCTTACTCTTACAGTGGCAGCAGCAGAGGCAGCTATAGGTTTAGCAATAATTGTGATTTATTACAGAAACAAGGGATCAATCAGAGTTGAAGATATTCATGGAATGAAGGGTTAAATGGAATACGCAATAATTTTTCTTCCACTTATAGGTTCTTTAATTGGGTATTTAGGAAAATCTTTAACAAAGTTTTTTTCAGAGATTATAACAAGTTTATTTGTGACTTTGTCAGCAATTTTATCTATTTTAGTATTTTGGCAGGGATTTCAAAATAATTCCTATGGAAATTATAAAATTTTCGAATGGGTAAGTTCTGGTGATTTTGTCGCTAATTGGTCGATTAACATAGATCCCCTAAGTTCAGTAATGCTTGTAGTTGTGACATTTGTCTCTGCTTTAGTGCATATATATTCTATTGGCTACATGAGTCATGACCCGCATAAACCTCGATTTATGTCTTATCTTTCTCTTTTTACCTTTTCAATGTTGGCACTTGTAGTATCTGATAATTTTTTACAACTATTTTTTGGATGGGAAGGGGTAGGCTTATGCTCTTATTTGTTGATTGGTTTTTGGTATAAAAAAGAAACAGCTAATAATGCTGCTATAAAAGCATTTATTGTTAATAGAATTGGAGATTTTGGTTTAGCAATTGGAATATTTATAATTTTTTTTTATTTTGGCACAATAAATTTTGATGAAGTTTTTAAACTAGCTCCTCAATTTCTTAAAAATAATTTTTTATTTTTAAACTTTGAAATAAACTTAATAACCTTGATATGTTTATTTTTATTTATTGGTGCAATGGGAAAATCTGCTCAGTTTTTGTTACATACTTGGTTGCCGGATGCTATGGAAGGACCAACACCTGTTTCAGCTTTAATTCATGCTGCTACTATGGTAACAGCAGGAGTTTTTCTTGTAGTAAGGTGTTCACCATTGTTTGAATACTCTCAGACTGCCTTGAATCTTGTAACTGTAGTTGGAATGATAACAGCAATTTTTGCTGCTTCTGTTGCACTTGTACAAAATGATATTAAAAAAATTGTTGCCTACTCTACTTGTAGTCAATTAGGATATATGTTTTTTGCTGCCGGTATAGGCGCGTATCACGTAGCAATGTTTCATCTGTTTACACATGCATTCTTCAAAGCTTTATTATTTTTAGGTTCTGGTTCTGTGATACATGCTTTTAAAGATGAACAAGATATAAGAAATATGGGTGGCATCAGAAAAAAACTTCCATATACTTATTCTTTTATGTTAATTGGAACTCTGGCACTAACAGGTTTCCCTTTTTTATCTGGTTTTTATTCTAAAGACGCAATAATTGAATTTGCTTATTTAAGTAATTCCTCATTAGGAAGTTATGTTGTATTTGTTGGAATTTTTACCGCTTTTTTGACTTCAATATATTCCTGGCGGCTGTTTTTTAAAACTTTTCACGGAACTTATAATAATAAAGTGGTTTCTATTGATGATACCCATGAGTCTCCTGTAGTTATGCTTTTACCTTTGTTTATACTAGCTGTAGGCGCGATTTCCGTTGGTTATCTTTTTAAAGAAACATTTATTGGACACCATAGCAATGAATTTTGGCAATCTTCTATTTTTTTTCTTGAAGCGATAAAACATGACTATATTCCTCTTTGGTTTTTATTATTAACACCCTTCTTAGTAGTTGTGTCTATACCAATATCTTTCTATTATTTTATTTATAATACAAAAATTTTAGAAAGTTTTAAAAATACAAATTTACCTTTATACAATTTTTTATTAAAAAAATGGTACATAGATGAATTATATGAAGTAATTTTTGTTAACCCTGCAAAAAAAATTGGTTTTTTCTTCTGGAAAAAAGGAGATATAGGGACGATAGATAAATTTGGCCCTGATGGAATTTCTAAATTAATTAAAATAATCGCTAGTAAAACTGGAAAATTACAAACTGGTTTTATCTACGATTATGCATTTGTAATGTTGATAGGATTATCAGTTTTACTAACATATTTAATATTAAATTAAGATGAATTTTCCAATATTATCAACATTGATATTTTTACCTTTACTAAGTTCTTTATTTATTTTTTTGTCTAAAGATCAAAAAAATAATAGGGGAGCTATTTATATTTCTCTTTTCGCAAGTGTAGCCACTTTTTTATTATCTTTATTTTTGTGGTACTCTTTAGATTTAAGTTCTCCAAAATTTCAATTTGTTGAAGAAAAATTTTGGATAAATAATTTTATAAAATTTAAATTAGGTGTTGATGGCATATCTATCCTTTTTATTGTTTTAACAACTTTTATAACTCCGATTTGTATAATTTCTTGCATAAACAGTGTCAAAGACAGAGTAAAAGAGTTTTTAATCGCTATTTTAGTATTAGAAACTTTTATGATTGGTGTCTTTTGCTCATTGGATCTAGTGATTTTTTATTTATTTTTTGAAGCAGGATTAATTCCAATGTTTTTAATAATAGGTGTTTGGGGTGGTCCTAAAAGAGTTTATTCAGCTTTTAAGTTCTTCCTTTATACTTTGTTGGGATCTGTTTTAATGTTAGTTGCAATTATTATTATTTATTGGCTCACAGGCACTACAGATATTACTCTCATACAAGACATAAAGATTCCAAAGGAATACCAAAACTTATTATGGTTAGCTTTCTTTAGCTCATTTGCTGTTAAGACACCAATGTGGCCAGTACATACTTGGTTGCCAGATGCTCATGTTGAAGCACCTACTGCTGGTTCAGTGATATTAGCCGCTATACTATTAAAGATGGCAGGATATGGGTTTTTAAGATTTTCAATACCATTATTTCCAGCTGCATCTGATTTTTTTACACCACTTATTTACGCATTAAGTATAATCGCAATCATCTACACATCATTAGTGGCATTGATGCAGGATGATATGAAGAAATTAATAGCATATTCTTCTGTTGCTCATATGGGCTATGTAACTTTAGGAATTTTTACTTTCACCAAGCAAGGTATAGAGGGAAGTATATTTCAGATGATAAGTCATGGTTTAATTTCAGCAGCTCTCTTCCTATGTGTAGGAGTAGTTTACGATAGACTTAAGTCAAGAATGATAAGTTCCTACGGAGGTTTAGTTAGCTATATACCAAAATATTCCTTCTTATTTTTGGTTTTTGCTTTGGCTGCTCTTGGCCTGCCAGGAACTACTGGCTTTCTAGGGGAGTTTTTGGTGTTAGCTGGTAGTTTTCAAAAAAATTATATAGTGGCTATGTTAGCTACAATAGGTGTCATATTAGGAGCGGCGTACATTTTGTGGCTTACAAAAAGAGTGATATTTGGACAGACTAACAATGAGGAGATTAAAAATTTAAAAGATATTAATAAATTGGAAATAGTCATGCTAGTATCATTAGCTTTTCTTATAATTTTTTTTGGAGTTTTCCCTTATCCATTGATCGAAACATTAAATACTTCAGTAGATAATTTAATGATGAATTACGAACAATCTTTAATAGAAATGAATTTGGCAAAGAATGATTAATAATTTAAATATTTTATTACCTGAAATTTTTTTATCCATATCTATTTTAAGCATTTTAATGTTAGGTGTTTTTCTTAAAAAAAGTTTTAATTTAATTTTTAATTTATCTTCGGTAATAATTATAGTGACAATTGCGATAATTTTTAATTCATCAAATGATACTGAAAAAGTATTTCTTGATAGTTTTTCAAGAGACTCATTTTCAAGTTTTTTTAAAATATTAATTCTTGTTTCAACCTTTTTTGTTATGAATTCTTCTAAATCTTTCATTTGTGATAACAAAATAGATAAATTTGAATATCCAATAATAATTCTTACTTCAATATTAGGAATGTTTTTTATGGTTAGTTCAAATGATCTAATCTTATTTTATTTAGGATTAGAATTGCAATCATTAGCACTTTATATTTTAGCATCGATAGATAGAGATAATTTACGATCTTCTGAGTCAGGCATAAAATATTTTGTTTTAAGCGCGTTATCATCTGGACTATTATTATATGGATGTTCATTATTATATGGATTTACTGGCTCGACAAATTTTGATTTAATATCTAGCGAATTGAATAGCACAAATATTGGAGCCATATTTGCTATGGTATTTATTCTTGTTGGTCTAGCATTTAAAGTGTCTGCAGTTCCTTTTCATATGTGGACACCAGATGTGTATGAGGGAGCACCTACTTCTATAACTAGTTTTTTTGCAGTAGTTCCAAAAGTGGCAGGACTTGCATTATTAATTAAATTTATGTTTATTCCTTTTGCAAATATTTTATTAGAATGGCAAACTATCATAATTTTTATTTCAGTTGCTTCAATGATTTTAGGGGCAGTAGCAGCAATAGTTCAAAAAAATATTAAAAGACTTCTAGCTTACAGCTCAATAGGTCATATAGGCTATGCTTTAGCAGGAGTAGCTACTGGCGCAACATCAGGTTATGAAAGTTCGGTTTTATATATAACGATCTATGTAGTGATGAACATAGGAGCTTTTTCTTGCCTATATTTGATGAAA
Organism: uncultured Pelagibacteraceae bacterium; assembly: GCA_902574045.1. Taxonomy (GTDB): domain Bacteria; phylum Pseudomonadota; class Alphaproteobacteria; order Pelagibacterales; family Pelagibacteraceae; genus Pelagilacustribacter. The sequence goes on along the minus strand of CACGMG010000002.1, from coordinate 43,809 downwards.
AAAGATGGAGTATATAAAGAAAATATTTCAGATTTGTCTGGTATTTCAAAAAAACATCCTGTTCTTGCAATATCTTTTTTAATAATATTATTTTCTTTAGCTGGAATTCCTCCATTGGCTGGTTTTTTTGCAAAGTTTTACATATTCAAAGCAGTGCTTGAACAGAACATGTATGCTTTGGCTATTATAGGTTTATTGACAACAGTGATATCTGCTTTCTATTATCTTAGAATAATTAAAACAATATACTTTGAAGATAAATCTATTGCATTCGATAATGTAAATAATAAAGTAGTCCAATTTACTATATTTCTTAGTTGCACAATTTTAATCTCTTTTTTCTTATACCCTTCAATTTTAAATAATATTGTAAATACTTTATTCTTTAACTAATGGGAATTAAATTGATCAGTTTTACTAATGTTAAAAGTACTAATGATGAGGCTATTAGATTAATCAAAAAAAATATTACGAGACCAACACTAATAATTACGAAAAAACAATCTAAAGGTAGAGGACAAATGGGAAAAAAATGGCTTTCTATTACAGGGAATCTATTTTTATCAATTTTTTTTGAAATTAATCATAAAAAAATTAACTTTAAGCAATATGCAATATTAAATGCTTTTATAATAAGAAAAATACTATCAAAATATGTTTTAAAGAAAATTAAGATAAAATGGCCGAATGACCTATTAATAGATCGAAAAAAAGTTTGCGGTATATTACAAGAGGTTATAAATCATAAAGAAAAAAAATTTATGATTGTTGGTGTAGGAATAAATACCTTAAGCTCACCAAATATTTTTGAATTACAGGCTACAAATCTTTGCCAATATTCAAAAAAAAAAATAGATAATAAAAAAATATTAAAAGATATAAAAAAAATTTATGAAATATTTATCAATCAAATTAATAGAAAAAATTTTTCAGATTTAAAAAATAAATTTAAATGAACTATCTTACAGGGGACATTGGAAATACTTTAACAAAATTATCTATTTTAAATGATAATTTTAGGATAAAAAAAACATACAATATTGAAACAAAAAAAATATTTAAAAATATCTTTAAAGATAAAGAAATAAAAAAGATTATTAATAGTAAATTAAGCAAAAATATTTTGTTTTCAAGCGTGGTACCAAAAGCATTTAAAATAATAAAAAAACAACTTATAAAAAAAAAATTTAAAGTATTTGAAATTAAAGATTTGAAAATCAATAAAATTTTGAAAATCAAAATTTATAATTACAACCAATTGGGTTCTGATAGAATATCAAATGCAATAGGAGCTTTAAAGTATAGAAATTGTTTAATAATAGATTTTGGTACTGCCACAACTTTTGATATAATAAAAAATGGAGTTTATGAAGGAGGCGTAATATCTCCAGGCATAGACCTTTCAATTGTTAATCTTAATAAATCGACAGCTCTTCTGCCATTATTAAAATTAAAAAACACAAAAAAAAATTATGGAAAGAATACGTTGGAAGCCTTGAACGCTGGATTTCTTTGGGGTTATGAGGGATTAATAAACAATATAATTAAAAAAATTTCTATAAAAACAAAAAAAAAATTTAAAATTATTTTAACTGGCGGATATGCTAAGTTATTTAAAAAACATATAATAAAAAAAACTACTATAGACGAAAATATAACTATTAATGGCATCGCAAAAGCTTTTAAAGAACTAATATGAAAAAAGAAGAATTAATTTTCTGTCCTCTTGGAGGTTCAGGCGAGATAGGAGGAAATATGAATCTCTATGCCTTTGGATCTGAAGAAAACTTAAAATGGATAATAGTTGATATGGGCGTTTCTTTCGCCGATGACTCAGTTCCAGGAGTGGATTTAATTTTTCCTGATCCTGGATTTATAATTGATAAGAAGAAGGATCTTCTAGGTATTATTTTAACTCATGCACATGAGGATCATATTGGAGCAGTAGTTCATATATGGCCCAAACTAAAATGTAAAATTTATGCCACACCTTTTACATCAGTTTTGATACAAGAAAAGTTTAAAGAAAAAAAAATAGATATCTCAAAATATTTAAATATAGTTCCGTTAAATAACAAAATTAAATTAGGTGAATTTGATATTGATTTTATTACTTTAACTCATTCTATATTAGAGCCTAATGGATTAAGCATTACAACACCACTAGGAACAATTCTACATACAGGTGATTGGAAAATAGACCCAAATCCTTTAATTGGCAGCAACATTGATGAAGAAAAATTAAAAAAAATTGGAGAAAAAGGAGTTTCTGCAATGATCTGTGACTCAACAAATATATTTGACCCTGGTCGCGCAGGTTCTGAAGCAGATGTAAGAGAAAATTTATTAAAAATTATGGAAACAAAAGCAAATAAGATTTTGGTTACCTCATTTGCATCAAACGTAGCAAGAATGGAGACTATTTTTTATTGTGCAAAAAAAACTGGAAGATCTTTGTGTTTAGTAGGACGGTCTATGCAAAGAATATACAAAGCTGCTAGAAAATGCGGATACTTAGGTAATTTGATTGAACCCATAGAGCCTAAAGAGGCTAAAAATATATCAAAAAATAAAATATTATATCTAGCAACTGGAAGTCAAGGTGAACCAATGGGAGCAATGAATAGAATTATTAACGGTGTGCATCCAGAAGTTTATCTAGAACCAAAGGATTGTGTAATCTTTTCATCGAAAATAATTCCAGGAAATGAAAAAAAATTATATCATTTACAAAATTTGATTGTAAAAAATGATGTTGAAATTATTACAGAAGAAAATGCCTTTGTTCATGTTTCTGGACATCCAAATAGAGATGATCTTAAAGACATGTATAGATGGGTTAAACCTCGAAGTATAATTCCTGTTCACGGTGAACATAGACACATGAAAGAACATGTGACTTTTGCGAAAGAAATGCAAGTACCTAAAACTTTATTGATAGAAAATGGAGATATTGTGAGAATTCTTCCTGGAAAAGAACCAGTTATTATTGATAAAGCTCCGTCTGGTAAATTATATCTTGATGGAAACTTAGGAGTTGATGCTGACTCACAATCTATTAAAGATAGAAAAGGTCTTTCTGTGAACGGTTATTTGGAAATAACTCTAATAGTATCTAATAATGGTAAAATTAAAAAACCAGTAATTTCTTTCAAAGGTATTCCAGAGAGTAGTGAAGTTGAAACTTTTGTTTTTGATATAGAGGATGAAATAATGAATATTTGTAGAACTTTTTCTTTAGAAAGCAAGAATCAAGAAAGAAATCTTATAGAAACTATAAAGCAAAATTGTAGAAAAATAGTTAGAGAGAGAACAGGCAAAAAACCATTTACTAATATTAATATAGCTAGAATTTAATGGGATTAACAGGATCTATTATTATTTATGTCATGATTTGGTGGATAGTATTTTTTTCGGTTTTACCTTTTGGAATTGAATCTAATAAAGAGGTTTTTAAAGAAAGTCTAGAAGGCTCTGACGCCGGCGCACCTAAAAACCCAAATATAGCTAAAAAATTTATAATAACAACTATAATTACATCTATACTATTTACTATGATATATTATTTGGTAAGCAATAATTTTATAAATTTAAGGAATTTGTTACAATAATGTATTTATCTAATTTATTTATTCCTATCACGAAAGATCTTCCGAGTGAGGCAAAAATAAAATCTCATCAATTAATGCTAAGAGCAGGAATGATAAAACAATCAGCAGCAGGTATTTATTCTTGGTTACCGCTCGGGTTTAAGATAATGAAAAAAATAGAACAAATCGTTAGAGAGGAACAAAATTCTATAGGAGCACAGGAAATGCTAATGCCTACTATTCAATCATCTGAAATATGGAAAGAAAGTGGTAGATATGAGGACTACGGACAAGAAATGTTAAGGATCAAAGATAGGCAAGGAAGAGAAATGTTATATGGACCTACTAATGAAGAATTAATAACTGATATTTTTAGAACTAGTATGAAATCTTATAAGTCATTGCCACAAATTTTGTATCACATACAATGGAAATTTAGAGATGAAATTCGACCAAGATTTGGAGTAATGAGGTGCAGAGAATTTTACATGAAGGATGCCTACTCATTTGATCTTAATGACGAAGATGCTAAAAATTCTTACAATAAAATGTTTTTTTCTTACATAAAAACTTTTAACCGTTTAGGATTAAAAGCTATACCAATGGCTGCAGAGACCGGTCCTATAGGAGGAGATTTATCCCATGAATTTGTTATCTTGGCAAAAACTGGTGAGAGTCAAGTTTATGCTGATAAAAGAATTCTTGAAATTGATTTAGACGAGTACGATGCTTCTAATAAATCTTTAGACAAAATGAGAAAAGATTTTTCCTCTATTTATGCAGTGACCGATGAAAAGTTTAAAGATCATGAGTTTAATAAATTAGTTAAAAAAGAGGACCAATTAAAGACCAAGGGAATAGAAGTAGGACATATTTTTTACTTCAGCGATAAATATTCTAAACCTTTAAACTGTTTAATTGATGATAAACAAGGAAAAAAAACACCGGTTCGCATGGGCTCTTATGGAATAGGAATCTCAAGACTTGTAGGTGCAACTATAGAGGCTAATTACAATAATGAGATAATGAAGTGGCCTAAATCAATAGCTCCATTTGATGTAGTTATTATTGTAAATATAAGTAAAAGTAATAAAGAAAACCTAGAAAAAGCCGAAAAAATTTATAAAGAATTAAAAAAACAAAATATTGACGTATTGTTAGACGATGTAGAAGAGAATATGTCAAATAAGTTTAAAAAACACGATTTAATAGGAATTCCTTACCAAATAATTATTGGATCTAAAACTGAACAAGATAAGTTCGAATTTAAAGAACAAAATTCAAAGATACAAATTTTAAGTTTGGAAAATATTAAGTCTCAACTAAAAAAATAACTTGTTTACAAAAGCAGAAAGATTAATTTCAATAAGAAATTTACGTCCAAAAAAGAAAGAAGGATTTCTTAAAGTAATCTCAATTTTCTCGTTTTTAGGAATTACTTTAGGAGTTGCTATACTCATAGTAGTCATGTCTGTAATGAACGGTTTTAAAACTGAGTTAACAAATAAAATATTAGGTTTAAATCCTCATATAGTAATCCAATCAAATGGTTATAAAATTGAAGATAATTTTTTAAAAAATATTAAAGAACTTAATTCAAATTTCAAGATTTCAAAATCATATTCTGGTGAGGGGATTGCTATGAATAATCAGAATGCTAAAGGTGTCATTATCAAAGGCATCGATAGTAATAATGAAGAGAGTTTAAATTTTTTAAAAAAAAATACCTCCCAAGGTGACTTTAAAAAAATTAAAATGGGACATGCATTTATTGGGGCAGAACTAGCTTATGATTTAAATTTGGAAGTTGGTGACAAAATTAATTTGATGTCAACTGTATTTGTTACTACCCCATTTGGTGGATTTCCTAAGCAAGACTCATTTACTGTTGGAGGAATATTTAATACAGGTTTTTACGAATTTGATAAAAATTTTGTATTTTTAAAACTCTCCGATACTCTTACTATTTTTGATAAAGCGGAATTTGAAAATAATATAGAAATTTATTTAAACAATCCCATTAAAGCTGATAATTACAAGGCAATGATACAAAACTTGAATCCAAATTATTTCGTCTATTCTTGGTCTGATTTTAATAAATCTTTTTTTAGTGCCTTGAAAGTTGAAAGAAATGTAATGTTTATAATATTAACTTTAATTTTAATAGTAGCAGCATTTAATATAATTTCTGGATTGACTATACTAATAAAGAATAAAACTAAAGAAATTGCAATTTTAAAAACATTGGGTCTGAGTAATAGCTCGATAAAAAAATCATTTTTTTTAACAGGATTTACAATAGGTTTTTTTGCAACTTTTACAGGTATATTTTTTGGGGTATTTTTTGCATTGAATATCGAAAAGGTAAGAATTTTTTTATCTAATTTTTTTAATTTAGAAATTTTTCCTTCAGATGTGTACTTTTTAGAAAAATTACCAAGTGAAATAAATATATCATCAATAGCATTAATTTGTATATTTTCATTGTTGATATCAGCAATGGCATCAATTATTCCAGCTATTAAGATATCTAAAATGAAAACTTTTCGAGCACTAAGATATGAGTAAAACTTTATTAGAGACAATTAATCTTAAAAAAAATTTTCATCATAAAAATGGAAACATTCAACTTTTCAATAATGTAAACATTAAAATTAAATCTGGAGATTTAATTGCTTTAGTAGGTCCTTCAGGCTCAGGTAAATCAACTTTTTTACATTTGCTCGCCTTATTAGATGATCCTACCTCTGGAAAAATATTACTAAAAAATAAAGATACGAAAACATTCACAGAGACTGAAAAAGATTCTGTAAGAAAAAACAATGTTTCAATTATTTTTCAAGATAATAATTTATTAACTGACTTTAGTGTTTCTGAAAATGTAATGATGCCATTAATAATTAAAGGTGAAAAAACACTAATCGCAAAAAAAAAAGCAGATTCACTTTTAAAAAGAGTAAACATTTTAAACCGAAAAAATCATTTTCCAAACGAACTATCAGGAGGAGAACAGCAAAGAGTTGCGATAGCTAGATCTTTAATTTCTGAAACAGAAGTTATTTTAGCGGATGAACCTACAGGAAATCTTGATTACAAAACTTCAGAAAATATATTTTCCTATTTTACAAAATTAAAAAAATTAAAAAAAGCAATAATTTTTGCAACTCATAATAGAGAACTTGCTAACAGAGCAGATTATAAGTTGAGTATTTCTAAAGGTCATATAAAAAGGGTTTGATGCCCTCCCAAATTAAGGAATTTAATAATATTAAAGTACACACCCAATATTCGATATGCGAGGGTGCAGTTAAAATTGATGAATTGGCAAATTATTGTAAAGAAAACAAGATTAGGGCAGTAGGCATAGCGGATAGTTTTAATTTATGCGGCGCATTGGAATTTGCTGAAAAAATTAGCAAGGTTGGAACTCAACCTATTATAGGGACTCAAATTAATATATCTTTTGATAATATAATTGGAAAGCTAACTTTATATGCTACTACCGAAGAAGGCTATAAAAATCTAACAAAATTATCATCCTTAAGCTATTTTAAAGATAAAAAAGCATATGAACCTTATTGTGAGATTGATGATCTTGTAGATAACAATCAAGACATAATCATTCTTACCGGAAACTATAATAACTTCTTTGGTAAAATGTACTACTCTAATAAAACAAAGATTTTTGAAAATATAATAAATAAATTAAAATCTAGCTTTGAAAATCGTATATACATTGAAATACAAAGACACTCAGAGTCTCTTGAAAAGAATTACGAAAATTATTTATTACAAATTTCATCTAAATTTAATTTACCATTAATTGCTGGACAAGAAGTATATTATTTAGATCCAGGTATGGCAGAAGCTCACGATGCTCTTATTTGTATTGGAGAAAAACAATTTATGGATGATCAAAATAGATTTAGATATAGTAACCAACATTATCTAAAAAAAAATGATGAATTACTTAGAATATACAAGGATATTCCTGAAGCTTTGGAGAATAATTATAATTTTCCATTAAGATTTAATTTTAAACCAAAAAAATCTAAACCAATACTACCTTCAATCTCTAACCACGTAAATAAATCTGTTGAGCAAGAATTAATGGATCAAGCAAAAGATGGTTTATATAAAAGATTAAAAGATTTTATACTAAAAAAAAATCTAGAAAAACCAAGTGAAGAGGTTACTAAAATCTATGAGGATAGACTGTTTCATGAATTAAATATTATTAATTCTATGGATTATTCAAGTTATTTTTTAATCGTTTCAGATTATATCAAATGGGCAAAAAATAATGCAATACCAGTAGGGCCAGGCCGAGGATCGGGAGCAGGATCTCTAGTGGCTTATTGCTTAGATATAACCGATCTTGATCCAATTGAATTTGATTTGATATTTGAAAGATTTTTAAATCCCGATAGAATTTCAATGCCAGATTTTGATATTGATTTTTGCGAGGAACAAAGGGATAAAGTTTTTGAATATTTAAAATCTAGATATAAAGATGGCGTAGCCCATATTATTACTTTCGGTAAATTAAAAGCTAGGATGGCATTGAGAGATGTTGGTAGAGTTTTAGGACTTTCATATGGGCATGTAGATAAAATTTGTAAAATGATACCATTTGATCCTTCCAGACCTCTAACGTTGCAAGAGTCAATAAATAGAGAGCCAAGATTCAAGCAAGAGATTAAGGAGAATGTAAAAGTAGAAAAATTAATAAATTTATCATTAAAACTAGAAGGTTTAAATAGAAACATGGCTACACATGCAGCTGGAGTTGTAATAGCTGGAAATAAATTAGCAGAACAATTCCCTCTATATATAGACCAAAGCTCAAATTTAATTTTACCTTCAACTCAATACGATATGTATTCTTCTGAGAACGCGGGACTAGTAAAATTTGATCTACTTGGCTTAAAAACTTTAACAGTTATAGATAAAACACTTAAAAGATTAAAAGTTAAAAAAATTAGTTTAGATATTGATAAAATAAATCTCGAAGACAAAAAAGTTTATTCATTATTATCTACCGGAGAAACTGTTGGGTTATTTCAACTGGAGAGCACTGGTATGAGAGAGTCAATTAAACAAATGAAACCAAGTAAGTTCGATGACATAATTGCGCTGGTAGCCCTTTATAGACCAGGTCCAATGAGCAATATACCAATATATAACGATTGTAAAAATGGAATAAAAATTCCAGATTATATTCATCCTACCTTAGAAAAAATACTTAAACCAACTTACGGTATAATAATTTATCAAGAGCAAGTTATGCAAATTGCACAAACTTTAGCAGGCTTCACAGCAGGGGAGGCCGATATTTTGAGAAGAGCTATGGGAAAAAAAAAGAAAGCTGAATTAGATAAACAGAAAGAAAGATTTATTAACGGTGCAATTAAAAAAGGTATAGCCAAAGACGTTGCTAATTTTGTTTTTACAAAAATCGAACCTTTTGCCCAATATGGTTTCAATAAAAGTCATGCTGCTGCTTATGCACTGATTGCTTACCAAACAGCTTTTCTTAAAACTTACCATAAAGAAGATTTTATTGCCGCAACAATGTCCACCGAATTGACAAATACATCAAAATTAAGAGAATTCGTTGAAGAGTTAAAAAGGTTAAAAATTGAAATAATTAGACCATCTATCAATGAATGCTTCGCCGATTTTAAAGCGGAAACAAATAAAATTTTTTACGGCCTAGGTGCTGTAAAAAATGTTGGATTTGAAGCCATATCTAACATTGTAAATGAGAGAGAAAAAAATGGAAAATTTATATCACTAGTAGATTTTATCAACAGGGTAGACATAAAAGATGTAAACAAACTTCAATTAGAAGGACTAGTTAAGTCAGGAGCATTTGATGAGTTTGATGAAGATAGAAATAAAATTCTTAATTCTATTCCAAAGATTATACTACAAATTAAAAATATCAATGAAGACAAATCAAATAACCAAACAAGTCTTTTTGACAATACAAATGATAATAATGATAATTTTGATTTTTTACCCTCAACAAAGTGGAATAAAAAGCAACTTTTATCTGAGGAGTTTAAATCTTTGGGTTTTTATATTTCAGACCATCCATTAAGTGAATTTAGTGAAATTTTTAAACATCTAAATATTACTTCTTATAAAAATTTTTGTAGCAACGAAGAAAGTGAAGCTCTTGTAGCAGGCACCATTATGTCTATTCAAGAAAAAAAAAGTGCAAAAGGGACTCCTTTTGCTATCGTAAAATTCAGCGATATGAATGGTGAATTTGAACTTTTTTTATTTGCAGAAATACTTGTTAACAATAGAGATAAAATTAAAGAGTCAGAGTCATTTGTGCTTACATTACATAAAGATAAATTGAGTAAGCGAATTAATTTAAGAAAAATCCTTAGTTTAGAAGATATGATTAATAGACCTTATTCAAAAGTAACGATAGAATTACACAGTAATTATAATATTGAGGAGATTAAAAAACTATTGAAAAACCAAGGAGAAACAAAGGTTAATCTAATAATAAATGATAAAAATAAAAAAATTCATTACAACTTGCAAAATTCAAGAAAATTTGATTTTAATCAATTAAAAGCTTTAAAAAGTAAGGAATATGTAAAAAAAATCATCGTTTAGACTGTTGATTTTTTAGTTCTGTTGTATATATCATTACGTAATTTCGCACACAGTTTAAAGGGGCATAGCCCTCCCGGTCCATGATTTGGAGTAACTGTGGTGGATTAACCGGAAAAAAATATGAACGTACCAAAGGTAGACATTAAACAACTTTTAGAAGCAGGAGTGCATCTTGGTCACAAAACTCTAAGGTGGAATCCAAAAATGAAGAGATATATTTTTGGTGAAAAAAATTCAATTCATATTATTGATCTTACTCAAACTGTTGAGTTTTTAAAAAATGCTTTAGTACAAGTACATAAAACGATTGCTGGAGGGGGAAAGCTTTTAATTGTTTCAACAAAAAAACAAGCATCAGAACAAGTTAGAGATCTAGCTAAAGAGACCAATCAATATTTTGTAAATTACAGATGGCTAGGTGGAATGTTAACCAATTGGAATACAATTCAAAATTCTATAAAAAGATTAAAAAAACTTAATGAACAGCTTTCAAAAGAAAATACTGGTTTTACAAAAAAGGAAATATTAAAATTTGGTAAAGAAAAAGAAAAATTACAAAGATCGTTAGGTGGTATTGTTGAAATGAAAAAAACTCCTAATTTAATTTTTATAATTGACACAAATATTGAGTCCCTTGCGGTAGCTGAATCAAAAAAGTTAGGTATTCCTATCATTGCTATTTTAGATACTAATTCAGATCCTACAGGAATAGACTATCCCATCCCAGGAAATGATGATGCCAGGAGATCTATCAATCTATATTGTGAGTTATTAAAAAACACGATTAAAGATGCTGAAAAGTTTATAAAAGACACAGATATTAAAGAAGAAAAAAAATCCGATAAAAAGTCAGATAATAAAACTGACAAAAAGAAAAAATAATCCAATTTATTCAGTAGATGTCAAATAAAGCTTTATTAGATAATATTAAAAAATTAAGAGAAATTACAGGCGTTGGTTTTAAAGATTGTAAAATTGCATTAGATGAAACTAAAGGCGATATTGAAAAATCAATAGAATTTTTGAGGAAAAAGGGAATTGCAAAAGCTTCGAAAAAAATGAGTCGAACTGCCTCAGAAGGCCTTGCATTAGTAAAAGAAGACAAAGGAGAGATATCATTAATTGAAATAAATAGTGAGACAGATTTTGTAGCAAAAAATAAAGATTTTGTTTCTTTTTGCAAAGAATTGTCAGAAATAAATTTTGAAGTTAAAGGAAATATAGAGACACTCAATAATTCTAAAATGAATAATGGAACAATAGTTAAAGACAATCTAGTCAATCTTATTGCTAAAATAGGAGAAAAAATTACAATTAGAAGAGCAAATTTTTTTGACAATAAGGAGGGTTCAAATTTTTTTTATGTGCATTCAGCATTAGAAAAAAATATTGGAAAGATAATATCTGTAGTTAAAATAGAAGGTTTATCTAAAGAAAAAAATGGGGATATAGGATCAAAAATTTCAATGCATATAGCAGCTTCAAACCCGTTAGCGATTGACCAATCAGGAATTAAAAAAGAAATTTTAGATAAAGAATTAGAAATTATAAAAGCAGAAATAATAAATTCTGGAAAACCTAAGGAAATGGCAGAAAAAATTTCTAAAGGTAAAATTTCCAAATTTATAAATGACAATACTCTTTTAAACCAAATTTGGATAATGGATCCTAAAAAAAAAGTATGTGATATACTGAAAGAAGCTAAAGGAGAAAAAGAAATAAAAATATTAAGTTTTCTTAGGTATAAGGTGGGCGAAGGTATTTAAAGATGAGCTCAGGATTTAACGAGAATAATTATTCATCAAAAATGGATAAAAGTATCCAGTCTCTTAAAAAAGATATCTCCACCCTTAGAACTGGTAGAGCGAATTCAAATATGCTTGATATGATTAAAGTTGATGTTTATGGGCAAAATATGCCCATTGATCAATTAGCGACAGTGAGTGTTCCCGAAGCCAGACTTATATCTATTCAAGTTTGGGATAAAGCTAATATTACTTTAATAGACTCAGCTATTCAAAAGTCTGAGTTAGGAATAAATCCGCAAATTGATGGTCAAATTATTAGATTAAGAATTCCAGATTTAACAGAAGAAAGAAGAAAAGATTTAATTAAAATACTTAAAAATATAGGTGAAAAAGGAAGAGTATCAATCAGAAATATTAGAAGAGAAGCAAATGATGAATTAAAAAAAAAACTTAAAGATAAAGTGATTACTGAGGACGAGAGTAAATCATTTGAAAAAAATATTCAAAAACTGACCGACGTAAATATAGAAAATATAGAAAAAATTTTAACTGAAAAAGAAAAAGAGATTTTACAGATATGAACAAACTCAACCACGTTGCCTTTATTATGGACGGTAATGGAAGGTGGGGGAATAAAAAACGTAAAGGTAGAAACTTTGGTCATCTTAATGGAGTTAAAACTGTAAAAAAAGTTGTTCGTAATTCAATCAAATTGGGTATACCGATTGTTACATTCTATGTTTTTTCAACTGAAAACTGGAGGAGACCAAAATCTGAAATAAACTTTTTATTTGGTCTTATTATTAATTATTTTAAAAAAGAATTAAAAAATGTCATTTCAAATGGAATTAGAATTCATATTATGGGAAAGATTAATAAACTTCCTCCAAAGATCAAAAAGACTTTAAAAGAAGTTATTAAAGTAACTGAAAAGAATAAAAAAATAACTGTTAATTTGGCAATTAATTATGGCTCTAAAGATGAAATTATAACTGCCACGAAGAAATTAAAAAAAAAAATTAATATTAATTCCCTAGAAAAAAACCTTTTTACTAAAAATATGCCTAATCCAGATATATTAATACGGACTGGTGGTCATAAAAGATTGAGTAACTTTATGTTATGGCAATTAGCTTATGCTGAGATTTATTTTTTAGATAAATTATGGCCAGATTTTAATAATCAAGATTATAAAAAAATAATAGAAAGATTTAAAAAAGAGAAAAGAAATTTTGGATCAATATAAATGTCAAATAACTTAAAAAAAAGAATTTATACATCCGTACTGTTGTTAATTTTATTAACACTTATGTTTATAAATATATATGTTTTAGCTTATTTTCTGATGATAATCGGTGTTATTTCTATTTTAGAATTTTCTAAAATTATCCAAACTACAGAAAAAAATATAACTTATAAAGTTTTAGTAAAAAATATTTTATTTTCGATTTATATATTTGGTTTATTTTCTATATTTTTAGTTTTATCGTTTTTTCCTCATCTCAAGATTTTAATATTTATTATTTTACTTACTTGTATATCTTCAGATATTGGAGGCTATGTTTTTGGAAATTTATTTAAAGGGCCAAAGTTGACAAAAATAAGTCCTAAAAAGACTATTTCTGGTTCAATAGGTTCTATTTTATTTTCGATGTTCAGTTTATCTTTCTTGATTTATTATTTTACAGAAAAATTTGAATTAGATATTTTGATAGCAGGGTTATCAATATCGATATTTTGTCAAGTAGGGGATTTGATTTTTTCATACCTAAAACGAAAATCTAAAATTAAAGATACTGGTAATATACTACCAGGTCATGGTGGCATTCTAGATAGAATTGATGGAATATTATTTGGAATGCCATTTGGTTTTATAATAATGTTAATAATTTATTAATATGAAAAAAACAATCTCCATTCTTGGGTCGACCGGATCTATAGGATTGAATGTAATCAAAATTTACAAAAAAAAAAAAAAATTATTTAACATTAATATTTTAGCCGCAGATAAAAATTATAAGATGATTTGTAGTCAAATTATTAATTTAAAACCTGATGTATTTTTGATAAATGATGAATTAATTTATAATAAAATTAAAAAAAAATTTAAGAATAATAAGGTTAAAATTCTTAAAGACTTAGTATTAGAGAAAAATAAAATAAAAAAATCTGATATTACAATATCAGCTATACCCGGAATAGCAGGTTTAAGACCAACTTTAGAATTAATTAAAAAAAGTAAAAAGGTTCTTATAGCTAATAAAGAGTCAATTATCTGCGGTTGGAATTTGATCAATCGAACTGCTTTAACTTATAAAACAAAAATCATACCTGTGGACTCTGAACATTTTTCAATAATGAAGTTGTTAAATAATCACAAGATTGATGAAGTAAAAAAAATTTATTTAACTGCATCTGGGGGACCTTTTTTGAATTTTAAACTTAATAGATTTAAGAATATTAAACCTCATCAAGCTATTAAACATCCAAAATGGAAAATGGGTAAAAAAATATCCGTAGATTCCGCTTCAATGATGAACAAGTTACTAGAGGCAATTGAAGCTCAAAAACTTTTTTCTATACCTCAAAATAAAATTGAAATAGTTATACATCCAGAGTCATTGGTTCATGCTGCTATTGAATATAAAAATGGATTAACAAAGTTTTTATATCATCAAACTAATATGATTATCCCATTGGCAAATGCTATTTTAGAAAATAACTTTGATATTGAAAATTTTTTATTTTTTAAAAATAAAAAAAAGGAACAAGTAATTTTAAAAAATTTGAATTTTTTAAAAGTTGATATAAAACGTTATCCAATTATCAAATTAAAAAATATTGTCGATGAGTATAATTCAACACCTATTATTATTAATGCGGTAAATGAAATATTAGTTGATCGTTTTTTAAGAAGAAAAATACCCTTTAATTCCTTTTATTACTATATTTCCAAGGTATTGAATGATAGAAATTATAAAAGATTTGCTGTAAAAAAACCTAAAAACATAGGAGAAATAATACAAATCGATGAATGGGCCAGGAACACGGTTATAAAAAAAATATATTAAATATGCATAAAATTATTTCAATTATAGTAGTGACACTTTTTTTAATTTCTCCGTCTAAAGCTGAGATAGTTAAAAAAATTGAAATTTCTGGGAATCAAAGAGTTAGTGATGCAACTATAAAAATATACGGAGATATAAAATTAAATAAAGATTATAATGAAAGTGACTTAAATAAGATATTAAGCAATCTGTATTCGACTAATTTTTTTGAAAATATAACTATTAAGTTGTCAAATAATATTCTTAAAATTGATATAGAAGAATTCCCAACTGTAAGCAAACTTATCATCTTAGGCGAGGAAAAAGAGAGTATTTTAAAACAAATTAAAAAGTTAATGAAGCTAAAAGAGAACGTTTCTTACTCAAAAAATAAATTAACAGAAGATATTGATTTAATAAAACAACTTTATGCTTCAATAGGCTTCAACTTTGCTGAAGTAAAATCTAAAGTAAAGGACTCAAACGATGGTAATATCGAATTATTGCTGGAGATTAACAAAGGTAGTTTAGCAAGAATTACTAAAATTAGTTTTGTAGGAGATAAAAGAGTAAGGGAAAAAAGATTAAGAGATGTTATTGCTAGTGAAGAACATAAATTCTATAAATTCATTTCTAAAAATACCAAGTTTAGTCAAAATTTAATAAATTTAGATACTAGATTGTTACAAAATTATTACAAATCAATTGGCTATTATGATGTCAACGTCACTTCAAGCTCTGCAGAGGTTGAAAAAAGTGGTGATGTAAATTTAGTTTATTCTATAGATGCTGGAAATAGATATATATTTAAAAAGATTACGACTAATGTTGATCCTGTTTTTGATAAAAATATTTTTTATCCATTAAGATCAGAATATAAAAAGATTATCGGATCATACTATTCTCCGTTTAAGATCAAAGAGTTATTGGAAAGTATTGACGAATTAATAGAAAATAATAATCTTCAATTTGTAGAACACAACGTAGAAGAAACAATTGAAAAAGACGGAATTAATATTAAATTTAATATTTTTGAGGGTAAAAGAGTATTAGTAGAAAGAATTAATGTGATTGGAAATAACATTACTAATGAAGCTGTAATCAGAGGAGAGTTAGAAATTGACGAAGGTGATCCATACACAAAATTAGGAATTGAAAAAACTATATCGAATTTAAAATCTCGAAATATTTTTAAATCTGTTAATTACTCAATCAAAGATGGTACAAGCTCTGATTTAAAAATTGTAGATATAAAAATAGAGGAAAAACCCACTGGTGAAATTAGTGCTGGAGCCGGAATAGGTACCAGCGGATCAGTCCTTGCTTTTACTTTAAAAGAGAATAATTACCTTGGCGAGGGAAACACTGTAGGATTTGATTTTACTTTAAGTGAAGATTCAATCAAAGGTAAACTAGATTTTACTAATCCAAATTATGATTTCTTAGGAAACTCTCTAAATTATTTTGTGAGTAGTACTTCCAACGATAAACCAGACCAAGGGTACGAAAACACTATTTCAAGTGCAGGAATAAATACTTCTTTTGAGCAATACAGAGATATTTATGCCTCTCTAGGTTTGGCATTTGATCATGATGATTTGCAGACTACCAGCGGAGCTTCTGCATCTTTAAAAAAACAAAGTGGAACTTTTTCTTCACTGACAACTAATTATGGTTTTACTTATGATAAAAGAAATAGAAGATTTATGCCAACAGATGGTTTTGTAACTTCATTTAATCAAACTTTACCTATATACGCAGACAAAGCATTTATAGCGAATACTTTTTCTTCTAGTCTATACAATAAAATTAATGAAAATGTTGTAGGCGCAGCTAAATTTTACGCTTCAACAATTAACGGAATTAATGATGATGATGTTAGATTAAGTAAGAGAAGAACTTTGAGCACTTCAAGACTTAGAGGTTTCGAGAGTGGTAAAGTTGGTCCCGTTGATGGCAAAGACCATATTGGAGGAAATTATTCTGCAGTAATAAATTTTGAAGCAGCAATGCCAAATTTACTACCAGAGTCAACAAATACAGACGTCGGACTTTTTCTAGATATTGGAAATGTATGGGGAGTAGATTATGATAAATCTATTGATGACAGTAACAAAATAAGATCGTCAACTGGTGTAGCTGCAAGTTGGTTATCTCCATTGGGGCCAATGACTTTTATTTTGTCAACAAATCTTTCAAAAGCTTCAACAGATACAACAGAAAGTTTTAACTTTAATTTAGGGACAACTTTTTAATATGAAAGTAATCAAAAGACTTATTTTTATCTTAATTTTTTTCAATTTTTCAAATTATTCATATGCTGACTCAACTTATTTTGTCGATTTTAAATTCGTTTTAAATCAAAGTAATGCGGGTAAAGGTGCACAAAAATTTTTAAAAAATAAACTTGATAAAGGTATTAAAAACCTGCAAGCTAAAGAGAAGCAAATACAAGATGAAGAAAAAAAAATTATTGATCAAAAGAAAGTTATATCAGCTGAAGACTACAAAAAGAGGGTAACTGATTTAAGACTTAAAGTTTCTAATCTTCAAAAAGAAAGAAATAATTTGATAACAGAAGTTGGAAAACAAAGAGCAAAAGCTAGAGAAGAATTATTAAAAAACTTAAACCCAATAATAAAAGAATATATGGAAAAAAATAAAATAAGAATGGTAATAGATAAAAAAAGTATATTACTAGCAGACGATACTCTAGATATCACAAAGGAAATCGTAAAAGAGTTAAACAATAAACTTAAGTCAATTAAATTAAACTAATTAATTTAATGAAATCATCTAATTTTTTTCAAAAAAAAAAGAATTTAACTATAGATAAACTCTTTCCAAATTTAAATTTTCCCAAAAAAGAAAAAATAAACGATATTAAAACTTTACAAAAATCTGGTAAAAGTGACCTTACTTTTTTTGACTCAATTAAATATAAAGATCAAGCATCTTCCACGAAATCTTTATATTGTATTACAACTAACAAACTGGAGAAATTTTTACCTAAAAATACTAAAAAAATAATTGTAAAAAACGTTCTCTTTGAATTAGCTAATGTTTTGAAAAAATTTTATCCCACTTCTCACATTGACTACCCAGATACAACTTTAAAACCCTATGTAAAATATAAATTTAAAGCAGTAAAATTTTGTAATAATGCTTTAGTAGGAAAAAATGTCAAAATAGGGCAAAATAGTTCAATTGGCGCTAATTCTATCATTGAGCAAAATGTTGTAATTGGAAAAAATTGTATTATAGGATCGAATGTAATAATTAAAAACTCAATAATAGGAAATGAAGTGATGATACAAGATGGCTGTAAGATTGGATCAAAAGGGTTTGGCTTTATTCCTTTGAAAAATAAAAATTTTAAAATGCCGCATATTGGTAGAGTTTTAATAAATGATTTTGTTGAGATAGCTGCAGGTTGTACTATCGATCGAGGTTCAGTAGATGACACGGAGATAGGAAAAAATACATATTTAGATAATCAGGTTCATGTAGCGCATAACGTTAAAATTGGAGCTAACTGTATGATTGCGGGTCAAGTTGGCTTTGCTGGAAGTTCCGTTATTGGAAATAATGTTTCAATTGGCGGGCAAGCAGGCATATCTGGGCATTTAAAAATAGGCAATAATGTTAAAATTGGAGGAGGAAGTGGAGTTGTAAAAGATATAGAAGATAATCAAATAGTAATGGGGTATCCTGCGGTGCCATTAAAAGATTTTATTAAAAACCTGAAAGTTAAATGAACGAGACAGAAATAGATAAAAAAAAAATAGAGAGTTTATTACCTCATAGAGAACCAATGTTATTAATTGATAAATTAACAAAAATAATTCCATTAAAATCTGCCACTGCTATTATGTATGTTAAAAAAGATGGTTTTTATGTTCAAGGACATTTTCCTGGACAACCTGTAATGCCTGGTGTTTTAATTGTTGAGGCATTTGGCCAAGCAGCAGCAGCTTTAACTGCACACGGCATAGATCCAAAAGAGTATACAAATAAATTAGTTTACCTAATGAGTGTAGACAAAGCTAGATTTAGAAGTCCAATTATTCCTGACTGTAAATTAAATTTAGAAATAGAGGCAATAAGATCTCACGGTAGAGTTTGGAAATATAAAGGAGTAGCTAAAGTGGATGGAAAAAGAATGGCCGACGCTGAATGGTCAGCGACAATTGTTGATAGGAAAGAATGATACATAAATCAAGTGAAGTAGACTCTAAAGCAAAAATTTCAAAAACAACAAAAATAGGCCCATTTTGTTATGTGGGGCCTGAAGTTCAACTCGGGAATAATGTTGAACTGGTCTCCAATGTGCATATCGAAGGCAATACAGTAATTGCTAGTGGTACTAAAATTTTTCCATTCGCTAGTATAGGCACTCAACCGCAAGATTTAAAATTTAAAAATGAAAAAAATAGTTTAGAAATTGGAGAAAATAATTTGATACGTGAGTATGTAACAATTAACCCTGGAACCGAAGGCGGTGGCTCAAAAACAAAGATAGGAAACAATTGTTTATTTATGATTTCTTCTCATGTCGCTCATGACTGCAAAATTGGTAATAATGTAATTATAGCTAACAATGTTCCACTAGGCGGACATGTAACAATTGAGGATTCAGTAGTTATAGGAGGTAACTCAGCGGTTCAACAATTTACAAGAATAGGTAGATTAGCAATGATAGGAGGAATGACTGGAGTATTAAAAGATGTAATTCCGTTTGGTCTATCTATTGGAAATCGAAATTTTCTTCAAGGACTAAACTTAATAGGTTTAAGAAGAAAAAAATATGACAATCAAAAAATAATGGGTTTAAGCAAAGCATATAAAGAGATATTTGCTTCAGAAAATTTACATGAAAACTTAAAAAAAATAAATGGTGAACATAAAGGAAATGAACTTGTGAATGAAGTTATTAACTTTATAGAAAAAGATAAAAAAAGACCTATTTGTTCACCTCAAAATTAAAGTAATTATGATTGGTCTAATTTTTGGAGACACTGATTTTCCAAAAAAAATATTAAAAAAAATCAAAAATAAGAAAAAATATTTAATAATTGATCTTACTCGAAATAAAAAATTTAAAAGTGACAAAAACTCTTATTCAGTCTCTCTAGGCCAATTTGGAAAAATTATAAAAATATTGAGAGACAATAACTGTAAAAAAGTATTATTTGCTGGTAAAGTAAAAAAACCAAAATTTTCAACTCTTCAACTTGATTTTAAAGGTATGTATTATATGCCAAGAATTATTAAAAGTTCAAAACTTGGAGACGCTGCTATCTTGAAAGAAATAATAAATATTCTCAAAATAGAAAAGATAAACACAGTTAGTTCATTAATTTATAATCCAGAATTATCACTTAAAAAAGGTAACTACACAAAATTAAAACCAAACAAAACAGATAAATTTGACATAAAGAAAGCTATTTCTACTTTAAGTAAATTAGGAAAATATAACTTCAGTCAGGGAGCGATAATTAAAAATGAAAAGGTAATTGCGATTGAGGGCAGGGATGGTACTCAAAAAATGCTTCAAAAATGTAAAATTAAAGTAAAAAATAATACGGGTGTACTGGTTAAACTTCCAAAAAAAAAGCAAGATCTTAGAATTGATTTACCTACAATAGGTTTAAAAACTTTAATTCAATCAAAATCTGCAGGACTTAGAGGTATAGTTTTAAAAAGTAAACAAAATATTTGTTTAGAAAAAAAAAGATGTATTAATTACGCAAATAAAAATGAGATGTTTATTTTTGTAATATGAAAATAATTATTATATTTTTATTAATTTTCTCTAATGCTTATGCAGATAATTTTAAGTTTGAAAAAATTACTACAGGATTAGAAAAACCATGGAGTCTAACCTTTGTAGATTCAAGCACAATTCTTATCACAGAAAAGCCAGGATTTATTAAATATATAAATTTGAAAAATAAGAAGATTATAGAAATAAAACACAATTTAAATGTTTTAGAAGATTATCAAGGCGGTTTATTAGATATTATTTATAGAGATAATTTTGTATATGTGTCTTACTCTGAAAATAGATCAAATGGAAAATCTAGCACTTCAGTTGCTAAAGCTGTCTATAATGATAAAGAAATGGCTTTTGAAAATATTTTCCGCTCAGAACCTCCAATAAATTCAGGATTTCATTTTGGTTCAAGACTAGTTATTAAGGGTAAACATATTTATGCATCTTTAGGTGAAAGAGGTAAAGGTATGATTGCTCAAGATCCAACTAATCATCCAGGTAGCATAATAAGAATAAATTTAGACGGCACAATTCCAAAGGATAATCCTAGGTTCAAAGGCAAAAAAAATTGGTTGCCTGAAATTTTTCAAATAGGATTAAGAAATCCACAGGGCATGTCTTTATCACCATTTGATAACAAAATATATTTAACAAATCATGGAGCAAGAGGTGGCGATTGGTTTGGAACCACTAATTTTGGAGAAAATTATGGATGGAAGATATTAGGCTGGGGTGGTGTTAATTACTCAGGAACAAAAATAGGTCCTAAGTGGAAACCTGGATTTACAAAGCCAATTAAATATTGGGTACCCTCGATTGCTGTAAGCGCTATGACAATTTATAAAGGAAAAACCTTTAAAGAATGGAACGGAGATGCATTGATAACTTCACTAAAGGATCAATCATTAAGAAAAATAAAATTTAACAAAAAGAAATTCCTTAACGAAAAAATTATTTTTCAAGGTAATATTGGAAGGATAAGAGATATAAAGATACATGATAGTGGCGATCTATATTTATTGTCAGATAGAGGCGAATTGTGGAGAATGTATAAATGAAAAAAATATTTATACTTACCGGTGAACCGTCAGGAGATAAGTTGGCTTCGACGGTAATAAAAGATTTAAAAAAATTAAACCAAGATGTAGAATATCTATCTGTCGGAGGACAAAACCTTCAATCTCTAGGTATTAAATCTGTTTATGATTTGAAAGAAATTACATATCTAGGTTTCACAAATGTAATATTAAATATATTTAAGATAAATAAAAAAATTAATCAAACTGTTAAAGCTATTCTAGATTATAATCCAAATATATTATTTACAGTTGATAGTCCTGATTTTACTTTAAGAGTGGCTGAAAAAGTTAAAAAATTAAATTCAAAAATCAAAACAGTTCACTATGTTGCTCCGCAAGTTTGGGTTTGGAGAGAAAAAAGAGTAAAAAAAATTAAAAAATTCATTGACCATATTTTATTATTGTTTAGTTTTGAAAAGAAATATTTTGAAAAAGAAAATATAAGTTGTGAATTTGTTGGACATCCACTTTTACAAAATAAAGAACGGAATAAAATTGATATTAATCAGGTGATAGGAAAAAATAAAGCTTTAATATCTATTTTTGCTGGAAGTAGAAAGTCGGAGATATCTGTATTAACACCCATACTTCTGAGATTCATTAAGTTAATGAATAAAAAATATAATGATATGACTTATGTGTTTCATTCAACAAAAGATTATTCAAAACTTTTACAATCTTTTGTCAATCAAAGTGATATAAATAATATTGAAATAGTTAGTGATGATAAAATCAAATCTCATATTTTACAAAAATCAATCTTTGCCATTGCTAAATCTGGAACTGTTTCTTTAGAAATTTGTAATGCAAAGATACCTTCAATAATACTTTATAAAATGAATTTCATTAATTTTTTAATTATAAAAAGTTTAGTTAAAACTAAGTTTGCCAATATAATTAATTTTGCTGCTGATGAAGAATTAATTCCAGAGTTGCTTCAATCAAAGTGTAATGAGGAAAATATTTTTAGGCAAGTAAGCTCTTTTTTAGATGATCCAAATAAAATGAATATACAAATAAAAAAAGTTCAAATCATTTTGAATAAATTAAAAATAAGTGGATCCTCATCTGAACTTGCTAGTCTATCATTAAATAAATTATTATAATGATAGTTTACACCCATTCTGATTGTTTGCTTAAAAATAATGGTCTTAATCACCCAGAAAGAAAGGAGAGGTTAACTAGTATATTACAATCTATTAAACAAATAGATGATCTTAAAATTATTTTTAAAAATGCACCTCTAGCTGACTTAAACACAATATCATTGGTTCATCCTAAAAAATATATAGAAAAATTATTTTGCAATATTCCTAAAAAAGGATTGATAGGAGTAGAAAAAGAACCTTACGCTGATACTATGCTTTGTCCCAATAGCAAAAATGCTATTTTAAGATCTTGTGGTTCAGGGATAGCTGCCGTAGATGATTTAATGAATAAAAATGAGAGAGTTTTTTGCGCTATAAGACCTCCAGGACACCATGCCGAAACAATCAAAGCAATGGGATTTTGTTTTATTAATAATATTGCAGTAGCAGCAAGGTATATTCAAAAAAAATATAAAGTAGATAAAGTAGCTATTATTGATTTTGATGTTCATCATGGTAACGGAACTCAAGAGATTTTTTATAGAGACGAAACTGTTGCTTATGGATCTTCACATGAGTCTCCTTTATTTCCGGGCACTGGATCCGAACAAGAAAATGGCGTTGGAAATATATTTAACGCTACTTTAAAAAGTGGAATTAAAAGTAAAGAATTTTTAGGCGTTTTTAGTCAAAAAATTCTTAAACCTATAGATAAGTTTAGGCCACAAGTTATTTTAATATCTGCTGGATTTGATGCTCATTTCAGAGATCCTCTTGCTAATATTAATCTAGAGTCTGAAGACTTTTATACGGTTACAAAAATGATTGTAGAATTAGCTAATACACACTCAAATGGAAGATTAATTTCATTTTTGGAGGGTGGCTACGATTTAATTGCTTTATCTGAAAGCGTTAAACAACATTTATTGGCCTTGGAAAACTAAATATCCACAACACCCCAAAACGTTCATATAGATTGAATAATGTAATAGTATTCAACTATCAAAAAAAATATAGTGATTCTATGAGCGTGCTATTTGCAATTATTTTAGGTGTAATAATTTCATCTTCAGATCTAGTTACATTTAACAAGAGCAATGAAGAGACATCTAAAAAAGTTGTTGTAGAAAAAAAAGAGGAAATTATTACTCCTCCCCCTGTACCAGTACCAGCGCCTGAACCTGAACCCAAACCTGAGCCAGAGCCAGAGCCAGAACCAACACCAGCGCCTGAACCTGAACCTGAACCTGAGCCAGTTAAAGAAGAAGTTAATGAGACACAAAAAAAAGAAGATGAGGCAAAACCTGAAGAAGCTGAATTAGAGGTGGAAGAACAAGAGGTAAAAGTAGAAAATGAAGAATCTAGTTGGTTAAATATAATACTTTATATAATTGCTGCTATTGGAGCTATTGCAGCAGCAGCATATTTCTTTATGAGAAGAGATCCTGATGAACAAACTGCCGCCGATGTTGGACGACAACAGTCTAGTAAACCAGAGCCGGAACCAGCACCAGAACCTGAACCAGCACCAGAGCCGGAACCAGCACCAGAGCCAGAGTCAACACCAGAGACTGAACAAAAAGAAGAAACAGAGTCAGAAAATGTAGATCAATCATCTAATGATGATAATGAAAATAATAATAGATAATTAATTAAAAAAAATTTTTTCCGCCTTTTAAGTAAGCACATTTTTCACATTTTTTTTCAATTTCAGGTACACTTTGTGAATTTAAAACATCTTTCATCTCAGAGAGTTTGCCTTCAATCCACGAAGTATCGACATGATAAGGTATTAAGGTAGTTGTGAAATCTATTTTGTTTTCAAATTTATCGTTTGTTTTGACACCATTACAAACATAAAAATAGGATAAGTTAGAAACTTTAAAATTCATTTTTCTTAAAATATGTACATATATATCCATCTGAAGTTTATAACTTAAATGCCACTCAGCGTCCAAATAGGATGAAACTGTAATTGGATAAGTTGATGATTGTGCTTTGTAGTCAACTACAACCAATTTTTTTGTTTTACAATCGAACCAAATATCATCAATCCCACCGTGAATAATCAAATTAGTCTTTTCATCAAGATATGAAATTCCACCCTTTAAAGAATTTCTCCAAACTACTAAATCTTTGTGCTGATAAGGAACAAAGTCTAAATTATATTTTATCATTATCGGATGAGGTTTCTGTTCCTTTCGGTAGAGATCAAATTCTTTTTTGAGCAATTCATCAACAGCAATATTAAGTGCCCACCCTGGCATCGAAGGCTCTTTTAAACCTTTAACACGGTCTAAATAAAAACACCTTTTGCAACTCAGGAAGTTAAAAAATTTAGATCTACTTATTTTAAAAGGGGAGTTAGATTTTTTATCATAAATAGAGTTTTTTCTAGTTCTAAATGATGTTGCGTCTTTCATTAGATTATATTTAATCTTTTTATGACTTTGGATTTTTCTAAAGATAAGATTACATCATATAAACCAGGACCAAATCTAGAGCCAACTAAAGCTATCCTTAAAGGTTGCCCAACTCCTTTAAAGTTAGTTTTATGTTTATCTATTAATGATTTTATCACTGGCTCTAAGGTTTCTCTTGATAATGATTTCATTTTTTCATATTCAGAAATGAAATCTTTAATAACCTTCTTAGATAAATCATCGATAAGTTTTTTAT
This sequence comes from uncultured Pelagibacteraceae bacterium, assembly GCA_902574045.1. Taxonomy (GTDB): domain Bacteria; phylum Pseudomonadota; class Alphaproteobacteria; order Pelagibacterales; family Pelagibacteraceae; genus Pelagilacustribacter. The sequence continues at coordinate 18,160 of CACGMG010000002.1, read as the reverse complement.
CGTCTGAATTAATTTCAATGCTATCCTTAATTATATATTGAGCATTATTCCAAATATCCTCTAATGTTTTTGCTTTATTTTTTAAGAAAACCATCGATTTGACGAGTATCTTCTCTTTAGATTTATCTATTTCAGTTTTATATTTTGAAACATATTCCTTAAAAAAAATGAATAAATTTTTCTCATCTATTGATTTTATATAAGTCTCGTTTATTGACAGTATTCTAGACATATCTAGTTTAGATGGTGATTTACCAACTCCACTTAAATCAAATAAATCTATACTTTCTTGTTTTGTAAAAATTTCCTTATCTTTATAAGACCATCCAAGTCTTAAAAGATAATTTCTTAATGCATCAGAAATAATACCAATTTTTATATAGTCCTCTAAAGTAGATGCATTATCTCTTTTTGATAATTTTTTACCTTGTTCACTATGAATCAAAGGTATGTGAGCAAAGTTAGGAACTTCCCAGCCCATAGAGTCATATATTTGTTTTTGTTTAAATGAATTGATCATATGGTCATCACCTCTTATAATGTGAGTAATTTTCATTTCATGATCATCTACCGTTGCGGATAATTGATAGGTAGGTGATTTGTCTTTTCTTAAGATAACAAAATCTTCAATTGTTGAATTAGAAATATTTCTTTCACCTTGAACCAAATCTTTTATGATTGTATTTCCTGAAATCTTACTTTTAAATCTTATAACTGGTTTAATATCTTTCGGGATTTCAAGATCATTAGCATCCCTCCATTTTCGGTTATACACATAAGGTATACCTTGTTTTTTACATTTTTCTTTTTGCTCGTTGATTTCATCTTCAGAACAATAACATGGATACGCAAAACCTTTTTTAATCAGTTCTTCAGCAACAGCTATATGTTTATCTATATTTTTTGATTGGATATATTCCTCACCGTCATGTTCAATACCAAGCCAAGCTAATGATGAAATAATTTGTTTTTTGAATTCATCTTTTGACCGGTCTTTATCTGTGTCTTCAATTCTTAAAAAATATTTCCCTTTATTTTTTCTGGCTAAAAGCCAATTAAACAAAGCAGTTCTAACACCACCAATATGAAGAGGCCCAGTAGGAGAGGGCGCAAACCTACAATTAAAAGACATTTAAATTTATTAGACTATTTTAGTGGAAGTTTCTATATAAAGAAACTAATTTACCTTGAATTTTTATTCTATTTGCTGCGTAGATTTTAGTTCCATAATTTCTGTTAGCCGCTTCCAAAGCAATTGTGTTTCCTTTTTTTCTTATTCTTTTTAGCGTTGCCTCTTGATCGTCAATTAAAACCACTGCAATTTGACCACTATCTACGTTAGAAGCCTTTTTAACGATTACGGTATCCCCATCATTAATCCCTGCCTCTATCATTGAGTCTCCTTTAACTTTAAGTCCATAGTGCTCGCCATTATTTTGCAAGTCCTCAGGCAAAGCAACTCTATCAACTTCTTGTTGAATCGCTTCAATAGGAGTACCGGCGGCTATACTTCCTAGAACTGAAACATCAGTAGATTTATTATTATTTTTATCTAAGCCACCTTTTATTACACTAGGTGTAAAAGAATTAAATATATCATTAGCACTTGCATTTTCTGGTAATTTTACAACCTCTAAAGCTCTAGCTTTATGAGCCAACCTTTTAACAAAACCTCTTTCCTCTAAAGCGGAAATCAATCTGTGTATTCCAGATTTCGACTTAAGGTTGAGTGAATTTTTCATTTCCTCATAAGATGGAGAAATTCCTGTAGATCTAATCTTTTTGTTTATGAATATTAGTAAATTTTTTTGTTTTTTTGTAAGCATAGAACAAACCTCGTACATCTATGTTCTATAAAAGTTCTATTTAAATTACAACTTTAAATTAACCCCTATTTTATTGGATAATATGTATTAGTTTCCTTATTAATCCCTCAGGATTGTCAGACTTTAATAGTGATTCTCCAATTAAGAAATTTTTAATACCCGTTTGATCGTAGATATACTTTGCATCTTTTTCATTTTTTATTCCGCTTTCAGATAACAGAGGAGATTTGTGATTTTTTACTACCTCAAAAATTGATATTGTATTGTTAATTGAAACCTCAAGAGTTTTTAAATTTCTATTGTTAATTCCAATTAGTGCTTTTTCATATTTTAGAGCTGCTTCTGCCTCTTTTTTATCATGAACTTCGACTATTACTGATAAACCTTGGCTTAAAGCTTCGGAATATATTTCGTCTGCTAGTTTATTTTCAAGAGCGGAAATTATTATCAAAATACAATCACAGCCAAAACTTTTTGACAAAGCCACTTGATAAGGATCTATAAAAAAATCTTTAGCTAATATTGGTATTTTATAATTTTTTTTAATATCAAGTATATGCTGAAGATTTCCAAGAAAATACTTTTCTTCTGTAAGAACTGATAAACAAGTTGCACCATTATCTATATACATTTTAGCAATATCTAAGTGATTAAAATCTTTGATTATTATACCTGCTGAAGGGCTAGCCCTTTTAATCTCAGAGATCAATGATATTTTTTTATTTTTATGAATAGTATTTTTAAAGTCGAAAAAACAATTTAATTCTTTAATTTTTTTCTCTAGCAAATTTATTGAGTTTTCCTTTTTGAATAATCTTAAAGACTCTTTTTTATCCGAAATTATTTTTTCTAATATATTTGTCATCAAATTTTTTGTAGTTTATTTAAATGCCGCAGTACATCTCCAGTTTTTAAATGGCTCACCGCTTTTTTAAAGGCTTTTTCATAATCATTTTCTTTACCAGACACTATAAGTCCAGCAGCTACATTTAAAGCTACAGATTGTGAAAATTCATTTGATTTTCCACTAAAAATTTCTAAAATTTGTTCAGAATTATATTTAGCATTCCTACCTTTTAAATTATTTTTATCTTTAGCATCTACTCCTAGTTTTTTTGGATCAATTATAAATTCTTTTATGATTCCATTATTCAATTCAACTACATTAGTTTTCGCAAATGGTGATATTTCATCCATACCATCTTCACTATGAACAATAAAAGCACGCAGGACATTATTTTCTTTTAAAGCTTCTGCAAAAGGTTTCATCCATCTTTTTTCAAACACCCCCACCACTTGCTTTTTGACTTGAGCTGGACTACTTAAAGGACCAATTAAATTAAATATAGTTCTTTTCCCCATTTTTTTTCTTGCTGGACCCACATGTTTCATTGCTGAATGATAATTTGGAGCGAACATAAAAGCAAAATTGAATTTTTTAATACTGTCCTCAACTTCATGTGGTTTTAAATGTATATTAATTTTTAAAGCCTCTAAAACATCTGCTGAACCACAATTAGATGAAACAGCTTTATTACCGTGCTTGGCAACTTTTATACCCATGCTTGCTAAAACTAATGCGGAAGCTGTAGAAATATTTAAAGAATTTTGACCATCTCCTCCTGTGCCGCATGTATCAATTGTATTTTGATCAGTTCTGACTTGATTTGCTTTATTTCTTAAAACAAAAATTCCTCCAGCTAGCTCCTCTTTTGTTTCACCTTTTGTAGCCAAGGCCTCTAAAATCTCAATTATTGAATTTTCCTCGTATTTACCTTCCATTAAATTATTAAAAAGAGATTTGCTCTCATCAAATGAGAGATTTAGACCCTTTTTTAAGTTTTTGATAAAATTTGGCATTATTTAAGGGTTATAAAATTTTTGATTAATTTAATACCTACTTTAGTATTAATACTCTCAGGATGGAACTGAAACCCATGTACGTTATAATCTTTATGCATTAAACCCATAATTGTGTTGTCTTTTGTCTTGGCTGTAATTAATAGACTTGAAGGAATGCTTTTATTTTCAACTACTAAACTATGATATCTTGTAGCTAGAAAGTCGTTTTGGATACTTTTAAACAATCCCTTATTATTATGTCTAATCTTGCTTAATTTGCCGTGCATGAGTTTTTTAGCACTAACTATTTTACCTCCAAAAACTTGACCAATTATTTGATGCCCCAAACACACACCAAGTATTGGAATTTTTTTATGCACCTCTCTTACTATTTTTAGACAATTACCAGCTTGATTTGGGTTACCAGGACCAGGGGAAATTACTATTTTGTTATATCTTTTTTTGAGAATAGTTTTTCCATCAATTTTATCGTTTCTGATTACCTCTACATCATTAATAAATTTTGAAATATAATGATATAAATTATAAGTAAAACTATCGTAATTATCTATAAGTAAAATCTTCAATTAATCTACCGCTTTCATTAAAGCTTTAGCTTTGTGCACAGTTTCGTTATATTCTTTTTCAGGCTGACTGTCTGCAACTATACCTGCGCCTGCTTGAACGTAAAATTTGTTATTTTTAATTAAAGCTGTCCTTAAAGCAATACAAGTATCAAACTCGTTATTTGGGGTAAAATAGCCAATACCACCTGCATATAATTTTCTTTTATTTTTTTCTAGTTCATCAATAATTTCCATTGCTCTTATTTTAGGAGCACCACTTACCGTGCCAGCTGGAAAACCAGATAGCAAGGTTTCAAATAAAGAATATTTATTGCTAAATTTGCCAACAACATTTGAAACAATATGCATTACATGAGAATACTTTTCTATTTTGAATTTTTCTGTCACTTTTACAGAATTTTTCTTAACTACTTTTCCGACATCATTTCTACCTAAGTCTAACAACATAAGATGTTCAGCTAATTCTTTTTTATCTTTAAGCAAATCTTTTTCATTTTTTTTGTCAATTTTAAGATTTTTACCTCTAGGTCTGGTCCCGGCTATGGGCCTAATTGTAACTTCACCTTTTCTCAAACGAACTAAAATTTCAGGACTACTTCCAAGCACGCTAAAATCGTTATAATTAAAATAAAACATAAAAGGTGAGGGGTTAGATTTTCTTAGATAATTATAAATTTCAATAGGCGTCTTTTCAAATTTTCTTTCAAAACGTTGACTTAAAACAACTTGAAATATATCACCTTTTTTAATGTAGCTCTTAGCCTTTCTAACTAAAGATTTATATTTCTCTTTGGAAATATTTGATTTAATTGTATGCTTGTTATTCTTGAAAGTAAATTTTTCAGGTAATTTAATATTTTCATAATTTTTAAATAAATCAAATTTATCTTTAATTTTATTGTAAGCTTGCTCATAGTCTTTTATTGTTGTATCTGCATAAACGTTTTCTATATAAAAAATTTTTTTCTTTAAATTGTCATAGATAATTAAATTTTTTGGTCTAGAAAGTCTAACATCTGGAATTTTCAGATCGTTTTTGCATTTATTTGGAATTTTTTCTATATATCGAATAATATCATAAGAAAAATATCCCACTAACATCGAAGACATTGAAGGCAATTGCTTAGGAATTTTGATATTAAAATCTTTTATAAGTTGATTTACATAAGTTAAAGGACTTGCTTTAATTTTAGTTTTTTTTCCTAGACTATTTATAATTATATTATTGTGATTTATGTCCCATATTTTATCAGGATTTAGCCCAATTATTGTGTAACGACCTCTCATTTTTCCTTTTTCAACGGACTCAAAAATAAAACTATTTTTTTCAGCTAATAAAAATCTAAATAAATTTTCTACTCTAGAATAGTTTTTGCAACTTTTTGTTTTAAAAAGAATTTGATTTTTTTTTTGAAGGTGGGTCTTTTTAAATTTTTTAAAGCTAGTATTAATTTTCATTAAAATGAATTTTTAACTCGATTTATAGTTCTTTTATTAAGCTCTACGTTATATTTTTGATTAAGACTTTGATCAAATATGTCAAATATTTTATTTACTAAATTTAGCCTGGCTTTTGCCTCATACTTTTCAAACTCTGCTGTTTTCTTTTCAAGTTTATTATATTCAGTCTTAATTGAAAGGACTAAAAAACTTTTTGCTAATATATTGTCAGTGATAAGATCGACTTTTCCATCTTTAAGTCTAAATATTTTTTTTATAAAATCTTCTGAAAAAATATCATTTTGTTTTAAACTTGAAATCTTATAACTTTTTAATTCGAGATTGTTATCATTTGAGAATTTGACTATTCCATCTTTATTTAGAGCACCCATACTCAAGTCTTTAGCAATAGAAGTATTTAATTTAATTTTTTTTTTAAATATAAGTTGAGCATTAATTATTTTAGATACTTCTTGATCCTCAAGATCTTTCTTAATTTTTTGTGTTGATTTAATTTCTGCAATATAAAATTTATTTTCAATTTTTATTACCTCGGGAATTTTTTCATCTCTAATTTGATAAATCTTCTTAAAAAGATTATCAGGCAGATTTTTAACGGTCTGTTTATTTATATCTCTCTTATTCTTATCTATATCTTTAATTTCAATTTCCTTTAAGTTATTCGATTTAATTGCTTCGCTGAAAGACAATCCATCTAAAATATTATTTTCTAATAAATCTAGTTGTTGGAAAAAAGAGTCATTATATTCACTATCACCAGAAATAATTTGAGGGCTAATTTCAGCATATCGAATTGTTTTGTATTCTGTTATAAAAGAATTCTGATTTTCATTATATATCTTTTTAATCTCTTCATCAGTGGGCTTTTCTCTAGAATAATAATCATTAAGATCAATGTACTTAATAGTCTTAATTTGATTTTCTAGATTAAAAGCATTTTTAACTAGTACGTCAGGAATAACTATCCCTCCAGATAGAGAGGTTAAAAACTGCCTTCTAGATTCTTGAGTAACAATATTTTTTTCAAAGGAAGGCGCAGTCATGCCACTTGTTAGAAGAAATTTTTCGTATGCTGTTCTAGAAAATTTTTTCTCTTTAAAGAATAATTTGTCGTTTTTAATTATATCTCTTAAAGAATTATCACTAATGGTTATACCGATTTTTTCAATCTCCAAAGCCATTACTTTCTTTCCAATATACTCAGATAAAATATTTTCTATAAGATTTGTATTTGGTAAACTTTTCATTTGTTCCTCGCTTAAGTTAAGTTGATTAAGGTACCTTACAAATTCTTGAGTGCTAATTTTTTCCGAGTCTATAGTCGCTATAACATTTTGACTACCTCCTCTAAAAACATCTCCCATGCCCCAAAATACAAATGGGAGTATAATAATACCCACCAGTAGTTTTAAAAAAAAAGATTTTGATAATTTTCCTATTGAAGTTGCCATTTTAATAATTTAATAAGTGTTAAAACTATACACCTATAAATCAAAATTTAAACTAAGGCAAATAATGAAGTATTTTATTGGAAATTGGAAAATGTTTGGTGTTCCAGGGTCTATCAACATATTAGATAAAATCAATTTATTTAATCTAAGGGATAGAAATAGAAAAAAATACAAAGTAATTATTACCCCTCCCTACACTCTCCTTGAAACATTTGCAAAAAATTTTAAGAGTAAAAAAATATTAATTGGATCTCAAAATTGTTATCACAAAGATCTTTATTCATCGAATACAGCTGCCATCAGTCCTTATATGATCAAAAAAGTTGGTGCAAAACTTACTTTAATAGGACACTCTGATAATAGATCAGAGGGAGATACTGATAAAATTTTAAAAGATAAAGTTTTTTTTGCTCTAAAAAATAATTTAAAAATAGTTTTTTGTATAGGTGAGAATAAAAAACAAAAAAAAAATAATCAAACATTAAAAGTTCTTCATAAGCAATTAACTCAAGTTTTAGAAAAAAGATTTAATAGAAATAATATAATTGTTGCTTATGAGCCTATATGGTCTATTGGCACTGGAAAAATTCCCAATCAAGAGGAATTATTGAAAACAATTTTACACATCAAAAAGATACTTAGAAAAATTTTTGGAAAAAGAATACCTTCTATAATTTATGGTGGATCCGTTGACGAAACTAACGTGCAAAAATTTAGAAAAATTAACGAAATCAATGGCTTTTTAATTGGTGGAGCATCAAAGTCTTCAAAAAAATTCATTGATATAATAAAGAATTACTATAGATAGGCATAATGGAAAGTTTACTAATTGGAATCAATATTGTTTTAGCAATAATACTAGTCATTTCTGTTTTGTTACAAAAATCTGAAGGAGGGGCACTTGGATTAGGTGTTTCACAAGATAATTTTACATCTGCTAGAAGTGTAGGTAGTTTTTTAACAAAATTTACATCAATAATAGCAACTTTGTTCATAGTCTGTAGTATCGCAATAGTTTCAATCTCAAGAGACGAGCTTCGTGAAACACAATCAGTTCTTGAGAAACAAGAAGAAGAAGACTCAAACCTTCCACAAATTCCGCAGTCGAAGTAAATTTTATTGTTTGTAAATAAAGATTTATAGAGTATAACATACTTCCATGGCGCGATACATTTTCGTTACTGGCGGCGTGGTTTCATCTTTAGGCAAGGGATTATCATCTGCATCACTAGCTTACTTATTACAATCAAGAGGTTATAAAGTTAGAATTAGAAAATTAGATCCTTATTTAAATGTTGATCCTGGGACGATGAGTCCTTTTCAACATGGTGAAGTTTTTGTAACTGATGATGGAGCGGAAACAGATTTGGATTTAGGACATTACGAAAGATTTTCTGGAATTTCAGCAAAAAAATCTGACAATATTACTACCGGAAAAATTTATAATGATGTTTTAAAGAGAGAGCGACAAGGCAAATACTTGGGTAAAACTGTTCAAGTTATTCCCCACATTACTAATAGAATAAAAGAATTTATTGAAAATGATGTTGCCAAAGAAGATTTTGTAATTTGTGAAATTGGCGGAACAGTTGGAGACATAGAAAGTCTTCCTTTTTTAGAGGCTATAAGACAATTTTCAAACGAGTTTGGAAGAAAAAACACTTTATTTATACACCTTACTTTAGTTCCCTACATGAAAGCATCTGATGAAATAAAAACAAAGCCCACTCAACATTCAGTAAAAGAATTAAGAAGCATTGGTATTCAACCCGATATTATAATTTGTAGATCAGAAAGATCTATTCCTTTAGATCAAAGAAAGAAAATTTCTTTATTCTGCAATGTTTCAATTGATGATGTAATAGAGACAGTTGATGTAAAAACAATTTACGAGGCTCCAATAAGCTTTAATAAAGAAAAATTGGATGAAAGAGTATTAAAATTTTTTAAAATTAAATCTAAAAGGAGAGTCAACCTCCTACCATGGAAAAAGATCACCCAACTAGTTTTGAACGCAAAAAATATAGTGAATATTGCTATAATTGGAAAATATGTAGAACTTAAAGATGCATATAAATCATTAGATGAAGCTTTAACACATGGTGGTATAGCTAATAATTTAAAAGTTAATCTTGTAAGAATTGAGTCTGATCACTTAAAACCAAAAGAAATAAAGAGTAAATTAACAAGTGTATCAGGAATATTAATTCCAGGAGGTTTTGGCAAAAGAGGGACAGAGGGGAAAATAGCTGCTATAAATTTTGCTAGAAAAAATAAAATTCCTTTTTTGGGCATATGTTTTGGTATGCAAATGGCAATTATAGAATTTGCAAGAAATAAATTAAATATAAAAGATGCAACTTCAAGTGAATTTGGTTCTTCAAAAGCTTCTGTCGTGGGTTTAATGAGCGAATGGATTAAAGATGGTAAATTAGTGAAAGGAACCGATAAAGATCTTGGTGGAACAATGAGATTAGGGAGTTTTGAAGCAAGACTTAAAAAAGACACAAAAATAAGTAAAATTTATAATTCTTTAAAAATTAAAGAAAGACATCGTCATAGATATGAAGTTAACATTAATTATAAAAAAGATTTTGAAAACAAAGGAATGATTTTTTCAGGTTTATCACCAGATAATAAATTGCCAGAAATTATTGAATTAAAAGATCATCCTTGGTTTATAGGCGTTCAATTTCATCCTGAATTTAAATCTAGACCTTTAACTCCACATCCTTTATTCTCATCATTTATAAAAGCTGCAAAAATCAATTCGAAAAAATGACAAATCATAAAGTAAAATGTTCTAATTTTGAGATTGCTAACAACAAACCATTTACTTTAATCGCGGGTCCTTGCCAGTTGGAAAACGAGGCTCATGCAATGAAAATTTCTACTGAACTTAAAAAGATTACCTCTGATCTTGGAATAAATTTAATTTATAAAACTTCTTTCGATAAAGCAAATAGAACAAGTCTTAAAGGCAAAAGAGGGATGGGATTAGAAAAATCTTTACCTATCTTTGATAAAATTAAAAAAGAACTTGGTGTCCCAGTCTTAACAGATATTCATACAGTTGAACAATGTTCGATCGTTTCTGATCATGTTGATGTTTTGCAGATACCTGCATTTTTATGCCGTCAAACAGACTTACTTATTGCTGCAGCAAAAACAGGAAAAATTATAAATGTTAAGAAAGGTCAATTTTTAGCTCCATGGGATATGGCAAATGTAATAAAAAAAATCGAAGATTCTGGAAATAAAAATATTTTGATTACAGAGAGAGGTGCAAGCTTTGGATATAATACTTTAGTGTCAGATATGAGAGCATTACCTATTATGTCAAAATTTGGTTTTCCAATTGTCTTTGACGCCACACATTCTGTTCAACAGCCTGGAGGAATGGGTGAGAAAAGTGGAGGACAAAGAGAATTTGTTCCCTATCTAGCTCGAGCAGCAATTGCAGTAGGTGTTGGAGCAATTTTTATAGAAACACATGAAGATCCAGATAATGCGCCATCAGACGGTCCAAATATGGTGCCATTATATGAAATTAAAAATTTATTAAAAAAATTAACTGAAATCGATAATTTAATAAAAAATAATTAAATGGCAAAAATTACAAATGTTAAAGGTCGTCAAGTTTTTGACAGCAGGGGAAATCCAACTGTTGAAGCAGAAGTTATATTAGAAGATGGTACAATTGGAACTTCGATTGTGCCGTCAGGAGCTTCTACTGGTCGTTATGAAGCGCATGAACTACGAGATAAAAATAAAGATTATTTAAATAAAAGCGTTTTTGAAGCTGTAAATAATATACATAAAAAAATTTCCAAATCATTAATTAATAAAAGTTCAATAAATCAAAATGAAATTGATAAAATATTGATAGATTTAGATGGAACTGAAAATAAATCAAACATTGGTGCAAATGCTATTTTAGCTGTATCAATCGCAAATTTAAAAGCTGCAGCAAAATTTTCAAAAAAAGAGGTATATAGATACATAAATAGTGAGACCAAACCTATTTTTTTTATACCATATCCGTTAATGAATATTATTAACGGAGGAGCACACGCTAATAATTCTTTAGAAATTCAAGAGTTTATGATCAGACCTGATGGAGCGAAAAGTTTTAAAGAATGTATGCAAATGTCTTTTTTAGTAATTCAAAATTTGAAGAAAAATTTAGAAGAGAAAAATATTTCTACAAGTGTTGGAGATGAAGGTGGATTTGCACCTTCTTTAGACTCAGATGAAGAGGCTATCAAAGTCATTATGAAATCTATAGTATCAGCTGGACTTCAACCAGGTAAAGATATGTCAATTTGTTTAGATGTGGCTGCAAACGAATTAAAAACGCCCAAGACCGTAGAATACTTTTTAGAATTGTCCAAAAAATATCCAATAAAATCTATAGAGGACCCATTTTCTGAAGATGATTGGGTCAACTGGAATAAACTAACTCAAAAAATTGATATACAAATCGTTGGAGACGATTTGTTTGTAACAAACAAAAAAAGATTAGAAAAAGGAATAAAGGAAAAGTCAGCTAATTCTATTTTGATAAAACCAAACCAGATTGGTACAGTAAGTGAAACACTAGAAACAATTTTATTAGCCCAAAAAAGTGGATTTAAAACAATTATTTCTCACAGATCAGGAGACTCAGAAGACACATTTATAGCTGATTTAGCTATTGCGACTCGTTCGTCTCAAATAAAAACAGGATCTCTTGCAAGATCTGAACGAGTTGCCAAATATAATAGGTTGTTACGTATAGAAGAAGAACTTGGAAATCACGCTAAAATGGCTAAAATCTGAGTATGCGACTTATAGAAAGTTTAAAAAAGAAAAAAATTATATTATTAAATATATTTCTTACACTTTATGTTGGAACAAATCTAATAGGAGGTGAAAGAGGTTTAGTTTCTTATTTTGAAAAAAAAAAAATTCAAAATGAGCTAGTAAAAAAAGAAAAGGAATTAAATCTGGAAATAAATAGTTTAAAAAAAAAAATTATTTTAATTACGAATAACGATTTAGATTTTTTAGACATGCTATATAGGGAGAAATTAAAATACGGCACTAAAGAAGAAATTATAATCAGAATAAGATGAGCAATAAAATTAGACATCCGGAGAAAGTTAAAAAACCTATAAATCCAATAAAAAAGAAACCAGAATGGATAAGATCTAAAATATTAGACTCTAAAACTTTTTTTCAAACAAAACAGGTTGTTAATTCAAATAATTTAGTTACAGTATGCCAAGAGGCCAATTGTCCAAATATCACTGAGTGTTGGAGCAAAAAACATGCAACATTTATGATCATGGGCGATACCTGCACAAGAGCTTGTGCTTTTTGTGATGTTAAAACTGGCAAACCATCGAGCTTAGATCTTTTTGAACCGGTTAAAATATCGAATGCAGTGCATAAATTAAAATTAAAACATGTTGTAATTACTTCAGTCGACAGAGATGATCTAAATGACGGTGGAGCTAATCATTTCTATAAAGTTGTTCAAAAAACTAGAGAAAAAAATCCAGGTACTTCTATCGAAGTTTTAACACCAGATTTTTTAAGAAAAGGTGATGCTTATAAAAAAGTTTTAGAGGCTGATTTAGATGTTTTTAATCACAATATCGAGACAGTGCCAAGACTTTACACAAAAGTGAGACCAGGCGCTAGATATTTTGCATCTTTAGAACTTTTAAAAAATGCAAAACTTTTTAAAGAAAATATTTTTACTAAGTCAGGAATAATGATTGGTTTGGGAGAACATAAAGAAGAAATAATTCAAGTTATGGACGACCTAAGATCTGCAGAGGTAGATTTTATAACTATTGGCCAATATTTACAGCCATCACCTAAACATCACCCACTAGAAAGATATTATCACCCTGATGAATTTAAAGAGCTTGAAATTATTGCTAAAACTAAAGGTTTCTTATTAGTTTCATCTTCGCCTTTAACTAGATCTTCATATCATGCTGATGAAGATTTTAGAAGGCTACAAGATGCAAGAAATAAAAAACTTGTATGTCATCAGCAACAATAAAAAAAATAATTCCCTGTAAAAAAAAACAGCTTATAGAAATGGTTTTAGATATTGAAAAATATCCAGAGTTTGTACCTTGGTGTATTGAGGGTAAGGTATATGAAAAAAGTGAAAGTTCCGATTTAATTGTTTTTAAAGGGGATTTAAAGGTTGGAAAAAGCATCTTAAATGAAAATTTTTCGAGCCTAGTAACTTATTATAAAGAAAGAGATAAAATTATAGTATCTAATTTAGACGGTCCTTTGAAAAATTTAAAAAATGAGTGGAAATTTAAAGAGGTTAATAATGCAACTCAACTAGAATTCGTCATAGATTTTGAGTTGAAAAATCCAATTTTAAATGAGATAATGAAAAAATCTTTTGAGCTCGGTTTAAATAAAATTGCTAAAGCTTTTGAAGAAAGAGCAACAAAATTGTTTAAGTGATGTTTACAGTAATTTCATTATTGATAATTTTTTTCTTGTCATTTAAATTTTTATCTAATCATATTAAAATGATAAGAACAGGAGATCCAAATGAAAATGATTTAACTTATTGGATGTTTTCTTATGATTTTAAGTCACCTAACAAAGAGTGGATTCCAGAGGATAAACAATTGAGGCAAAAAAAAAGAACTCGAAATGCTTTAGTATTTGCACTTTATTTAAATGCTTTTTGTATTTTTTTACTTTTAAACAGTTTTGCAGCACATTTATTGGAGATTATTGTAAGTCCGCAATTCAGTTATCCAGTTTAATTTATATCTGTTTTAAAATTAAGTTAAGAGCTTTTTTTACTGTAGCTTTCTGAATTGAGGATCTTCCATTTTTTTTAAAGTAGTTCTTGCTTACAATTATTTTTTTTCCATTTTTTACCCCAATATAAACAAGGCCAACTGGTTTTTGTTTTGTACCACCTTTAGGTCCAGCAATTCCCGTTATAGAGACGCATATTTTACTTTTGCTAATTTTACTCAGATTATTAATCATTGATAAACAGCACTGAACACTTACTGAACCATTTTTTTTAATAATTTTATTAGGTACTTTTAAAATGTCCGTTTTAGCTTGGTTAGAGTAGGTGACTAAACCCATGTTGAAGACTTTAGAGGCCCCACTTACTGAAGCAATAGTACTAGAAAGCATTCCACCGGTACAAGATTCAGCAATAGCTAATTTTAGTTTTTTTCTTTTTAAAAGTGATACAATTTTTGTATTTAATTTCATGTAAATAGTTTTGATTTGATAACCATAAATATTATTAAAGTTAATACAACATAAAATCCTGCAATCACGTCATCCATGATAACGCCAAAACTATTTTTGAACTTTTTATCTATGAAGTTAACGGGGAATGGTTTTTTTATGTCAAAAAATCTAAATAAAATAAAAATGTATATATAAAATAAAATAGACTCTTTTGAATTTTTCATTGTTCCATGAGCTATTTCATAAAGATAAATGGGAATAGACTGCCCGATAACTTCATCAATAACTACTTCTTTTGGATCTTTATTAGAGTTATCTTTTATATAACTTGCAACCGCTACAAAGGCACAAAGAATTATTAAGATTAATATTATTAAGATAACAATATTAGATAAATTAAGAATATGGAATGAACTAAATAAGAATATCGTTGTAATGAATGATGTAATTGTGCCAGGAGCATATCTAATAGTTCCGACTCCAAAAAAAGTAACAAATAAAAAATTTAATTTTTTAATCATACTTTATTACTGAAGTTATTACCTCGCAAGCAATAGCCTTTTCTTTTCCGACTACACCTAACTTTTCTGTTGTTTTCCCTTTTATATTAATTTGCTTATTAGAAATTTCACAAAGCTTAGCAATATTTTCTATCATTTTGTATTTGAATTTTTGAATTTTTGGAGTTTGAGTGATAATATTTATATCTATGTTATTTATAAAATATCCCTTTGCTTTTATTTTATCCATTACTTTTTGAAGTAAAATTGTTGATCTTATGTTTTTAAATTTTTTATTTTTATCAGAAAAAATTTGACCGATATCACCCAATTTACATGCTCCAAGAATTGCGTCAGTAATTGAATGTAATACTGGATCCCCATCTGAATGACCCAATGTGCCTAAAGTTGATTTTATCTTTAAACCAGCTAAATAAAGTTTTCTGCTTGGAACAAGTCTATGTACATCAAAACCTATTCCAACACTTTGTTGTGATTTATAAATATTTTTTAGATTTTGAAAATCTGCTTTATCAGTAATTTTAAAATTATTTTTCTCACCCTCTATAAACTTAACTCCATTTAAGTTCATATATAATGAAATATCGTCATCTTTATATTTATTGGCATTGATTTTATGAAGATGATAAATTTCTTTTAGATTAAAAGCTTGTGGAGTTTGTGTAAGAAATAAATTATTTCTATTTTTACCTAGAATATATTCGTTTAAACTAGAA
Source organism: uncultured Pelagibacteraceae bacterium (assembly GCA_902574045.1). Classification (GTDB taxonomy): domain Bacteria; phylum Pseudomonadota; class Alphaproteobacteria; order Pelagibacterales; family Pelagibacteraceae; genus Pelagilacustribacter. The sequence continues at coordinate 2,511 of CACGMG010000002.1, read as the reverse complement.
TCTATTTTTTGTTTCACAGCATCTTGAATATTTATTTTTGGGACTACCGCTCTAGCCTTTTTAATTTTTTTTAGAATTGAATAAAATAATTTAGAGGAAAAATTAGGTCTTGCCACATCGTGAATTAAAACCTTTGAAATATTTTTTGAATTATTTAAATATTTCAAAGCTTTAAAAGTGGATTTTTGTCTAGTTTTTCCTCCTAAGATCATTTTGACATTTTTAAGTTTAAGAGATTTGACTCGTTTTGAGTCTTTTTTATTATAGACTAGAACTATTTTTTTAATTTCAGTAAATTGACGAGCTTTATTGACATTAATTTCTATTAATGATTTACCAGCAATTTTTTGATAAGGTTTACCAATATTAGACTTAAATCTATGGCTATTACCTGCAGCTAAAATGATTAAACAAAAACTCATTGTATAAAGTTATATTATATTTATATGAATATTTAAGAATTATTTAAAATGTTTAAAATTATTAAAAACTTTAATTGGATTATTTTATCTTCATTTTTATGTATTTTTATGGGGATTGTAACGTTTTTGACCTTTATCAATGAAGGTTTTGTTCCTTTAGCAGATAAAAACTTACAAATTTTGTTAATTATTGATATTGTTTTATTGTTAACTTTTTTTACTTTAATTTTTAGAAATTTTTTACCGTTTTTATTATACCGGGAAAAAAATCAAAACTGGCTCTCAAACAAATTTAAAATACATTTCGTTATTTTCATTATTTACCTTAATTCCTTCCTTAATAGTTGCAATATTTTCTCTTTTTATTTTTAATTTTGGAATTCAAAATTATTTTGACAAACAAATTACAAGAGCAGTTAACAACTCTTATGATGTGGCTAAAAATTATTTAGAGGAAAGTAAAGAAAACGTTAAATCTGATGTGATATTAATGAGCGTAGGTTTGAATAGAGCCTCAGTTTTTTATTATTCTAATCCTAATAGATTTCAACAAGTTATAAGCGCAGAAAAAATATTAAGAAAAATAGATGATGTATATCTTTTAGATGGATTAGGAAATATATTGATGTCAAACGTAAGAGATATAACTGACGAATTTATTGTCCCCTCTGATGAAGATTACGATCAGGTTTTAGAGGGCAAACAGGTATTTATTTCTAATAATCAAGAAAATAAAACTACTGTAATGACAAAACTTACATCTTTAGTTGATACATATTTGTATATTTCTAGAAATATTGATTCAGAAATATTAAGATATCTAAATGAAACTGAAAAAGCGGTTAATTTTTATTACTCAGTGGAAAATAGTCAAACTGGTATTAAACTAACATTTGCAATTATTTATATAATTGTAGTTACGTTGCTTTTATTTTTATCTACCTCTGTAGCGATAACATTTGCATCTCGACTTACGAAGCCAATTATAAATTTAATCGGTGCATCTGACGCAATTAGTAAAGGAGCATTAGATGTTAAAGTTCCTAATATTGAAGCTGATGAAGAGTTTAAAAAGCTAAATAGTAATTTTAATTCAATGATAGATAGACTTAAAAAACAACAAGATAGACTACTTGCAACTGAAAGATATGAAGCTTGGGAAAGTGTGGCTAGAAAATTAGCTCATGAAATTAAAAACCCGTTAACACCTATTCAATTATCTATCGATAGACTAAGAGAAAAATATTCTTCAAAAATAACTAGTGGAGGACAAGACTTTGAAAAATATTTGGAGACTATTAGTAGACAAATAAAAGATATAGAAAATTTAGCAAATGAATTCTCAAATTTCGCCAGAATGCCAAGGCCTACATTTAAAAAAATCAATATAGTTGATATTATAAACAGATCTGTTGATTTTGTGAAAATGTCATCTAAAAATATAATCACTTTTGAAACAAAAAGTAAAAAAATAATTATTAATGGTGATGCTGAACAATTAAATAGGGTGTTTATTAATTTAATAAAAAACTCAGAGGAAGCGTTTTTAGAATTAACTAAAAAAAACCCCAATTTTAAAGGTAAAATTGACATAGAAATTATTAGTAATAATGACTATATAGTGATTAGATTAACAGATAATGGCACAGGTATATCAGATACAAAAAAAGTGATGACGCCTTATTTTACAACTAAAGCAAAAGGAACAGGATTAGGATTACCAATAGTAAGTAAAATTATCAATGAACACAGTGGAGATTTTGTTATAAAAAATAGATAGAAACCATTGGGAGTAACAACTGAAATCACCATTCCAATAATAGATGCATAAAGATATATTAGTAATTGACGACAATCCGGATATACGCTTTTTAATTTGCAATATTTTGAAAGAGCAAAGTTTTATGGTTAGATCTGCAGCTAATTATGATCAGGCAGTATTAGAAATTAATAAAAAATTACCTGATCTAGCAATAGTAGATATTAAATTAGATAAGACTGATAAAGATGGCATTGATCTTTTAAAAATAATAGTAGAAAAAAATAAACTTACTCCAGTAATAATGATTTCCGGTCATGCAACAGTTCA
>CACGMG010000001.1 GCA_902574045.1 uncultured Pelagibacteraceae bacterium | reverse complement strand
CTAGAATTCATCTAATATATTACTAACGATAATTAATGGTTATCAATAGTAATAAATAGAATTTATGAGAGAATTACAAACTGACATAAAAGCTCTTCAAGAAGAAACGTTAAAAAATTTAAAAAACTCTAAGGCGAATAATACCGTAAGAGCATACAAATCGGATTTTAAAGATTTTGGTTTATTCTGTGCCAAAAATGGCTTCAAAGATCTTCCTTCTGATCCTAAAATTATAGCTTTGTATTTAACTCATCTTTCTACAAAGGAGGTCAAATTAAGCACTATAAAGCGAAGGTTAGTTTCAATTGGCGTAATACACAAAATGAAAGGTCATTATTTAGATACTAAACACCCTGTAATTGTTGAAAATTTAATGGGCATCAAAAGAAGAAAAGGCTCAATACAAAAAGGAAAAAAACCACTATTAATCAATGATTTACGTAATGTTCTTAAAGCTATTGATGAAGAAAATATTGATGATATCACAAAATTAAGAGATAAGTCATTAATATTGGTCGGGTTTTCAGGTGGATTTAGAAGAAACGAAATAGTTTCATTAGATTATGAGGATTTAGACTTTGTTTTTGAGGGTCTTAAAATTACTGTAAAACGCTCTAAGACAGATCAGTTTGGAGCAGGATCTATCAAGGCTCTACCCTATTTTAAAGAAAGTTTATATTGCCCAGTAACTACTTTAAAAAGGTGGCTTAATATATCAAAAATTACAAAAGGACCGATTTTTAGAAGATTTTCAAAAGGATCTAAATTGTCTAAAGATAGATTATCTGATCAAACCATAGCTCTAATTATAAAAAAATACTTAGAAAAAGCAGGCATCGATAGCAAAAATTACTCCGGTCATAGTCTAAGATCAGGCTTTGCTACCTCAGCAGCAGAGACTGGGGCTGAGGAGAGAAACATAATGGCGATGACAGGTCATAAATCGGCAGAAATGGTAAGAAGATATATTAAAGAGGCAAATCTATTCAAGAATAACCCACTAAATAAAATCAAAATTTAAAAATAATTTTTAAGAGTTTAATTTTACATAAAAAAAGCTCAAAATAATATAGTAAGGTCTTTTTAGGATTGCCGAGGGGACCTTCAAATTTACTTCTTGATTTTAGGTAATACTTTTTAAAGAACTTAGTTGTTATACCCCATTTTCTTAAAAAAGTTTTGTCACCTTTATTTTGAATTAAATTTAGTTTTTTTCTAGTAGTCAAAGAACTGAAATGATAAACTTTGAAATTATTAATACCTTTAAAAACTCTAATTCCGTTATTCCACAACTTCATATTAAAATCAGGATCAGATCCAATACCTGGATTAAATTCTTCACTAAAACCACCAACTAAATCCCAAATTTTTTTAGAAACCAAATGTGGAGCAAAATGGGATCCTTGATGATCATAAAAATTTACTTTTTGATAATTTTCCAGAAGTTTTTTTTCATCAAAAGATTTTATGTCTGTTCCGCAATTAAAAGTGATATGACCAGTAAAAGGTTCTATCATTGTTCCTGATAAATAAAAATTATCATGACCAAGATTATTGACTTCATCTAACAAAATTTTATCCCATAAAGGACAGAAGTACATATCGTCGTGTGAATAAAGAATATATTTAGAATTGGATAATTTGGCTGCGGAATTTATTGAAGTACATAAACCCAAATTTTCTTTAGAATAAGTAAATTTGAAATCTTTATTTTTAATGAAATCTAAAGTTCCATCTGATCCATCATTAATATGGAGGATTATTTCGTGTTTTTTAAAAGAATTTTGTTCAAGGCTTCTTAAACATAATTTTAGATATTCTAGGTTATTAAAAGTTGGAATTATTATTGATAGCATTAAAATCTCAATAAAATAATCTTTTTTATTAAATTAATTAAAAACAAGACAAATGTGTAAAATTTAAAAATTAGTTTATATTTTATGAAATACCTTAATTTACTTTTTTTGTTTCTTGAAACCTTAGTTTGATATCTTTTATTTTCATAAGAGTTATTTAATACTAAATTACTTTCTACATCATTAATTCCTTTTTTAATGACAATCATATTATTATAAAAAGAAAGATTTTTTATCAAACCATCATATTTGCCTTTAATGTAAAATGGATTAGGGATTTCTTTATAGTTAATTGTGTCAACCAAATTTTTAAAATAATTCATATGCGTGTTCGAGTATTTTAAATCAAAGGGATTACCACCAAAAAAATGATTATAACTTGTCTGAGTATCTTCGATGAAATAAAGCCCATTAATACTTAAAGAATTGAATAATTCTTTAAAAGTAAAAATCACATCTTTAGGATAATGGCTACCATCATCAATTATAATATCAAATTTATTGTATTTATTTTTTAACTCAATTAAAAAAGATTTATCGATTTGTGAACCGCGATGAAAAAAAATATTTTTCTTTAATAATTTCCTTTTTTTTAAATTAATATCTTTAATATCAATTCCAATTATTTTTGAATATCTAAAGAACTCAGACCACGCTTTTAAGGAAGATCCATCTGCAACACCTATTTCTAAAATATTCAATTTTTTTGATTTTAAACTATTCAAATATGAATGGTAAACTTTATGATATTGGTGATTAATTTTGTCTGAATTAAATTTCTTAAATAATTTTTCTAAATCCATTTTATCTATCCCAATAGAATTTTTTATTTTCGATGTTAAAGGATTTATTAATTATATATTCAGCTACAAGAGTTGAATTAAAATATCTGAAATATTTATCTCTTCCAGCTTTAGCAATTTTAATTCTCGATTTATCATCTTTATTATATTTGTTTATTTTATTAGCTAAGTCTGATGAAGAATTATAAAATATTATTTCATTATTAGAAAAAAAATCATTTAATTCTGTTTTTTTATCAACAAAAGTTAATAAACCATTACCAACCATTTGAGAAATCCTATCGCTACTATAATATTTTACAGGGTCTCCTTGACTCAAATTTAAAGCCATTTTTGAGTTTGCTATAGATTTCAAATATTGATCAGCCCAAATTGGTTGTCTTTCCTCCATGCCGTAAACGTCAAATTTAACATTAGGCAATAAATCCATTAAATCATTAATAAAATTTTCTCGAACATCAAACTTCCCCTTTTTTAAAATACCACGATGAACTCCGTGGCTCATTGCGAAGAATAAATCTCTACTAAATGTTTTGTTTTTGAATACGTTTAAAGTTTCAAATGACTCGTCTACTGGATTAGGTATATAAAAAATTTTCTTAGTCTTATCAAAATTTAAAACCTCTGGGGAAGTGGTGCAAAAATTTGCATCAGTGTAATTAAATTTACTTTCAAATCTTTTCCTATTAATTTTCCATTCAGCGTCCATTCGATCTAAGAACCATTGAGCTATTTTGATATTAGGATAAAATTTTCTTATATAATCTAATGTTTCATTACTTATCAAATCTGCATGACCTAAAACAACCATATCTGGTAAGTAGTTACTTATAACTTCAATAAGCTTTTTGTTTAATTTTTTAGAACCCTTTAAATCTTTTAATGATCGATAATAACTAACTATATCTCTATCACTAAATTCAAGGACACTATGATTTAATCTTAAAAAACCATTATTTAATCTTCTGCCTGTATTATAAAATAATCTTCCATTGTGCCTCTCATTAAAATTTGTAACATGTAAAATTTTTAATGGTTTATTTCTTTTAAGGTTAAAAACTGATATTTTGTCACCTGCTAGTACATCTCTGTATTTATCTATTTTATTTGAGATGAATTTATGTGTTAAATAGAAATTGTTTAAAGACAATTTTTGCAATTCTTGTCTTTTCTTTTTATTCCTTATTAGTTGCTCAATAGACTTATATAATTCTTGATAATTTAGTTTTTTTAAAATTACCCCATTAGTTATTGTTTCTGGTAAACCTCCCCTATTGCTTATGATAACTGAGCAACCTCTACTAGATGCTTCTAGACTAGTTCTACCAAATGGTTCTTCCCATCTTGAACAGGCAACTGCTATGCTTGTTTTATTAAATATCTTTAAAACATCTTTATGTTTTAAAAATCCAAGAATTTTTAAATTTTTATGCTCAAAAGATATTTTTTCTCTTAATTCGTCACCAATTACGAAAGCTTTCCAATCTTGATACCTATCTAAGATTTTTACAATAGCTTTTCCAAAAAGATCATATCCTTTTGCACTATTCAATTTTCCAGTGAAAGTAATAATTTTTTCCTTTTTAGAAATATCAACATTGGTTTTGGTAGCTGACTGTTGTATAACTTCTAATTTTTCAGAAGAATGAATAAATTTGTCTAGACCCGATAAAAATCTACTCTTTGTCCACTGGCTATTAAATATTATTTTAGAGCAAATTGTAACTAATTTTAGTCTTTCAGATATCGTTTTTGATCCTGCCATACTTAGAGGATCATTGTGAAAATATAAAACCAATTTTTGGCTAAGTTTTTCCCGTATCAAATCAATGTAAACTGGTCGATTGTGAACTTCTATCAAACCAACTCTATTTCTTTTTTGAGTTTTTATAAATTCAGATACATATACCTTAGATTGACTTTTTAATATGTTTCTTTTTAAAGGAATATTTTTATAATTTAAATCAAATGTTTTTTTAAAATTTGTATTTCCATAAATTGTAATTTTCTTCCTATGTTTACTTATTTTAACTGTATCATTAACATATAAAGCTACAGCACCAGCATAACTTTCAGAAAAATTTTCTTTATAAGGTAGTAAAATTGATATATTCATTGATATAAATATTTTATTTTATTTCTAAAAGTTCTATTTTTCTTTATATAAGATTCTCTAGAAATTGCTTTATTTTTTGATTGGTATTTTTCCTTATAAATAAGTTTCCATTTTCTTCCTCTGGTGAATTTAGCTCCTTTTCCTGTATTATGAAGTAAGATTCTTTTTTTGATATCTTTGGTATACCCAACATAAGTTACGTTCTTTTTACCAATTGACTTAAGAACATAAACATAAAAGTTCATGAAATTTAAGTAATACCTAAATGCGTATATTTAATGTTTAGGTAATCCTTTATTGCCATAGAACCGCCTTCTCTACCGTATCCAGTTTGCTTAATACCCCCAAAAGGAGCCTCAGGAAGGGCTACAACGCCTGTATTAACTGCTACTGTTCCAGTCTCCATAAGTTCTGAAGCTTTATGGGCCTTTTCTAAATTATTTGTATATATATAACTTGCTAAACCTAAATCGTTTTTATTGGCTCTATCAACAACTTCATCAAAGTCTTTAAATGAAAGAATTGGCACTAACGGTCCAAAAGGTTCTTCATTCATTATCGTAAAGTCATCTTTTATATCATCAAAAATAGTAGGTTCATAAAAATAGCCTTTATTAAACCCAGCAGGTTTTCTACCACCACATAAAACTTTTGCGCCCTCTTTTTTAGTTAAATCAACTAATTTTTCAATTTCTTCTAATCTTTTTTTAGTAGTCAGTGGACCTAAAATTGTATCTTTTTCAATCCCATTACCAATTTTCAATTTTTTTGTTTTTTCAACCATTAACCTTGTAAAATCATTTTTTTTCTTTTCATGAATGTAAAATCTGCTGGGAGAGATACAAACTTGACCATTATTTCTAAATTTAGCAAAAATTGCCATGTCAGTTACTTTGTCTAAATTTACGTCATCAAAAACTATAAATGGAGAATGACCGCTTAACTCCATAGTAACTCTTTGAACTTTTTCTGCCGCTTTTTTCAAGATAAGTTTACCTACTCTTGTTGAGCCAGTAATAGAAACTTTTTTAATTATATCTGATGATAATAATTTATCAGAAATAAATGCGGGATCTCCTGACAAAAGATTCACTACTCCAGGAGGCACGCCTGCTTCTCTGCATATATCAACTAATTCCATCACTGAACCTGGTGTGATAACATCTGGCTTTACAATAACTGAACAACCAGCTGATAAAGCTGTAGAAATTTTTCTAGATGCCAATGTTACTGGAAAGTTCCATGGCACTAAAGCTGCTACAACCCCTACAGGTTGATAATAAACATGTATTTTTGTATCAGGAGATCTACCTTGTAAAGTTTCACCATAAATTCTCTTTGACTCTTCAGAACTCCATTCAAAAATATCTGCCGCACCATTAGCCTCTCCTAAACCTTCCGATAAAGGTTTACCCACTTCTAAAGTGAGCCAATTAGCTAAAGTATTATTTTTCTTTCTAATAAGTTCTGAGATTTTTCTAATAATTTTTGATCTTTCCCATGGAGAAGTGTTTTTCCAAATTTGAAAACCTTTTTCAGCTGATTTGAGCGATAATTCAATTTCTTTTATTGATGCTTTTGATGCCTTTCCTAAAATTTCCTCTGTTGCAGGGTTTATAACCTCATATGTCTCGCCTGTAGTAGATTTTTGCCATTTACCATTAATGAACTGTCCAAATTTATCATACATAATAGTTATATATTTAGAATATCTCCAATAATACCCAATTTCAAGTTGGCGGTCCCAAGGGGAATCGAACCCCTCTTTGTTGGATGAAAACCAACTGTCCTAACCGATAGACGATGGGACCGTATTTTTTTTGTTCTTATTAACAGAAATATCATCAATAATAAACTCTACATTTTTTTGGCCTCTCCATTCATTTAGAGACAATTTGCCTGCTATGTTGAAAGTAGTGTTACTCTTTTTAAGTAAATAAGCACCTAACTCGTTATCTATTGCATTAAAAGCTATTGTTTTGACACTAGTGCCTTCAGGACCTATCAAAATGGACTTAATGTGTTTGTCTCCAACAATCTTACTATTAATAGGTTTTACATTTTCTACAACAAACTTTGGTTCTGGGTTGCCTGAACCAAATGGAGATAAAATATTAATTTTATTGTAAAATTCTAAATTAATTGCGGAGGCAGCTATTTTATCATCTAATAATAAAGGAGGTTGTTCGCTCAAGTCTTGATTGATATTTTTAAATTTACGAAATATAAATTTTTTAAATATTTCTAGATTTGAAATGTCCAAAGAGAATCCTGCTGCCATTTTATGCCCACCACCCTTAATTAAAATTTTTTCTTGAGTAGCAGCAATAATGACAGAACCAATATCAAATCCGACAATTGATCTAGCTGAAGCTTTCCCAATTTTTCCATTTATAGAAATAACTATAGCAGGTTTGTTATATTTATCTTTTAGTCTCGCTGCGACTATACCAATAATACCTTCATGCCAATTTTCACCTTGTAATATTAAAACTGGATCATTCAATTTAGATTTAGTCTTAATTAAAATTTTATCTATAAGGTCATTCTCTAATATTTTTCTCTCTTTGTTGTATTGATCTAGTTCAGAAGCTAACTTAAATACTTCCTTAGGATCTGAATTTAATAACAAATTCGCTCCATGAGAACATTTTCCGACACGCCCTCCTGCGTTAATTCTTGGTCCTAATATATAACCTAAATGATAAATAGATGGACTTGACTCTACTTTGCAAACATCTAGTAAAGTTTTTAAACCAAGATTTTTTTTCGCTTTAATAATTTTCAAACCTTGTTTAACTATTGCTCTGTTAAGACCAATGAGTGGTACTACATCACAGATTGTACCCAGTGAGACAAGGTCTAAGTAATTTATTAAATTAGGCTCTATCATTTTGTTTGTTTTAAACCATTCAATTGATCTAAGATGTCTATTGATTGAAACTAAAAACATAAAAGATACTCCAACCGCACATAGATAATGTAGATTTGATTTATCATCTAATCTATTTGGATTGATAACAGAATAAGCTTTTGGTAGATTAACCTCTGACTGATGGTGGTCAATTACAATTACATCAATATTTTTATTTTTTGCATATTCTATAGCCTCAAAAGATAGTGTTCCACAATCAACTGTAAAAATAACTTTTACGCCTTTTTTAATTAGTTCTTCAAAACCTTTTATCGAGGGACCATACCCTTCGGTTTTTCTATCAGGAATATATATTTCATAATCTAGATTTAATTCATTAAAATACTTTCCAAGTAATGCCGTAGATGTAGCTCCATCAACATCGTAATCACCAAAAACTCCTATTTTTTCTTTATCCTTAATTGCTTTCATTAATCTTATAGAAGATTTTTCCATGTCCAATAAAGTGTTTGGATTTGGTAAAAAATTTTTAATTGATGGATTTAGAAAGTTACTTATATCTTCTTTTTTGATATTTCTTAAGGTAAGTAATTTTGCAGTAATTTCATCAAGAAAAAAATTATCTTTCAAATAGACTATCTTTTCCTGGTCAAATCTCTTTAAAATCCAATTTTTTCCAGTAACTGATACTGAACTCATTTTTTATGTTTATTCTTGTATAAAGTATTAATTTTACCGTCCTTATGTAGAGCTATTGTGCTTGTTTCAAAATAATCTTTATGGTCTTTGATACCATTAGCTAAATCACCATTAGTTATTGCAGTAGCACAAAACATAACATCGCCTTTTATCATATCGTCAATATTATACTTTCTTTTTAAGTCAGTTATTCCCATTTTTTTTGCTCTACCAGCCTCGTCAGTATCTAATACAAGTCTTGTTTGTATTTGACCTCCATAACAACTTAAAGCAGCAGCAGCAAGAACGCCTTCAGGACCTCCACCTATGCCCATATACATGTCTACAGGTGAGTTTCGGTTAACTATATAAATAATTCCAGAAACATCCCCGTCTGAAATTAATTTTAAATTTACATTCATATTTTTAAGCGCTGATATAATTTTATGATGTCGTGGTCTATCTAAAATACATACTGTTAATTTATCTGGACTCGTTTTTTTTGCTTCTGCTAAAAGAGATATATTTTTTTCAACACTATTATCTAAATCTACTAAATTTTTAGGTAGATTTGGACCTATAGCTATTTTTTCCATATAGGTATCTGGAGCAAAAAATATTTTGTTTTCCTCTGCAGCAGCTAGAACAGAGAATGAATTTGGTAAATTTTTAGCAACAAAATTTGTACCTTCAAGCGGATCTACTGCTAAATCTAATTTTTGACCTTTGTTTGTACCTACCTTTTCACCAATAAAAAGCATAGGAGCTTCATCCATTTCACCTTCTCCAATTACAACTTTACCTTCCATATCAATCTTATTAAATTCTGTTCTCATAAAGTCTACAGCCGCTTGATCTGCAGCAATCTTATCATTTTTTCCAATAAATTTAGATGCTCCATAAGCAGCCATCTCAGTCGCTTTAACAAATAGTTTTAAATACTCGGGCTTAATAGACATTAATTAATGCCAATTCTAATTAATTTTGGTCTTTTAATTATGTAAGTTTTTTTTTCTATTTGATTTAGAACTTTATTCAAAAATCTATCTTTTGAAGTATGAGTAATTATTATTATTGATGCAAATTTTTTCGATTTACTTGGATTTTGAATTAGTCTTTTAATTGAAACCTTATTTTTGGAAAAAATATTCGTAATATTAGATAAAACTCCTGGTTTATCTACAACATCAAATCTTAAATACGCTGAATACGATCTATCAGATATTTCTTTGTATAGAAGTTTTTTTCTTTCATTGTTTGATATCGAAAAAGGAAATTTTATATTACCTCTTAGAATAGAAGAAATGTCTGATACTAATGCAGATGTTGTAGCTTCTGGACCAGCTCCTTCACCTTGTATAACGTTTTGTCCTATTGGTTTACCATCGACTATCACTGCGTTAAGAACACCGTCTATACTTGCAATATAGGAAGTTTTTTTTATCAGTGTCGGATGAACGCGTTGATAAATTTTATTATCAATTATTTCAGAAACACCCAATAATTTAATCTTAAATCCTAAATTATTTGCGTTATCTATATCAAATTTATCTATGAAATTAATTCCCTCTACAAAAATATTATTATTTATAAATGAATTAAAACATAGTGACGACAATATTTTCAACTTAGATGCTACATCTTCGCCATTTAGATCTGATTTAGGATTTTTTTCTGCATAGCCAAGTTTTTTTGCTTTTATTAAAACTTCTTTAAAATTCTTATTTTCCTTATCCATAGACGACAAGATATAATTAGACGTCCCATTAAAAATTCCATAAACTCTGTTTATTTTGTTTGCTATCAAACCCTCTTTTAGTGCTCTTATAACAGGAACACCCCCACATACGGCAGCTTCAAATTCTAAATTAACATTATTTTCCTCTGCAATTTTGGATAATTTATCTCCATATTTTGCTATTAAGGCTTTGTTAGCCGTTACTACATGTTTTTTATTTTTTAATGCATTAAAAACTAATTTTTTTGCTGGGCCTTCAGCACCACCAATCAATTCGATAATTATGTCAATCTTTTTAAGTTTAGTTGCATCTAGATAATTTGCTAACCATTTGTTCTTACTAATTTTGATATTTCTTTTTCTTTTCTTGTTTTTAGCCGAAACATAAATGACGTTGGGTAAACAATTGTTCTTTTTTTCAAGAATCTTTTTATTGGACAATAGATATTTGTATAAGTAACTACCAATATTACCCAATCCAATTATTGCAATATTCATTTTTTTTTTATTATTCATATATCTATTCTCTAAGTGTTATATCAGGAAAGCCTTTTTTTTGTCCTTGTTCAATTAAATATTTTGAAATTTCATCAATATTACATTTTTCAAGCACTACACATATATCAACAATTTGCTTTTGATCCTTATTGTTAATTTTTCTTACTTTAATTAGCTTATCTTTCTTCTTTTTAATAGTTTTTTCCTTATTTTTGACTTTAACTTTTGCCATTCTATTATCTTTATCCTTTAATTTATTAATTTTTTCTCTGTTTTTTAACTCAGCCTTCTTTTTTTTTATTTCATCATTTGTTAGTACTTTAATATCTTTTTTTGTATTATTTTTTTCAGTTATACTTACACTTTTAAAATCTTGATTTTTTGCTTTAAGATTTAATTCAACTAAATCTATTTTATTTTTTTCTTTTTTATCAATAATTCTTACTTCAAGAGAGAGATTATCTTCGAAATATTGCTCAGCTTCATTTTTATTTACACATACATGATCACCACAAATTAATACTGTTTTGGAAGTACTACAACCAAACATAAAAAGTAAAATTATAGACAATAATATTGGATTAATCATTTTAGACCAAGATGTTGAGAAAAACCAAAAATTAAATTCATATTCTGAATTGCTTGACCAGAAGCACCTTTAATCAAATTATCTATTGCACAAAAAATTACAATCTTGTTTTTAATCATTGTATTACATACTGAAATTTCACAATCGTTGGTATTAATTACGTTTCCAGATCCTAATTCTGAGTTAGTTTTAAGAATTTTTATAAATTTATCTTTTTTATAAAATTTTACCAATTCATTTTTAATTCTATTTACATTCGATGAATTACTAATATCTACATAAATTGATGTTAAAATACCTCTAAATGTAGGTATCAAATGAGGATTGAAAGTAAATAAGACTTTTTTTTTAGTATATTTTAAAAGTTCTTGTTCTATTTCAGCAATATGTCTGTGATACTTAGTGTTATATGCATACGTAGATGAATATAAATGTCTATGTTTAAACTTTTTTTCTAAATTCTTGCCGGCTCCGGAAAAACCAGACTTTGCATCAATAACAATATTTCTATGTTTTATTAAGTTTTTTTGAATCAAAGGTATCAAAGGAATTTGAACTGATGTTGGATAACATCCAGGGTTAGCAATAATTCTTTTCGATCTAATCTTTTTTTTTACTAGTTCTGGTAACGCGTAAATTGAATTATTTATTAAATTAATCGCTTTATGTTTGTTATTGTAAGTTTTTTTATATTTACTTGGACTTGTAATTCTAAAATCGGCTGATAAATCAATAAATATTATTTTATTATCAGTGCTATATTTTTCCTTGATAATTTTTTGAGCCTCTCCATTAGGTAATGATAAAAAGACTAAATCTAGTTTCGACCATTGAACTGTTTTGATCGAAGTAATCTTTGGTAATTTTTTTTTAATTCTTTTATCAAAAAAAGTAATTTTTTTTCCAAGATTCTTTGTTGCACACAAATAAGAGATATTAACCTTTGGATGTTTTGACAAGAGTAAGGTTAAATCTAAACCAGTATAACCAGTGGCTCCTATTACGGCGATATTTATCTTTTTTTTAGACATTAGTATTTATAACACTGTAGATTAAATTATTAAATTTAAATGATTATCTCTTAGAGAATTGGAAACTTCTTCTGGCTTTTCTATGCCCATATTTCTTTCTCTCTACAACTCGAGAGTCACGGGTCGTTAATTTGTCTTTTTTTAAATTCTTTTTTAATACTTCATCTTGTGAAATAAGCGCTTTAGATATACCTAGAATTATAGCTCCAGCTTGACCTGAAAGTCCTCCACCTTTTACAGAGCATTTAACGTCGTAGATTGTTCTAACATTAGATATTTCTAACGGTCTTGTAACAATTATTTGGTGAACTGGTCTCTTGAAATAGTTATTCATAGTAATACCATTCACATATATATTACCCGAACCCTTTTTTACCCAGACTTTCGCTATCGATCTTTTTCTTCTGCCTGTAGCATATTTACTATCTTTAAAATCAAGTTTAATTTTTTTTGAAGCACTTGGATTAGGGTTTAAATTTTCCATTAGTTAGCTATGAGGTTTTTTCTATTTATCTTATCAAATTGTATAACTTGAGGTTTTTGTATTTCATGAGGATGTTTTTCACCTGGGTAAATTTTTAACTTAGTTAATTGTTTTTTAGCTAATGGTCCACCAGGCAACATTCTTTTAACTGCTAATTTTAAAATTTCATTACTTTTATTTTTTTCCTTAAGACCTAAAGGAGTAACTTCTTTTATTCCACCTGGATGTCCAGTATGTCTATAATATTTTTTGTCTTTAAATTTTTTACCAGAAAATTTTATTTTTTCAATATTAGTAACAATAACAAAATCACCATTATCAATATGAGGATTAAAAGTAGCCTTATTCTTTCCTCTTAATATTTTTGATATTTGAGAAGCTAATCTTCCTACAGCAATATTTTCAGCATTGATAATGTACCAGTTTTTTTTAATATCTTTTTTTTTAATAAAAGGCGTCATGATTAATGGCGATAATTACTAACAATACTTAAGAAAGTCAATTTAATTAATTTGTCTATAATGAAGATTTATAACACTTAAAATAAGTAGCAAACTGCCAATTTGATGAGATGAGGCTAAATAGATATTTAATCCACTTATTAAAGTAAATATGCCTAAACAAATTTGCAAAAACAAAAGGAATAAAACTACATAATACGGTTTATAAAGATGATGAATATTTTTTTTATAAATATAAAATCCTAAGAATAAAATATAAACTACTATTAAATAGGCAATATTTCTGTGGTAAAACTGTATTAAACCTTGATCATTAAAATCTAATAAATACAAAAACCCGTCTGATTTAACATCATCTGGAAAATAACTATAATTCATAAAGGGCCAAGTTTGGTAAATTTTTCCTGCATCTAAGCCAGATACGAAAGCGCCAAATATAATTTGTGAAAAAACAAGAAAAATTAAAATATAAAAAAAAATTGATTTTTTGTTGTTTTTAAAAAATTTTTTTGAAGTTTTTTCTTTAAAATTTAGAATGTTCCAAAAAATCATTGAAATGATTATAAAAGCAACTGCTAAATGAATTGATAATCTATAATGACTAACAGTAACATTATCTACTAATCCACTTTTAACCATATACCAACCTAAGAAACCTTGAAACAGAATTAAGATAAAGATTAAAAAACAGATTTTTAAATATTCATTTTTAATCTTATTTATAAAAGAAAAATATATTAGCGGTAATATAAAAAAGATTCCTAACAATCTTGCTAGAAATCTATGAGCATATTCCCAATAAAAAATAATTTTAAAGTCATCTAGGGACATATTCATATTTATTAATTTATATTGAGGAATTTCTTTGTATAAATTAAAATAGTTTATCCATGTTGCATTATTTAATGGAGGTAAAATTCCTGAAAATAACTCCCATTCTGTTATAGAAAGTCCTGAATTTGTTAGCCTTGTTAATCCTCCAACAATTATTAGTACTCCAACCATAAGAAAGGTTGCTACTAGCCAATAATAAAATAGCATATTCACTCTTTGAGTATTTGATTCCATGAGATTTAATATATATTTCTTATAATAAAACGATAATATCTTAATGTCGCTATGATTAACAAAAATATATTAGAAATCAGAAAAAAACTAGATAAACTAGACAATGCCTTTCTAGTTTTAATTAAGAAAAGGACTAAGCTCGTAGAACAAGTCCTAAAAAATAAAAAGTATAAAAAGGACATAATCGATAGAAGAAGAATTTCTATAATTCTCAAAAATATTAGGAAGAAGTCAAAAGATAAAAATATAGATCAAAAAATAACTAAGAAAATTTGGTCTAGTATGATCAATGCTTACATTGACTACGAATACAGATCTTTTAAAAAGAAATAATTATTTACTGTGAGGTGGTAATTTTTTTTCTATAAATAATTCGTGTTTTCTAGTATTGGGATTGTATTTTTTTAGCTTAAGTTTATCTTTTGCTTTTTCACCTTTTGTTGGCTTTTTTGCATAATAAATGAACTTACTATCCGGATTACTTTCAGGAACCATTCTAACTTTAATGTGTGATTTTTTTGCCATAGTTTTTTAAAATATTAATTCTTTTTAAAACTTTTTTACTTTTTAACTCAATATTCTTTTTTTGATAATCAGCTTTTAAACTATTCAAATCATAATCGTCAAGAGTATTTATATTTTTTTTAAGTACATTTTTAACCCCTTTTATTGTCATACCTTTATCTTTTAGCAGGTATTTTATTAAACGGATAATCTCTATTTGTTTTTCTGTATAATATCTTCTTTTATTTATATTTAGAGGTTTTATTTTCTTAAACTCTTTTTCCCAATACCTAATAGTATGGTTTAAGGGTTTTTTGTTTTTTTTGTCTAAAAGATCAAGTACTTTTGAAACATCTGAAATTGTATAAAGCTTCTTCATTATAAATTATTAAGACTTTTATTTATTTTCTCAGAAGCACTAAAACTCAACGTTTTTCTTGCTGAGATTTCGTGTGGAGTTTTGCTTACTGGATTTCTTCCTAATCTTGCCTTTTTGTTTACTACTTTAAATGTTCCAAAGTTCTTAATATTGGTTTTTTCATTTTTAATTATTTCTTTCAGTATATTAATTAAATCATTTGTGATCGAAGATACATATGCTGTAGACAAACCAATTTTTAAACTTAAATCTTTTGATATATCTTTTTTAGTATAGTTAATTCGTTTTTTCTCCAACATTTAAATGACTTAAATTAGTTTTTATTTCTTCCATTAAGTTACCTTTTATAATTCTATAACATAGGTCTATAGAATGGTAAAACCCAACCGCATCTGTACCACCATGACTTTTTACAACTGGGCCATTTAATCCTAAAAAAATAGCACCGTTATACTTTCTTGGATCAAGTTTTAATTTAAATTTTTTAAGTGGAAAATAAGAAAAAAGTATTGATAGACGTGAGAATAAATTTTCTGTTAGTGATCTTTTTAAACTATCTACTACAAATTTAGCTGTTCCTTCTGCAGTCTTTAATGCAATATTTCCTGTAAAGCCATCGGTTACTATTACATTACTATCTCCATTCATTATTTGATCTCCCTCTATATAACCATTAAATATAAAATTATCTTCACTATTAAGTTCTTTTAATTTTGAATAAGTCTTTTTAAGTATTTCTGTTCCTTTTATTTCCTCTGAACCTATATTTAGTAAAGCTACATGAGGTTTTTGTTTCGGAAATATTGATTTAAATAAAGCAGCACCCATTTCTGAAAAATCAATTAAGTTCTTTTCATCGCATTCAATATTTGCACCAAGATCTAAAACTACACTCATACCTTTTTTACTTGGCCATAACCCAGCTAAAGCAGGTCTGGATACATCATTCATCATTTTCAAAATCATTTTTGAGATAACAAAAAGCACTCCAGTGTTTCCTGCTGATAGGCTTATATCTGACTCTCCGTCAACTTGAGACTTTATGGAATTCCACATGCTCGTATTTTTAGAGTTTTTTATTGCTGTTAAGGGAGATTCTTCATCAGAAATAACGGAGTCTGTGTGAACAATCTCAATATTTTCACTTTTTATATTAAAATCTAAAAGATGTTTTTTTAAAATCGTTTCATTACCAAAAAGCTTAATAAAAAAATCGTTGTTATTTAAATTTTTTTTTAAGAAAATATTCAATCCTTCGATATTTTTTTTTGGAGAATTTTCACCACCCATTGCATCAATAGCAATAGTTATTTTTTTTTTCATTTAAATAATTAAATATCTAAAATTTTTTTCCCGTTATAATAACCAGATTTTAAATCTATATGATGGGAAAGTTTATACTCACCACTTTTTTTATCTTCAACCACATTAGACGCAACAAGTTTATGATGAGATCTTCTCATCCTTTTTTTTGATATAGAGGTTTTTCTTTTTGGTACAGCCATTATTTATCCTTAAACTTTATGGCATCTTTTATCATGCTTTCGGGAGAAAGTTCAAAACAAAAATCGTAAAAATTTACAAAATATTCAACAAATAGGACATATTTTTTGTTGTTTACAGCATTTAATTCTTCAAAATACTTTAAAATTAAATTTTTACTTATTTTGAAATCATCTATTTTTACACTAATTTTTAATAAAATGTCGTAAAGAATTTTATTTAGGTCCTTCATCTTTTTATTAACAGCAACATCACCTTGACCTAATTCACGTAAGTTATTTTCTATACATTGAAATAAAGAGTCATACAAAACTTGTGGAAACTTAACTTTCTTATTCTTGTATATGATGAGTATAATTGAGAAGTGTAGAAACATAAGATAAATCCTTGTTTCAAATGTATCTTTAAGACCTATATTTTTATAAAAATATAAATTTCGAGACAACCTTAATAATGTGTTATAAAGAAGTGTATTATGTTTTTTAATATTAAATATCATTTCAATAAAATATTATTTCTTTTATTATTTATTTCAATGGGATGTCAATTAAAAGATCCAGATAAGAACCATGGTATATTGTTTCTAGAAAATAGATCTAAGACTTTGGTTGTTAAAAAAACCAATAAAAATGATATTATAAGTATATTGGGTCAACCTCATTCTAAATCTCATGAAAATGATGATATTTGGATATATTTAGAGAGGACTCTAAGCAAGGGTAAGTATCACAAGTTAGGTCAACATGTTTTAAAAACGAATAACGTTTTAGTTCTTTACTTTGACAAATATGGAATATTAGAAGAAAAAAAAATATATACAAAAAATAATATTAATGAAGTTAGATTTTCGGAGAAAAAAACAGAAAATCAATTGAGCAAAAAAAGTTTTGTTGAGTCCTTTTTATCTAGTTTACGCGAAAAAATGTATAGTAGAGATAAATAAAGTTAGTGGGCAATTACAGCTAAGAGCAATAGAGCAACAATATTGGTAATCTTTATCATCGGATTTATAGCTGGACCTGCTGTATCTTTGTAGGGGTCTCCAACAGTATCTCCTGTAACTGCAGACTTATGAGCATCTGAACCTTTGCCACCAAAATTGCCATCTTCAATATATTTTTTTGCATTATCCCATGCACCACCACCTGCTGTCATAGAAACAGCTACGAATAAACCAGTTATAATAACCCCTAGCAACATTGCACCAAGTGAAGCTAAAGCTGCTTCTAATCCTCCGATTTGAAGAATAATAAAGTATAAAATTATTGGAGATAAAACTGGCAACAACGATGGAATGATCATTTCTTTAATGGCAGCCTTTGTTAACAAATCAACTAATCTACCGTAATCAGGTTTTCTTTTGCCTTTCATTATGCCAGGTATCTTTTTAAATTGTCTTCTAACTTCAACCACAACTGCACCCCCTGCTCGTCCCACTGCTTGCATACCCATTGATCCAAATAGATAAGGTAACATCCCTCCAACAAGTAAACCAGCGACTACAAATGGATTTGATAAATCAAATGTAACGTTAACACCAAATAAAGATGATTCTTTGACTGTAGAAAAATATTTAATATCCTCTGTATACGCAGCAAATAAAACTAGGGCACCAAGTCCTGCTGAGCCAATAGCGTAGCCCTTTGTTACTGCTTTAGTAGTGTTTCCAACTGCATCTAAAGCATCTGTAGTTTTTCTCACACTTCTTGGTAATTTAGACATCTCTGCAATTCCTCCAGCATTATCAGTTACTGGTCCATAGGCATCTAGGGCTACAACCATGCCAGTTAAAGCAAGCATAGAAGTTACAGCAATTGCAATACCATACAACCCTGCCAGATTATTTGTGTACAAAATACCAGCTACAATTATTAAAGCTGGAATTGCAGTAGCCTCCATCGAAATAGCTAGTCCTTGAATCACATTAGTGCCGTGACCGGTAGTTGAAGATTTTGCTACAGATTGAACTGGTCTAAAATTTGTGCCAGTATAATATTCTGTAATCCAAATTAATAATCCTGTAATCACAAATCCAACAACACCACATATATACAAGTTTAAACCAGAAAAACTTGTGCCTTTATTATCACTGTAAACTTTATCTAAACCTACTATTCCGTCTGTTATTGGATATAAAATTAATAAAGAAGTGATAGATGTAACAATAAAGCCCTTATATAAAGCATTCATTATATTTCTACTTTTTCCTAATTTTACAAACCAAGTTCCAATAATTGAAGTGATTATACATGCTCCTCCAATAGCTAAAGGATAAACCATCAAGTTCAAACTCATAGGAAAAAATATTGAAGATAAAACCATCGTAGCTACAATTGTTACAGCGTAAGTTTCAAATAAGTCTGCAGCCATTCCAGCGCAGTCTCCTACATTATCCCCAACGTTGTCTGCTATAACGGCTGGGTTTCTAGGATCATCTTCAGGTATTCCAGCCTCAACTTTGCCAACTAAATCTGCTCCTACATCTGCACCTTTAGTAAAAATACCCCCTCCTAATCTTGCAAAAATTGATATTAATGATGCTCCAAAACCTAAGGCTACTAAAGCATTAATAATTTCTCTGCTATCTGCATTAAGATTTATCAAAATTATATAATATAAAGTTATTGCCAATAAAGCTAAACCGGCAACTAAAAGACCTGTAATAGCACCTGATTTAAAAGCTATAGTTAATCCTGACTGTAGACTACTTCTCGAAGCTTCTGCTGTTCTTACATTAGCCTTAACAGATATTAGCATGCCTACATAACCAGCTACACCTGAAAGGAAAGCGCCAATAAAATATCCTAATCCAACCAAATAATTGAAAAAATAAGTTACTATCGCCAATACGATGATACCTACTATAGCAATTGTCTTATATTGACGATTTAAATAAGCTTTAGCTCCGATTTGAATCGCTTCAGCTATTTCTTGCATTTTGTTATTTCCAGGACTGGCAGAAAGTATTTGCCCCGACAACAAATAGCTGTATGCAACAGCTAGAATTCCGGAAAAAGAAATTAAGTATAATAATTCTAAATAGTTATTCATTTAAACAGGATAAATGCCAAATATATTAATGAAACGCAAGTTAAAGTTATTTGTCTTTGGTGACAAATTCACTAAAATTCAAGAATTTCTTATTGATTTTGACAATTTATCCAAGATCGCATTTAAGTAGCTAATCTGAGCTTTTTCTAAGAAAAATTCTGAGGCTTTAACATACTCACTTATAATTACGTTTTTGGGTGTATTGTGCTTGAATAAAAACTCAAAAACAGCTGAAAATAAAATTATCTTAAGCAGCTTATCAGTTTTTTTTAAATCTATATCTTTGTCTAGATGCTTTATGATAGTTTTTTCAATTAGATCTGTTCTCTCGAGAGTGCCTGAAACGACATCTTTTATATACTTCCTATATTGATTTTTTGGGTATTCAATTTCGACGTCTGGATTCATCAAAGATCCATATATTTTCTGAATGACCTTTATCCTAGGCGAAGAATTTTTATGAATTTTTTGGTTCATTCTTAAGAAGATTAATAACTGCTTTTGCTGCTTCGTATCCTTTATTATTTTTTGATGAGTTATCTTTAATTGAACTTCTTTCAATAGCTTGTTTCTTATTTAGACAGGTAATAATTCCATTTGTTATAGGTTTATTAAAATCTACAGAAATTCTAATCAAAGCATCAAATGTTGAACTCGTGATTAATTCAAAATGAGGTGTTTGTCCTTTAATTACGCATCCTATTACTACAAAAGCATCAAATTTTTTGATATATTTTCTTAAAGTAAAAGGTATTTCAAAAACACCAGGAACATCAATTCGTTTTAGTTTTATGTTGTGTTTTTTTAGTTCTTTACTTGTAGAAGAAAATAATCTTTTAGAAATATCTTCGTAATAATTTGCATTTATGATTAAAATTTTTTTCATTTGATAATTTCCTGCTTTTTTATTTTTAATCCAAAACCATCTAAACCTATAATTTTTTTTCTAGATTTTGTTACAAGTATCATATTTTTGACTTTTAAGTCTTTGATAATTTGTGCTCCTATACCGTAATATCGTAAAATAGCATTATCTTTTTCATTTCTATCAATTTTATCATTATTTATTATAATTAAAATAAAGTTATTAAATCTTGAGAGATATTTTAACGACTTGATTACTTTGTTGTTCTTTAATACGTGTTTATAATTCTTAAACTTAATAGATACAACTCTTACTCTTACTGCTTTATGAGGATTTATTTTTCCTTTTTTAAGTACATAATTTTTTGATTTGTCTAATATATTTTCATAAATTTGATAATCGAAAGATTTATTCTTTTTATAGTAATAATTTTTATTCGGTACTTTATTAATTAATTTTTCATTTTTTAGTCTATAAGCAATCAAATCATCGATTGATGCAATTTTAATTTTATGTTTTTTTGAAAATTTATGAAGATCTTTAAGTCTAGCCATTCTTCCATCTTCATTCATGACTTCACATATTACAGCACTTGGGTTTAGTCTGCTTAATTTTGAAATGTCAACAGATGCTTCTGTGTGACCTGCTCTTTCGAGAACTCCACCTGCTCTAGCGACTAAAGGAAAAACGTGTCCCGGTGAAACAATATCTTTTTTTTTAGTTTTTGAATTTATTGCAACTTTAATTGTTTTTGCTCTATCATATGCAGAAATACCTGTGGATATTCCTTTCTTCGCCTCTATTGAAACTGTAAAGGCAGTTTGCATTCTAGATTTGTTCAATCGTGACATTAATGGAAGTTTTAGTCTTTCAATTTGGAATTTAGATAAAGCCAAACATATTAATCCCCTTCCATGTTTAGCCATAAAATTTATACTTTTAGAATTACATTTAGAACCAGGAATTATTAAATCACCCTCATTTTCTCTGTCTTTATCGTCTACCAGAATAAACATCTTTCCCTTGCGAGCATCTTTGATAATTTCATTAATTGATGAGAAAACTTTGTTACTGATCATTTTTTTATTTTTGAGATATATTTACTAAAAATATCTATCTCAACATTTACAATATCTTTATGTTTTAAATTTTTAAGATTAGTAAGTTTTAAAGTATGCGGTATAACATTTATTTGAAATGTGTTTGTATTAATTTTTGAGATGGTTAAAGATACTCCATTAATAGAAATTGAAGCCTTTTCAACTAAAGACTTATGATGAACTCTTTTAGTTAATTTCAGCTTTATTATCCAGGTTTTTTCAACAATAGAAATATTTTCAACACTAGCCGTAGTATCAACGTGACCTTGAACGTAATGACCAGAAATTTTTTGACCATGTAGTAATGATTTTTCTAAATTAACAATTTTTCCAACTCTACTATATCTAAAATTTGATCTTGTAATTGTTTCTTTAGATAAATAAAACAAAAAAGAATTATTTTTAATTCTTACTAAAGTAAGACAAACTCCATCACAACTAACGGACTCGCCTACATCTTTTTTATTAAATTTAATATCTGATTTGATTTCTATTACTAAACTTCCTTTAACGTATCTTGGGCTTTTTCTAATACTTTTAATGATACCTTGTTTATATATTATTCCATTAAACATTTCTAATTTTTACCTTATATAAAATATCTTTTTGCAAATTTACTTTAACCTTATGGTTTAATTTCAATTTTTTAATATGATAATTTGATGAATTATTTTTGCCTTGAAATTTTAGTGAAACAGAAGATTTAAAAACGAACATATTATAAATTAGCTTATATTTTAATAACTTGTTTAAAAATATTAAACCACTTTCTACTAAAAGTCTATTATACCCCAGTTTTTTAATTGTTTTAAATAAATTTTTAAAATCGTATTTACTATCTAATCGTTTTACATTGACGACTTTGACACCAAATTTCTTTAGAGTAGAAATCTTTTTACTGTTTTTTTCAGATGTTATCAAAAAGATTTTTCTTTTTTTTGAATTTTTTAATAATTTCAAATTTTTTTTAATTTTAAAATTTATATCAATAATAAATACATCTGGTTTATTTTTATTAAATCCGTTAAGTCTACAGTTTAAAAGAGAATTATCGCTATTAATTGATTTTGAGGTTGATACAATCGCGTCATACTCTGATCTTATTAAATGCGCTCTTTTTCTAGATAATAAATTGGTGATCCACTTAGAATTTCGATTAATAGTATAGTAATCTTTTGATATTGCAATTTTAGCATCAATCAATGGTTCAAATTTTTTTTTATTAGTAAAATAACTTTGATAAAAACTTGCGTATTCTTTATTAAACTTTCGATAAGCCTTTATCTTTTTTTTGTTTAATTCTTTTTTTGACAATCTAGAAGTTCTTTTATCAATATCATAAAATGAAAAAAATACCCTCTTTATACCTTTTTTGATTATTAGATTAGTACATGGAGGTGTTAATCCATAATGTGTGCATGGTTCTAATGTTAGATATAAATCTGCTTCATTAAAATTTTTATTTATTTTTAAAGCATTAGCTTCCGCATGAGGTCTTCCTGAAAGAGAAGTTCTGCCTGAAGATATTACTGAGTTATTTTTGACAACCACACATCCAACAGATGGATTTGCATTGGTTTTACCAAGATTTACCTTGGCGTTCTCAAACGCTAGTTTCAAATAATTATTATGATTTATTTTCATCTAAGTTACCCACAAACTGCTCAAAATCTTTCGCCTCTTTAAAATTTTTATACACTGAGGCAAAACGAACGTAGGCGACTTTATCTAAACTTGACAATCCCTCCATAATAAATTTTCCTATGGTTGGAGTTGGAATTTCACTTTCTCCTAAACCCTCTAGATTTCTTACTATCTTAGATATGAATTTTTCTATTGTTTCAGAGTCAATCGGTCTTTTTCTGGTTGCTATTCTTATAGATTTAGAAATTTTATCTCTATCAAAAGGCTCTCTTTTTCCGTTACCTTTAATTACAGTTAATTCTTGGAATTGAACTCTTTCAAAAGTTGTAAATCTTTCCTTACGTTCACAACCACATAATCTACGTCTTCTAATTGCAGTACCGTCTTCTGTAGGTCTTGAGTCTACAACGGAGGTGTCTTTTTCTCTACAAAATGGACAAAGCATAGTTATTTATATTAATTAATCACTATATATAGGGAAAGACGAGCAAAGATCAATAATCTCTTTTTGTACCTCTTTTTCTATTTTTGAGTTATTTGAGCCATTTTTACTTAAACCTTTTACAACTTTAGTAATTAAATCAGCGACCAAAGAAAATTCTTTAGACCCAAAACCCCTTGTAGTACATGCTGGTGTACCAAGTCGAATACCAGAGGTTATCATAGGACTTTCAGTATCAAATGGAATGCCGTTCTTGTTGCATGTTATGTTCGATCGAACTAAAGAACTCTCTGCATCTTTT
The DNA here is from genome assembly GCA_902574045.1 of uncultured Pelagibacteraceae bacterium. Taxonomy (GTDB): domain Bacteria; phylum Pseudomonadota; class Alphaproteobacteria; order Pelagibacterales; family Pelagibacteraceae; genus Pelagilacustribacter. The sequence continues at coordinate 55,463 of CACGMG010000001.1, read as the reverse complement.
CCAGTAACATTAAAATCCCTCAAATCAACTAACATCAAGTGTGTGTCTGTTCCTCCGGAAAATATCTTAAATCCATTTTCAACTAATTTATCAGACAAAGTTTTAGCATTGTTTATTACTTGTTTAGTATAAGTTTTAAATTCATCAGATAAAGCTTCTTTGAAACAAACTGCTTTTGCTGCAATAACATGCATCAATGGCCCACCTTGTAACCCAGGAAATATAGCGCTATTAAATTTTTTAATTAGATTCTCATTATTTGTTAAAATTATTCCTCCTCTTGGGCCTCTCAAAACTTTGTGAGTAGTTGATGTTACAACGTCAGCATATTTTGTCGGATTGGGATACATGCCTCCAGCAACCAAACCTGAGAAATGAGCCATATCAACTAAAAAATAAGCACCTACTTTGTCTGCTATATCTCTAAATTTTTTAAAATCAATTTTTCTAGAATACGCGCTACCACCTGCAATTATTAATTTTGGTTTATTTTCCAATGCTAATTTTTCAACATTTTCGTAATCAATTAAACCTGATTTTTTATCTACATCGTAATGAATTGCATTAAACCATTTACCCGACTGAGCAGGTTTAGCTCCATGTGTAAGATGACCACCAGAATTTAAACTCATCCCAAGAATAGTATCTCCGGGTTTTATCAGCGCTAGATATACAGCGCCGTTAGCCTGAGCTCCTGAATGAGGCTGAACATTGGCAAATTTACAATTGAACAATTTTTTAGCACGCTCTATTGCCAAAGTTTCAGAATGATCAACAAATTCGCATCCTCCATAGTATCTTTTACCAGGGTAACCTTCTGCATATTTATTTGTTAATACAGAACCTTGAGCTTCGAGAACAGCTTTTGAAACTATATTTTCTGAAGCAATTAATTCAACATGATTTTGCTGTCTTATAAATTCTTTTTTAACTGAGTCATAAAGCTCTCTATCAGAGTCTTGAAGACTTAAACGGAAGAAATTATTCAAAAATTTATCAATCTTAAACGCTGTGGACATAATTATATTTTTTTTACCCTTCTTAAATGTCTGCCGCCTTCAAATTTAGTTTTTAAAAAAATAGAAACTAGTTTAAATGCATTTTTTTTACTTATTAATCTTGATCCTAAAGAAATAATATTAGCATTATTATGCAGTCTAGACAATCTTGTAGATTTTAAGTTATAACAAACTGCTGCTCTAATTCCTTTGATTTTATTAGCACTTATTGCCATTCCTGTGCCTGATCCACAAACTAGTATTCCTAGATCGCTTCTACCTGATTTAATCCTGTTCGATACTTTTTTTGCGTAATCTGGATAATCCACGGATTTATCTGTCAATGTACCCAAATCTATTACTGAAATATTGTTTTGTATTAAAAGATCTTTAATATAATCTTTTAGATAAAATCCTGCGTGATCTGAAGCAATGCAAATTTTTTTAAATAAGGATTTCAATTTTTTTTAAAAGGATTTTCTAGAACACATGCTACTAAATGGATTCTTGACTGTTCTCCTCCATTAAAAAAATTATGATATTTAGTATTGTTTGTTATAGTCACTTGACCATCTGCAGGTAAATGTTTAGCAATATTTTCTATAACCATCGAGCAACCTAAATTAGTAATAATTGGTATATGTAGTCTTGGTTCAGGATCTTTGTGCCAGCTAAGAGTTGATCTTGGTTCTTTTAATAGCAACCTCACTCTACCTAATTTAAATTTGCTTTTTAAAACTTCATAAACCTCATTAAAATATGTATTCTTAAATTCAGGAAGAATCTGAGTGTATCTAGACTCTTCAATAGGTATATCTCTTGCAACTTCTTTTCCTTTTTCATCAGGTATTGTCCAATAAATACCCCTGATATTATTTCCCTTAATTGACTCATTGTCATTCGGTATTTGATTTAAAGGTATAGCTCCAAAATTAGTAACACCTTCTGGAGATTTAAATCCTTTATTCATTAAGATTACATCTAAATCAGACCTTAATCTTTTAATATCAAATTTTAGATCTGGAACTTGATAGAAATCTGCGAAATTTGGGTGTGCCATAAATATCTTTTATAATTACTTTAATGTTATTTATAATATATTATTTGTCGCATCAAACAAAATTTAATATTTTTAAAAAATGAAAATAGTAGGTAAATACCCAAGTATAAGACTGCGAAGAGTTCGCAACTCAGAATGGATGAGGAAACTTATTTCAGAGAATCAACTAAGTACTAATGATCTTATAATGCCAATTTTTATAAGAGAAGGAAAAAACAAGATTGAAAAGATTAAAGCAATGCCTGGAATTAATCGATATTCGGTGGATAAATTAAGTACAGTGATGAATAAAGTTTCAAAGTATAAGATTCCAATGGTAGCGCTTTTTCCATTCACTCCATCCAAAAGAAAAGATAAATTAGGAAAAGAAGCTTTAAATGAAAATAACTTAGTTTGTCAAAGTCTTAGATTAATAAAAAAAAGATTTCCAAAAATTGGTGTAATGTGTGATGTCGCTTTAGATCCTTATACATCTCACGGACACGATGGTGTATTAGTAAATAATAAAATTGATAACGACGAAACTTTAAAGATTTTGGTAGAGCAATCATTACTGCAAGCTAAAATGGGTTGTGATGTAATTGCTCCTTCAGACATGATGGATGGTAGAATAGGCAAAATTAGAAAAGCGTTAGATAAGAATAATTTTAAAAATGTCAGCATACTTTCATACGCGGCTAAATATGCCTCAAATTTTTATGGGCCATTTAGAGATGCAGTCGGTTCAAAGAAAAATTTAAAATTTGATAAAAAAACCTATCAAATGGATTTTAATAACACAAACGAAGCATATAGAGAAATTGGTTTAGATATTAAAGAAGGAGCTGATTTTGTTTTAATTAAACCTGGTATGCCATATTTGGATATAATTAAAAATATAAAAGATACTTTTAAAATTCCTGTGTTTGCCTATCAGGTGTCTGGTGAATATAGTTTAATTAAATTTGGAATAAACAATAATCTAATCACAAAAGATGCAATTTTAGAAAGTCTTATGGCATTCAAAAGAGCTGGAGCCTCCGCAATTATTACTTATTTTGCTCTAGATATAGCAAAAAAAATCACTAATAATTAATTGAAATAATTTTCAAAAATTATTCTTGATTTAGGAAAAGGCAAATTATTTGGTAGAAAAAATTTATTTGACAAAATACTTCTAGTAAACAACAAAGATTTCATAATATTTACTTCAGAGTAATTATCAGGAATTTCTTCTTTAATTAAAAAAATTGGCACCTCGTATTTAAAATTATCTATTTCAATCTTTTTAAACAGATCTTTTTTTTCATAAGACTTATTATATATTCTTAAATTTGTATCAAAACCTAGTTCTTTAATTAATTTTATTTCAAAAAAAATATATAAATAAATCCAATTGTCCAAACTAATATTATTTAAAAATTCTTCAAATGCGTCGTAGACATTTTTATAAGGCTGAGACTCTGGTAAGAGAGAATTTAATAAAGAACATAGAGAAATAATTGCTGAAGTTCTTTCTTTATCATTAAAGTAATTTGGAGATACTGGTTTGATAAGTTCAGTTTTAAAGTATCCGATTTTATTCTCATTCTTTGTATTATTGAAAACAATTAACTTATTAGATATTTGTAAATAGTTTCTGATTTTTCTGGAGTTGCCACCGTATACTATACCTCCAACTTTTCCTTTTTTTGGAGTAAAGACATTAATTATATTTGCATTTTCTCTAAATTTTCTTTTTGATAATAAATAACACTCGTCTTCCCAATTCATATAATTTTAAGGATTTTTAATAATTTATTTGCAGCATTTTGTTGAGCATTTTTTTTTGAAGCGCCAAATCCTATAGTTTTTTTTGAGTTAGGAATTTGAACATCTGTTTTAAATATTGGATTATGTTGTGGCCCACTTTTTTTATAAAACGTATATATTGGCAAGGTTTTAAATTTTTTTAAACTGAATTCTTGCAATTGTGTTTTTGCATCAATTAAAGGAACTTTAGAATTAAGTAAGTAATCGTTCCAAAAATTAAAAATAAATTTTTCTGCAACTTTAAGTCCTCCATCTAGGTAAATTCCACCTATTAAAGCTTCTAAACAATCACTAACAATTTTGTCTGCTGTGGTTTTTAATGACTTATGCGAAGTACCTAGATACATGTAAGCTTTTAGATTAATTTTCTTTGATACCTTTAAACAAGTAATTTTGTTAACAAGATTTGCAAATTTTTTATCGATAATACCTTCATTTTCCTCAGGATATATTTCCATTAATTTTTTTGATATTACAAGTCCTAGAACTCGGTCTCCAAGAAATTCTAATTTTTCATTGTTATTAATATTGTCATAACTTTTATGTATTAAAGATTTTTTTAAAAGTTCTTCATTTTTAAAGTTATAGTCTATAGTTTTTTCTAGTTCTTTTAATCTATTTTTCATTTTATACTCTTAAATAATCTTTCACCTCTAAATGATTCTTTTAAGTTCCAAAACTTTAGCATTCTACTTGTAACAGTATCATTAGAGAAAAAAATAATCTTAGCTTTGCCAACTAAGTTAACATGATCAACATAACCGACACTATCTAAGTATCTACTGTCTTTCGAGCAATCTCTATTATCACCTAGTAAAAAAAAATGGTTCTTAGGGACTTTAAACTTTTTAGTATTTTGTAAAGTACCATCATTATTATATGTAGCTATATACTTATGTCCATTAGGCAGAGTCTCTTCGTATGCCTTTACATTTAATGTTGTCTTACCACACCTTACTTTATCAAGAGTAATTATAGCTCTTCTCTCTATCTTCTTCTTATTAATAAAGATATTGCCGTTTATAAATTGAATTTCATCACCTGGAAGACCTATTAATCTTTTAATATAATCAGTTCTATTATCAGAAGGTGTCTTAAAAACAACAAGATCGCCCACTTTAGGTTGATTGTAAAAAATCCTTTCACTGAAAATTTTAGGGCTAAAAGGAAATGAGTGTCTACTATAACCATAAGAATATTTTGATACAAAAATTCTATCGCCAATAAGTAGAGTCGGTTCCATCGATGATGAAGGTATATAAAAAGGTTGGAATATTAGAGATCTTATAATTAAAGCTATTAATAATGCTCCTAAAATAGTTTTGGTGTTGTCAATTATTGAGTCGAGGATTTTCTTTTTTTTCATAAGGAAATAATTACAGTTGCAATAGCAAATGGTTTATCATCAGACAAAGTTAAAAGAATATTAAACTTTTTTTTAATAATTTTATCTACAGATATTTTTGTTTTTCCCAATAATTTTATACTGGGCTTCCCTTTATTGTTATTTTGTACAATAATTTCATTAAAATTCATTCCCTTTGAAATACCAGTTCCAATTGCTTTAGAAAAAGCTTCTTTCGCAGCGAATCTTTTAGCATAACAATTTGCCTTATTTTTAAGTTTATTACATTTAGCTATTTCTTCTTTATTAAAAAGCCTGTTAATAAAAGCTTTGTTTTTAATAGATTTTGCTATTCTAGAAGTACTGATTATATCAATACCTATTCCATAAATTGTCATTATTTCAAAATTTTCTTAAAATTATTTATACACTTTGAGAGTCCTATAAAAATGGACTCTCCGATTAGAAAATGTCCAATATTAAACTCTTTTATTCCTCTTAAACTTGATAAAATTTTAGCAGATTTATAATTTAAACCGTGTCCAGCATGTACCTCTAAACCAATCTCATTAGCGAAATTTACTGCTTTTTTAATCTTTAATAACTCCTTTTTTGTATTTTTCCCTAGATTAATTAATCTACATATTTTTCCAGTATGAATTTCAATACAGTCAGCTTTTAGAAATTTAGATAATTTAATATCTTTTATACTCGGCTCTATAAACAAACTAACCCTAATTTTTTTACTTTTAAATTTACCTATAATTTTTTTTAAATAGTTTCTTTTGTAGTTGAGATTTAAGCCGCCTTCTGTCGTAATCTCTCTTCTTTTTTCTGGAACAATACAAATAAAAGGAGGCTTTCTTTTTAAAGCAATGTTAACCATTTCATTTGTAGCTGCAATTTCTAAATTAAGAGGAATTTTGATTTTTCTTTTAATAATTTTTAGGTCGTTATCTTTGATATGGCGTCTATCTTCTCTTAAATGAATAGTTACAGAGTCTGCTCCAGATGCCTCAGCAATTTTTGCAGCTCTTAGCGGGCTTGGATAATTTTCTCCTCTAGCATTTCTTACAGTAGCTACATGATCTATATTTACACCTAATCTAATCTTTTCCATTAAAGATTTCTACTACCTGGTTTAACTGCTTTAATTAAAGAAAGATCTTTTGGAATCTCATCTTTTTTATAAGTAGGAATATTTATTTCTATTTGAGATATTATTTTATTTTTTAAAGATGATTTTTTTTGAGATCTATCAATTATACACCCATATCCAATAATTAAAGCTCCCGCTTGAATAACTAGATTGGCGCATTCAAGACTAGATTTTCCAGTAGTAATCACATCTTCAACTATTAAAACTTTTTGATCTTTTTTTATTTTAAAATCTCTTCTTAGTTCAAATTTTCCATTTACTCTCTCTGCAAATATTGTTTCAATTCCAAGTAATCTACCGATTTCGAATCCTATAACAATTCCGCCCATTGCGGGGGATAATATCAAATCAAAATCACCGAATGTTGACTTAATTTTATCTGCTAAAGACTTGCAAAGTTTCGCAGATTTTGAGGGTTTGCTCAACAACTGAGCGCATTGTACATACTGGGAACTATGTAGTCCTGAGGACAATATAAAATGCCCTTCGATTAAAGCATTAGTTTCTTTTAAAATTTTCAAAGATTCTTCGTATGAAAGCATTTTTTTTCTGTTTATGGCGAATAATTTTAAAATTAAAATTATTTTGTTTTATTTGACTTATCAAGTTTGTAAAGTTTTTTAAATCTTTAATTTGCAATTCAAACGAAAATTGAAGGTAATCTTTTTTTTTTTTCAACATTTCAACATTTAAAATATTTCCTTGATTCATTCCAATTAATGAGCTTATATTTCCTAAGACCCCAGGTTTATGAGGTAAATCGACAACTAAAGTACTTGTGTAGCTTTTGTCTTTAACTTTTGTTTTTTCTAATGATTTGTCTTGCCAGTACCTCCTTATAGATGCTCTAGCCTTGCCGGTTTTAGATGATGATAACCAATGAAGGGATGGAGATGCATTTTTTGAAGTTATTATCTCTATCATATCACCGTTTTTAAGTTCAGATTGCAAGGTAGACTCGTTTCCATTTATAATGCATCCAACTGCGCTTTCTCCTATTTTTGTATGGACTGCATATGCAAAATCAATTGGTGTAGCGTTTCTAGGTAGTTTGATTACTGAACCTTTTGGAGTAAAGCAAAATACATTTTCTTGGAACATTTGAAGTTTTGTAAATTCATAATAGTGTTCTGGGCTACTTCCAGTTTCGATAATTTCAACTAAATCTCTCAACCAATCATATTCCTTCCACGAAAGTTCTGAAAACTTTTCAGATGATTTATATTTCCAATGTGAGGCTATACCTCTTTCAGCAAATTCATGCATTTCATTAGTTCTTATTTGTATTTCAATTCTATTTTTTTTAGGTCCAATTACAGAAGTGTGGATAGATTTATAATTATTAATTTTAGGTGTTGATATATAATCTTTAAATTTTCCTGGAATAGCCGAAAATTTGTTATGAAAAATTCCAAGGGTTTTGTAACAATCGTCTATATTAGTTACTATTATTCTAAAACCTATTATGTCTGTCAGTTGCTCTAAGGATATTTTTTTATTTTGAATCTTTCTCCATATAGAAAAAGGTGTTTTTTCTCTTCCAAAAATTTTTGTTTGAATTCCTCTAGACTCAAGTAGTGATATCAACTCAGCAGAAATAACTTTAAAGGTGTCATCTTTATTACTTTTAATAAACTGTAAACGATCTAATATTAGATCTCTAGCTGGTTTATTAAGTACAGCAAAAGATAAGTCTTCTAGTTCATCTCTAATTCTATTCATGCCCATTCGATCAGCCAATGGTGCGTAGATCTCCATTGTTTCTTTAGCTTTTCTAGTAATTTTATCCTTATTTTTAAGGAATTGAATAGTTCGCATATTATGTAATCTGTCTGCTAACTTTACCAGCAATACTCTAATATCTTTTGATGTTGCTAAAATTAGTTTTCTAAAATTCTCTTCTTTAGAAGAGTGTGATGCTTTGTCTTCAAGAGCAGATATTTTTGTAACACCATCAACCAAATTCGCAACTTCTTCGCCAAATTCTTTTTTTACCGTATCATAAGTTACATTAGTATCTTCAATAGTATCATGGAGCAGACCTGTTGTAATAGTAGCGCTGTCTAGTTTTAGTTCAGTTAAAATATTTGCGACAGCAAGTGGATGAATTATATAGGGAACACCCTCATCTCTTTTCTGATTTTGGTGGGCATCTAAAGCAAAATTGTATGCTTTATTCAAACTCTCAGAGTTTAAAAATTTGTTATAAGTTTTAATCTTATTAATTAATTCATTGTTATTAATCATGTATTAATAATAACACTTTTGCTTAGTCTTGTAATCTCAATCCTTGAATTTTGGTCTAGTTGGTTTATTAAAAAATCAACATTTTTCTTTAATATTGGATGAACCCAACTAGGATCGATTTCTTTAATAGGATAAAGTACAAAATTACGCTTGTGAGATCTAGGATGAGGCAAGGTGAGTAAACTAGAATTTTGAGTTATGCCATTAAAATCAATAATGTCAATATCACATACACGTGGATCATTTTTTTTTGATCTTAGTCTACCAATTTTTTTTTCAATTAAAGAAATTTGTTTTAAAAGAGTACTATAATTTTTGCTCACTCCTAAAAGACCTATATTTATATATCTTGGTAAACTTTTGTTTGGATATGAAGGAGTCTCGTAAAAACTTGATATTCTTTTTATTTTAAAATTTGAACTATTCAAAAGCTTTATAGCAATAGAAATATTTTCAAATTTTGTTCCATGTTTTGAATTTAAATTAGAACCAATATTTATATGTATCATTTATTATTCTTACTTAATAACCTTGCCTTTTCTCGATTCCAATCTCTCGTTTTTTTTACCTGCCTCTTATCATAAAGTTTTTTACCTTTTGATACAGCAATTTCAACTTTAACCTTTCCTTTAACAAAGTATAATTTTGTGGGAACAATAGTTAAACCCTCCTGGTTTATTCTACCTATCAATTTATTAATCTCTTTTCTTTTTAAAAGAAGTTTTCTATCATTTTTTGGGTCATGATTATTGTACGAAGACTGTCTGTACAAAGGAATATGTGAATTAATTAAAAATAATTCACCATTCTTGTCCAAAGCATAGGAGTCTGCTATACTTCCTTTTCCATCTCTTAAGGATTTAACTTCAGATCCTTTTAATGATATTCCGGCTTCAATTTTTTCTAAAAAAAAAAAATTGTAACTCGCTTTTCTATTTAGACAAATAATTTTATGACCGGGGACTGCGTTCTTTTTCATTAAAGTATTTTTGCTACTTTAAGAGCTTCTAAAATTTTTTTCTTAGTTTCAGGTTGCACCTCCACTAAAGGCAATCTCACTTCAGGACTACACATTCCAAGTAATGAAGCAGCATATTTTACTGGGGATGGATTACTTTCTATAAACATAGCTGAATGTAGTGGTTGTAAAATTTTATCAAATTTTTCTGAATCCTTAAAATTATTTAAACAGGAATTTTGAAAATCTGAACAAATTTTTGCTGCAATATTTGCAGTAACACTTATAGAACCAACTCCTCCTCTTTTATTGAATTCTAATGCGTTATCATCATTGCCAGTAAGTTGAATAAACTCTTTTCCCATTGCTTTTAATTGTTTATCAACACGACTCAAATCTCCAGTTGCATCTTTTACTCCTTTAATATTTTTTAATTGATATAATTTTGCCATTGTTTCCACTGACATATCAATAACTGAACGTGATGGAATGTTATAAATAATAATTGGTATACCAACATTATCGTTTATTTTTTTGTAGTGTTCATACAAACCATCCTGGGTTGGTTTGTTATAGTAGGGAGTAACTACTAATAACGCATCTGATCCTGCTTTTTCTGCAAATTTAGAAAGTTCAACTGCCTCCGAGGTTGAATTAGACCCAGTTCCAGCTATTACTGGAATTTTGTTTTTACACTCCTTAACAGCAATTTCGATAATCTTTTTGTGTTCATTAACAGATAATGTAGGAGACTCGCCAGTAGTTCCTCCAGGCACAATTCCGTTTGTTCCATTTTTTACATGATAATGAATTAATTGACGATAAACATCTTCATTTAGCATGTTGTTTTTAAATGGAGTAATTAAAGCTACGATTGATCCTTTAAGCATAAAACATTATAAGATAATAACTTAAACTTATGCCTTATAAATTAATTAGTCTAGTATTTTTATTATTTTTTCTAATTATTAACAAAGTATATTCTGAGATTGAATTTATCTTACCCTTAAAAAAACCATCAATTTTTAAAAAGTTTAATAATGAAATTGATATCAATTTGCCTCAAAAAAAACCAATATTTAAGACAAATCAACCTAAAAAGATGGAGTCTAAACAAGAAACAGTTAAGAAAAAAGCTGATAAAAAAGAGGTCAAAAATGAGGAGCTAAAAGATAAAGAATTAAAAACAGATTTGAATATTTTCCTTTTTCCGAAAAAAAAACCTGTTACCTATAAAACAATTACAAAAGAAATACAGAAGTCGACTATTTTAAACGATAAAGATTTCGCAAAAGCCAAAGAAACAATCAAATTCATTAAGGCAAAAAAATGGAACAGCGCATTAAAAAGTGCTGATAAGATAAAAGATCGAGAATTTAGAACATTAATAAATTGGATGTATTTAAAAACAACAGGAAACTCAGCAACTTTTAATGATTATAAAAAATTTATTGAGCGGAATCCAGATTATCCAAGAATAAATAGAATTAAATATCTCGCAGAATCAAAAATTTATTTAAGAAATAACTCACCAACTTCTATTATAAACTGGTTTGAAAAAAATCCTCCTTTAGGAGGATTGGGAAAAATTAAATTAGCTGAAGCACTTTTAGAACAAGGTAAAACAAATGAAATAATCTCTATTATAAAAGACGCATGGGTAACAGCAGAAATTAGTAAAAATGATTTAGGTTATTACAGGGCAAAGTTCAAAAAGTTTTTAACTGAAGATGATCACTTAAAAAGAGCTGATCACTTAGCTTGGGAAAGAAAATATTGGGATTTGAAAAGAATGCTAAGATACTTACCAAAAGATGAAAGAGCTTTGTATAATGCTCGACAAATATTAATGAGTAATTCCTACGGGGTTGATACTGCAATAAGTAGAGTTCCTTCTCATCTAAAAAAAGATATTGGTTTAGAATATGATAGACTTAGATGGAGAAATAGAAGAGGCAGACTAGAGTCTTCGTTAGAAATTTTATACCAAAATGCTAATAAATCTGAAAGACAAATGGTAAGACCTGATTTATGGTGGGAACAAAGAAAAAGCATTGCTAGATCATTAATTTATAAAAAACGATATAAAACAGCTTACAAAATAGCAAGTGAACATTCATTGTCTTCCGGGCCATCCTTCGCAGAAGCAGAATGGTTATGTGGATGGGTGGCTCTTTCTTTTTTAAATACACCTGAGTATGCAATAAACCATTTTAAAAATTTTTATAATAACGTCGGCTATCCAATAAGTTTAGCAAGAGGTGCTTATTGGCTTGGTCAAGCTTACAAAGAAATTGGAAACAAAGAAAATGCTAATAAATATTTTTCTGAGGGAGCTAACTTTCCGATGACTTATTATGGTCAATTATCATTCAACGAAATCAATCCAGGTGGTAATTTTGAATTATTTGATCAATCGAAATTTGATAAAGAGTATGAAAAGGAATTCAAAAAAAATCGCTTGATAAATCAAGTCATTCTTTTAAAGGAATTAGATGCCACAAAATACTCTAAGGATATACTTAAACATTTAGCTACATTAAATGTGGACAAAGGTAGTGAAGTTTTAGCTGCTAAACTCTCTACGGAAGTCGGTAGATATGATTTTGCTATTCAAATATCAAAAAAAGCTTCATATGAAAAAAGATTTTTTAATAAATTTAATTACCCAATCATAAATACTCCAAAAGAGATAAATAATAAAATAATGCCTAAACCAGAGGTAATACTTGCTATAATTAGGCAAGAAAGCGAATTTGATGAAAGAGCTAATAGCTGGGCTGGAGCACGCGGGATGATGCAATTAATGAAGTACACAGCAAAACTAGTCGCTAAACAAGCTAAACTACCATACAGTATTACTAACTTAACTAGAGATCCTGAATATAATATTAAATTGGGTTCTTATTATTTTAACTCTTTAATCGAAGATTATAATGGTGTTTACCCTTTCGCGATAGCAGCTTATAATGCAGGACCTAACAGAGTAAAAACCTGGAGAAGAGTAAATGGGGATCCATCTAAAGGAAAATTATCTTATGTAAATTGGATTGAACTTATAAGATTTAAGGAAACTAGAAATTACGTTCAAAGAGTACTAGAAAATATAAATGTTTACAAATACATGCTAAGTAAGGAACCAGTAAAAATTGATAATTATTTTAACTAAATGGCGGAAGAGGAGAGATTCGAACTCTCGGTACGATGTTACTCGTACGGTTAGTTAGCAACCAACTGGTTTCAACCACTCACCCACTCTTCCGAATTTACCAGTTTATTTAGTACTAATTATTAATTAACTACCTTATAAATCAATCAAAAAAATGGTCAAATGAAGAAAAATTTATTAAAAGGCTCATTATTCACTGTAGGGGCTTCACTTTGGTGGGGTGTGATAGGAGTAATTTATTTTAAATTTACTTCTTTTGCCTCAACAATAGAATTAACAGTGCATAGAACTATTTGGACAGCTTTATTACTTGTAATAACTACTAGTTATTTTTCTAAATGGGGTGAATTTAACAAAATCATAAGTAGAAAAAATAATGTTTTTATTTTATTTATCACTGGACTTTTGATTACAATCAATTGGTTTACATGGTTGTATGCAGTCAAAACGAATAATCTTATTGATGGAGCTCTAGGTTACTATATTTTTCCAATTTTGAGTGTTTTTTTTGGAATTGTATTTTTAAAAGAGAAATTTAACAAGAATCAAATTATATCTATTCTTTTAGTAATAACAGCATTAATTTATTTGTTAATTAAATTAGGTCAAGTTCCTTGGATAGGAATTATTGTAGCAATTACATTTAGTTTATATGGCTTAATTAGAAAAAAAATTAAAGTTTCTTCAGATATAGGACTGCTCATAGAAACAATATTAACTTTACCTATTGCGATTAGTCTTTTTACTTTTTTAGTAATGAATGATTTAAATATTTTTTCTTTAGAAAAACCTGTTTTATCGTTTTATCTATTTTGGGCCGGTCTTATAACTTTAGTTCCACTTTTCTGGTACACAAAAGGTTTTGAACTTATAGGGATAGGGCCAGCTAGTATGATATTTTTTCTTACTCCTACTGCACAATTTATTTTAGGATTATTTTTTTTTAATGAACCTTTAAACTTTGATAAATTAATCTCTTTTATTTTTATATGGATTGCCGTCACTATTTACTTAAACGAACTTCGTAAAGAATAAACTGATATCATTATTGAAGGGACAATTATAGAGATTGTAAAAGAAATAAATAGTAAATTTTCAATTATAAAAGAACTAAATAGGTCTTTTGAGATTAAATTTCCAACTAGAATGCTACTTTGAAAATCAATGTTTGGAAAGAAAAGTAATCCAGATATCAAACCAAGAAAAATAGATAAAACTGCAAGTTTTGAATTAATTTTTTTATTAAAAAAACCATAAAATATAGTGATTACTGCAGAGCAGCATAATAAATCTGCTAACAAAAATAAATATAGAATACTATAACCTTTAGAGGCTAATACAAAAACTAGTATACTTAAAAATAAAATTATTAGGTTAGCTTTTTTTTTGATTTGCCTTCCACTTAAAGATTTTCTAATTTGATTTCCATCTACAATGATCAGACTTGAAATAGCATTAATTAATGTATCGATTGTGCTCAATGTCAAAGATATTGCTAAGATTAGAATACCAATAACTATAAGATAATTATTATTATTAAGGACTAAATCAAAAAAAGCTAAATCTGGTAATACTTTTGAATTTAAAGAATATGATATTAAACCTGAATAACCCATCCAAAAAACAATAAAGAAAATTATAATTGACGAGTAAATTAAACTTGATTTTAATGTAACATTGTTTTTTGCGGAAAAAACTCTTTGCCAGTTTCCTTGATGGAATAAATTAGTTGCTGCTACTGCAATAAAAAAAGTTAATCCAGCAGTATAATTAGGTAGATAATTTTTATTAATTAAATTTGGAGATTTTTTTTGAATTAATTCGTAACCTGATGACTCTAAGTTTCCTAAGATTATAAGTATTGAAGCTAAGATTATTAATATTATGAAACTAAATTGGTACTTATCAGTAGTTATTGAAAGTTTAAATCCACCTCTTAATATGTAAAGCAAACAAACTATTAAAGTAATGCCTGCTGTGACCCATAATGGCACTTTAGATATAAAGTTTAACAGTTGTGAAATTGCTGTTACTTCAGCTATTAAAAATATTGTTAAGTAAAATAATATCAAAATTAAACTTATTTTAAGTATTCCTAAACCAAATCTTTTTTTAATGAAGTCAGTTAATGTTAAACCATTAGGAAACTCTTTTCTTATTTTTGGCCCAAAGTTATATAAAAATAACATTGGTGCAGCTGTACCTAAAGCATATCCTATGACAGCCCCTATCCCGCCCCACGTTGCAGCTGAAGCTGGTCCAAATAAAATCCATGCTCCAAGTGCTGAGGCTGTTAAACTTGCTGTTAAAGAGAAGATATTTTCGTCTCTATTTCCAACTATATAATTATTATTATTAGTTACTTTTTTTGAATTTATATAGCCTAGTCCTATAAAAAAAAGACCTATTACGATTGTTACCGTTAGTGATGTTTGTATAGATACGTATGTTTTTTCCATTTATTCCCTTACTGAATTACCGGTCAGGTTCGTCGGGTATAATCTCAGTCTTTTTGACACCCCGTTATATTTTATACACTGATTTTTGGTAAAGAGTCAAACGAGGCTGTATCTATTTCTGATGAATGTTCCCTTCTCATCCTCCAGCTATTATTAATGCCTGCTTGCGCTATGCTAATGGCATTTCTTCCATACTTCGCATTTGTAAAATCTATTGCCTTCATTAATGTTTGTGATTTATTTTCCATAATTGGTGCCAATAAATTAAATTCATTTTCACTTGCTTCACTTAATTTAGATAAAACAATTCCAGCTTTTTGATAAAAATATCCGTATTTATATATTCTTTTTAATCCATTAATTGCTGATTTTACTAACTCTAAACTATTACTAGTCGCTATAGGCAAGTCTATAGTTATAGAATTTGAATAATATTTTCTATTTTTATCAAAGGGGCTTGTTCTAATATAGATAGTTATTGATCTTGTTGTTTGATTATCATTTCTAATTTTTTCAGCTGCATTTAAACAGTGTGTAGTAATAGACTCTTGTAACTTTTCTAGACTTTCAACTTTTTTTCCAAATGACCTTGAAACACAACAGCTTTTTCTTTTTGTTTCTTGAGTTTCTAAACCAATACAAGTAATTCCTCTTAGTTCCATTACCGTCTTCGCACCAAGAACATTTGTACTTTTTTTAACCCAAGTGTTTGAAATATTTTTAAGTTTGTAAGCTGTGTCTATTCCATTTTTGATGTATAATTTCGATAATTGTTTTCCAACCCCCCAGATATCTGTAATATGGAAATCTTTTAAAGTTTCATCTATATTTTCCTTTAGATATGTAACTCCAGTTTTATTTTTTTTAGCTATATGATTTGCTACTTTACTTAATGTCTTTGTGCTTGAAATGCCAACGCTTGTAGGTATACCAGTCCATTTTAAAATTCTTTCTCTTATTTGTTTTCCATAATTTTCCACTTCTTTTTCTTCTATATGAGATAAATCAGCAAATGCTTCATCTATTGAATAAATTTCAATTTTATCTGAAAAAGATCTTAATGTTTTCATCACTCTTCTTGAAATATCTCCATATAAGGCATAATTAGAAGAAAAAATATATACATTATTTTTTTTAACAAGTTCTTTTACTTTAAAATATGGTTCTCCCATCTTAATTCCGATTTTCTTTGCTTCAGTAGATCTTGAAATTACACATCCATCATTATTAGAAAGTACAACGGTAGGTTTATTATTTATTTTTGGATTAAACAACCTCTCACAAGAAACATAAAATGAATTACAATCTATTAATGCAACTTTATTTTTTTTACTGCTGTTTGTGTATGACATAGGTTACTACTCCCCAAACTACTATTTCTGGGTTTTCTGTAAGATTAATTTTATCTAATATATTTTTTGACCCTGAAGTAAGATAACTAACTCCTTTTTCCTTGATTAAAGTTTTTACAACAAGTTCTTCGTTCACATTTGCTATCACAGTTGAAAAATTTCTTGGACTCATGCTTTTATCTACTATCAATAAATCTCCGTCATAAATTCCAACGTTAATCATGGACTTGCCTTGTACTCTTATTATAAAAGTAGCTGGAGGGTTTGTTATAAGATGAGAATTTAAATCTATATCGTCCTCTATATAGTCAGTTGCTGGTGACGGAAAACCAGCTCCTACTTTGTGCAAATAAAATGGTATTGTTAGCTTCATAAATGTTCTTGTTTTGTTCTTTATAGATGATAATCTACCCTTTAGTCAACCCCTTTAATTCTAGTTATCAAAGTGGGTCAAATTGCAATTCGAAAAAAAAGAAAACATTCGGTATTAAGAATTATGTTTAAAAAAATAATATCACTAATAATATTTTTAGTTTTAACAACAAACTCTCAAGCTGCTTCTAAATTAGATATTATCAAAAAAAATGGTGAACTACGTGTAGGTACAACAGGTGATTGGGATCCTATGTCAATGAAAGATCCAGCTACTAATAAGTATAAAGGATTTGACATAGATGTAATGAAAGAGTTAGCAAAAGACTTAGGAGTTAAGGTAAAATTCGTTCCCGCAGAATGGAAAACTATCGTAGCAGGAATTACCGCTGATAGATATGATATTTCTACAAGCGTAACTAAAACACCTAAAAGAGCTGAAGTTGCCGGATTTACAGCCACTTATTATAAATATGGAACAGTTCCTTTAGTGCTTAAAAAAAATTTGAAGAAATTTCCAACTTGGAACTCGCTTAATAATAAAGATGTTACAATAGCTACAACTTTAGGTACATCTCAAGAAGAAAAGGCAAAGGAATTTTTTCCAAAATCAAAACTTCAATCAGTAGAGGCTCCAGCTAGAGATTTTCAAGAAGTGCTTGCGGGTAGAGCAGATGGAAATATTACTAGTTCTACGGAAGCAAATAAATTAGTAATAAAATATCCTCAATTAGTAATTGTACCTGATGGAGAAAAAAATCCAGCTTTTTTAGCAATGATGGTTCCAAAAAAAGATAAAGTCTGGAACGATTACGTAAGTAATTGGATTAAAGGTAAGCAAGCCTCTGGATTTTTTAAGACATTGCTGGCTAAATATAACCTAAAAAGCTTATAATTAAGTTTAAATAACTAATATTAACAAATATAGTCTACGTGTGAGGTTTGTAAAATTTATTGCTATATTTTTTTTTCTACAAGGTTGTAGCTCAAATTATGAATGGGGGTGGTATATTCTCAGTCCTGATAATGTCGAAGGTTTAACTAATTTAAAATTCCTAATTAGCGGTATAACAACTACAATTTATATTTCAATAATTTCTATCATTTTAGCTATGATAATAGGACTTATAATAGCACTACCATCTTTATCTAATAATAAATTTCTTAGTTATTTCAATATAACTTATGTCGAAATTGTAAGAGCTATACCTTTATTAGTTTTAATTCTTTGGATTTATTATGGTTTGCCGATTATGTTGGGAGTTAGTTTTTCACCGTTTGTTTCTGGTATAATTGCTTTGACTATAAGTGAAAGCGCTTTTCAGGCAGAAATATTTAGGGCTGGAATTAATTCTATCGATAAGGGACAACATGAGGTATCTGAGTCACTTGGAATGGATTTCTGGAAAAAAATGAGATTTGTAATTCTTCCTCAAGCCATAAAAGTGGTGTTACCTGCTATGGGCAATCAATTTGTTTATGTTCTTAAGATGTCTTCACTTGTATCCATTATTGGAATAGCTGATCTAACTAGAAAAGCAAATGAACTTGTTACTACCACTTATAGGCCCCTAGAAATTTATACTTTTTTGATTCTTGAATACCTTGTTTTAATTTTAGTTGTTTCTTATTTTGTAAGAAAACTTGAAAATAAATTAAAATATAAATAATTTTTTGAAGCTCATATTTAGTCTATTTTTAAGGAAAAAAGGAATGAAAGCTAGAACTAAAAGACCCATGAACCAATTAGTTGCCATTATTGTGTAAAAAATATCTTGATAATCACCTCCTCTAATATTTATTACATACCAAAGAAACATAAATGGCATTAATGTTAAACGCATAATTGTCATATACAAACTATAAACAGCTAATTTTAGTGCTTGAAATAATGCTGAAGTAATAAAAAAAACTGGATAAATTGGACCTATTAATGCTGCTACTTTTAAATAAAGAGCTCCACTATTAATTACTACTGGATCGGAAGTAAAGAGTGAGATTACTAAACTGGAAGAAAAATAAATTATTATACCGGCGATAATCATGAAGCTAGATCCAAAAATCAAAGCTTTAATATAAACTTCTTTAATTCGATTAAATGATTTAGCACCATAATTTTGCCCGGCAATAGACAAAACTGCAGTATTTAAACCTATTACAGGCAGAAGTAAGACTTGCTCTATGCGAACGGCTGTTCCATATCCAGCTGTAGCTAATTCACCAAACTGACCTACGAAATAGAAAATATTAAAAATACCAAACATTATCATCAGCATTGTAAACATGATAGGCACAGATTGTCTAAAAATATTTAACAACAGATTTAGTTTGGGTATAAAACATTCAAAAAATAAAAATTTTTTTAATTTACAACAATACACTTTGTAAATTAAATAAAAAACTCCAATAGATTGAGCAATTAAAGTTGAGATAGCTAAACCAGCAATACCAAACGCTGGTATGATTCCATAACCAAATATGAATAAAGGATTTAAAAAAATATTTAAAAAAAATGAGATTATCAAAATATTTCTATAGCTTTTTGTGTCACCTTGGGCAGATAAAGTTCCATTTAAAGAAAGTTGAACCAGAATTATTATTGAACCATAGAAAATAATATCTAAATATTCTCTTGTTAAAATAATACTTTCCTCAGATGAGCCCATTATCTTTAATAAAAATTCTGAAAAATTTAAACCAAATAGTGTAACTATTACTGACGTAATTACTGCAAATGTTATTGACTGAGCAACATATAAAGACGCTAATTTATTTTCTTTGGCACCAACAGAATTACTTATTAATGCTTGCGTACCAGCCTGAATACCAATTGAAATAGCTAACGCTATAAAAGTTATAGGCCAAGATTTAGCAATCGCTGCAAGTGCTTCAGCAGAAATTTTTCCAGCAAAGTAAGTATCTACTAAATTATAAAAAGTCATGAAAAGAGAACCTGTACTTGCGGGAATCGTCACTTTTCTAAGTAGTATCCAAATGGAGTCTTTTGTAAGATTCATAATTTTAAACTTAAAATTCTTTTTGGAATATATGCTTCCTTCCATCTTTCTTAGCAAGTAAAATCTGCTTTTGTCTCATTCTGAATCTACTTTTTTGAGTTTTTGTAAGTGTGTCATAACATCTATGACAGGAAACACCCTCCTCGTATTTCTTAGATTTTTTATCTTTAAAGGAAATTGGATTTCTACATCCGCTACAAACAAAGTGTGTTCCTAATGCTAAATCATGTTTAACTGAAACTCTATTATCAAAAACAAAACACTCGCCTTTCCATAAACTGTTTTTTTTATTTATCTTTTTTAAATAATTTAAAACTCCACCTTTCAATTGAAATACATTCTTAAATCCTTTTTGTCTCAAATAAATAGAGGCTTTTTCACATCTTATGCCGCCGGTACAAAACATAGCAATAGATTTTTTTTTGTCTAGTTTATTAAGATATTTTGGAAACTCCCTGAAATGTTTGACTTTAGGATTAACTGCTTTTTTAAAACTACCAACCTCATATTCAAAAGGTTTTCTCACATCTAATATAAAGGTGTGTTTATTTTTGATTAGTGTATTCCACTTGATTGGGTCGACATGATTTATTTTTTGTATTTTTGAAGAAATAGATAATCCCATTGGAACAACTTCTTTTTTTATTTTTACTTTAAATTTATGAAATGGTTGAAATTTATTTTTTGATAAGTTTTGTGCGTCATAACTAGTAATACTAAACAAACTTTTAATCTTTTTATTAATTAAAGAAATATCTTTGGACTTACCCGATATAGTTCCATTAAATCCTTCTTTTGAAATAATAAGAGTTCCTCTAATCTTGTAATCAGTGAATAATTTTTGAAGAAAAAACTTTTTTTTCTTTAAATATTTTATCTTTTTAAATTTATAAAAACCAAAAATAGTAAACATTATTTTTTAATACAAACAGTCAATCCATCACCAATAGGAATAATATTTTTTAATACCCTACTATCTTTTTTTAGATGATTATTAAATTCTCTGATAATATTAGTGAATTTATCCTCTTTTAATTCATTAGCTACATCACCATCCCATAAAACGTTATCAATAATAATTAGGCCTCCTTTATCAATTAATTCAATACAAATATTGTAATAGTTAAGATAGTTTTCTTTATCTGCATCTATGAAAATCATGTCAAACTTTTTATTAGAATTTAAAAACTCATCTAAACTTTCAAGAGCTGGTTTTATAATTTGTTTAATTCTCTTTTCTTTTGCTTTTTCGTAAAAAAATTTAGCTTTTTTACTAAACTCTAAATTTTTATCTAAACTAACTAGATCACCATCATTAGGAAGAGCTAGCGCCATTGATATAGCGCTAAAGCCTGTAAAACTTCCTATCTCTAAAATTTTTTTACTATTAGATATTTTAATTAATGTTTGTAAAAAATGAGCTTGTGAAACTGAAATTTGTAACTTCTGTTGTTTACCAAGCCCAATATTGTAATCTATAATCTCTTTTTGCACATTGGTTAGTTTTTCTGAATGATTGATTATATATTTTTCAAGATTATCCGTTAATTCTAAATCTTTAGGCATAATTAGCTTTTTAAAAGCTTTTTTAGTATTTCATTTGTAAGTTGTGGATTTGCTTTTCCACTTGAAGATTTCATAACTTGACCAACAAAGAAACCGAATAATTTTTCTTTACCTGTTTTATATTGATCAACTTTATCTTTATTTTTGGATAAAATTTCATTAATCATTTTTTCTAGTTCTTTTGGATCGCTTTCCTGCTTCATTCCTTTTGACTCGATAATCTTTTTAGGATTATCTCCACTTTCAATCATAATCTCAAATACCTCTTTTGCGATTCTTCCTGAAATTTCACCAGATTTAATTGATTGAACTAATTCTGCAAAATTTTCAGCTTTGATAGGAGAATTTGAAATATCAAGTCCTTTTTCATTAAGCATTGCAAATAGATCTCCCATCATCCAGGTTGCTGCAAGTTTTTTATCAGATAATTTTGCGACCTTTTCATAATAATTAGAAATCTCTTTTTCAGAAACCAATACGGTTGCTTCATATTGATTAAGACCATATTCTTTAATAAATCTCTCTTTTTTTTTATCAGGTAACTCTGGTAGAGATTTTTTTAGTTCATCAATTAATTTTTGCTCAATTTTCAAAGGCAATAAATCAGGATCAGGAAAATATCTATAATCATGAGCATCCTCTTTTGACCTCATAGATCTAGTTTCATTTTTTTTTGTATCAAATAATCTAGTTTCTTGATCTATTTTTTTACCTTCATCCAATAATTGAACTTGTCTATTTGCCTCATATTGAATTGCCATTTGCATAAATTTAATTGAATTTACATTTTTAATCTCACATCGAGTTCCAAGTTTTTTGTCACCTATTTTTCTTACAGATACGTTGACGTCAGCTCTTAATGAGCCTTCTTGCATGTTGCCATCGCAAGTGCCTAAGTATCTCATTATTGATCTTAATTTTTTGATATAAGCATTTACCTCTTCGGGTGACCTAAGATCTGGTTTACTAACAATCTCCATTAACGCTATTCCTGAACGATTTAAATCAACATAAGTATTTGAGGGATCCATATCATGAATGCTTTTTCCTGCATCTTGTTCTAAATGAAGTCTCTCAATTCCTATTTCTTTCGAACCGTATGGCATATCTAATAAAACTTTACCTTCACCAACAATAGGATTTTTATACTGTGAAATTTGATAACCTTGAGGTAAGTCAGCATAAAAATAATTCTTTCTATCAAAAACTGAGTAATTATTTATTTTTGCATTTAAGCCAAGACCAGTTCTAATTGCTTGTTTTACACATTCCGTGTTAATTACTGGTAACATCCCAGGAAAAGCTGAATCAACTAAACTTACTTGGTCATTTGGGTTCGCGCCAAATTTAGTTGATGATCCTGAAAAAAGTTTAGAGTTAGAGTGTACTTGAGCATGTACCTCTAATCCAATAATAACTTCGTATTTAGCTTTCTCACCGTTTATAAAATAATCAAATTTGTCTTTACTCATAGCCACCACTTTTGGATTTGATTTTTAAAGCCACAATTTTTTTCAAATGCATATCCTATATTTAGTATTTTTTGTTCATCTAAGGTCTTACCTATTAATTGTAATCCTAACGGATACCCTTGTTTATCCGTGCCCGCAGGTAATGATAGGGCTGGTAATCCAGCTAGATTAACTGGGACTGTAAATATATCGTTTAAGTACATAGACACAGGATCATTGGTTTTTTCTCCAATTTTAAATGCAGAGCTTGGAGTAGAGGGAGTAAGAATGGCATCAACTTTTGAGAAATTATCATCAAAATCTTTTTTTATTAACTGTCTAACCTTTTGAGCTTTTAAATAGTAGGCGTCGTAATATCCAGAAGACAAAACGTAAGTGCCTATTAATATTCTTCGTTTAACTTCGTCACCAAATCCTTCGGATCTAGTATTTTCATACATTTCAATTAAATCTTTGCCCTTTTCTGATCTATAGCCATATCGTACGCCATCATATCTTGCTAAATTCGAAGAAGCTTCGGCAGGCGCGACTATGTAATAAGTCGGTAAAGCATATTTTGTATGAGGCAATGAAATATCAATTAATTGTGCTCCTAAATCTTTTAATATTTTTTTTCCTTTGTTCCAAAGTTCATCTATTTCTTTAGGCATATTGTCAACTCTATACTCTTTTGGAATACCAATCTTCAATCCTTTAATATTCTCATTTAAATTTTTTGAATATGGTTCTTTTTTTTTATTTATTGAAGTAGAATCTTTTTCGTCATAACCGGACATAGCTTCAAGCATAATGGCACAATCAGTTACTGTTTTTGTCATAGGTCCTGCTTGATCTAAAGAGGAGGCAAAAGCAACTATTCCCCATCTTGAACATAAACCATAGGTTGGTTTAAGACCCACCGTGCCGGTAAATGAAGCTGGTTGTCTTATAGATCCCCCAGTATCTGTTCCAATTGTAGCTGGAGTAAGATCAGCTGCTAAGGCTGAAGATGATCCTCCAGAGGATCCGCCTGGAACTAGTTTGTCCCCAACAGGGTTTATTACATTCCCGAAGAAACTTGTTTCATTTGATGAGCCCATTGCAAACTCATCGCAATTTAATTTTCCAAGTAAGAAAGCACCATTATTCCACAAATTTTTTGTAACAGTTGATTCATAAGTAGGAATAAAATTATGCAAAATATTACTTCCTGCAGTTGTTTTTACATTTTCAGTACAAAATAAATCTTTCACAGCCAAAGGTATGCCAGGAAGAATTTGTTCATAATTTGGTTTGCTATCAAAATTTTTTGCATTTTCTAAAGCTTGCTCAAATGTTGTTGTAACAAATGAATTAAGTTTTTTTGCGCTTTCAATATTCTTTATATAAGCTTTTGTTAATTCTAATGATGAAATTTTTTTGGATTTGATATTATCAATAATTTCTTTAAGACCTTGATTAGTTATACCGTCCATTATTCAACCACCTTTGGTACAACAAAAAACTCTTCATTTTTATTAGGAGAATTTTTCAATATTTTCTCTCTAATTTTACCATCACTTATTTCATCATTTCTAGATCTCAATGATTGATTTAGTATAGAAGTTAACGGTTCGACCTTTTCTGTGTCTAATTCATTTAATTGTTCAATAAACTTAAAAATTGAGTTTAAATCTTTACTCAAGTTATTTGCCTTACCCTCATCAACAGAAATTCGGGCTAATTTTGCAACTTGTTTAATTTTTTCTTTATCTAATGGCATTTGTGAATTATGTTAATTCAAATGTGTTTTATCATAAATTAGGTAAATTTCATGCTTGATATTGAATTATTTATTGAAAGAATTAACAAAAAATCAAGATTAATAGGTGTAGATCCTGGAGGAAAAAGAATAGGGATAGCCATTTCAGACGAAAATAAAATTGTTGCTACACCTTATACAACAATAATTAGAAAGAATTATGCGGACTTATTGTTTCAAATTAAGAAAATTATAAATGAAAATCAAGTTGGTGGAATAGTTATTGGTAATCCAATCAATATGGACGGCTCTGAGGGTTCGTCATCTCAATCAGCTAAAGATCTTGCAAAAAATTTTTCAAAAGATATTACTGAAAATATCACTTTATGGGACGAACGATTGTCAAGTCAGGGAGCTTTTAGATTATCCAGAGAATTAGCTATTAATTCATCAAAAAAAGTCAAAAAATTGGATGAAAATTCAGCTCAATTTATTCTTCAAGGTGTGCTTGATTTTTATCATAAAAAAAATACTTGATATAATATGGTAAAAGGCCTATAGAGTTGATTTTAATGGCAACTATAAAAAAAGTTTCAGCTATTAAAAACTCACCGAAACATCTATTAGGTATTCAAAATTTATCAATCCAGGATGCTAAAAAAATTTTAACGGAAGCAAAGTCTTTCATAAAATTAAACAGAAGTAGTTCAAAAAAACTTGATGTTTTAAGAGGTAAAACACAAATCAATTTATTTTTTGAGCCTTCAACTAGGACTCAAAGTTCATTTGATTTAGCGGGTAAAAGACTTGGGGCAGATGTAATGACAATAAATATGAATAACTCGGCTTTAAAAAAAGGTGAAACCTTAATTGATACAGCAATGACTCTTAATGCGATGCATCCAGATTTAATTGTGATAAGACACCAAGACTCTGGAGCACCTAACTTACTTTCACAAAAAGTTAATTGTGCAGTTATTAACGCTGGTGATGGTAGAAGAGAACATCCTACTCAAGCATTATTAGATGCGTTAACAATAATTAATAGGAAAGGAAATATAGAGGGTTTAAAAATTGCTATTTGTGGAGACATTCTTCATTCACGAGTAGCACGATCAAATATTTATCTGATGAACATGTTAGGTGCAGAAGTAAATGTTATTGCTCCAAAAACATTGATGCCAACTGATATAGAAAAATTAGGTGTGAAAGCATTTACAGATATGAAAAAAGGATTGGAAGGATGCGAAATTGTTATGATGTTGAGATTACAAAATGAGAGAATGCAAGGGTCTTTTCTCCCATCAAAAAGAGAATACTATGAATTTTTTGGGCTTACTCCAGAAAAACTTAAATATGCAAAAAAAGATGCTTTACTTATGCACCCTGGTCCAATGAACAGGGGTGTTGAGATTGATACTAAGTTAGCAGATGATATTAACGTTAGTCTAGTAAAAGAACAGGTAGAACTAGGTGTAGCTGTTAGGATGGCGTGTTTAAAATTATATTGTAAATAAATGAAAGAAAAAATTTTAACAAACTTAAGAATTATTGATCCATCTCAAAAAATGGATGAAATTGGCAATATAATTATTGATGATAAAGGGAAAATAAAATCAATTGGAAAAAACACAAAAATTTCCGATGTTCCAAAATCATTAGAAAAAATTGATTTAAAAGGAAATATAGCTATTCCAGGTATAATTGACATGAAGGCCTTTGTTGGTGAACCTGGCTATGAATATAAAGAAAACTTTAGAACACTTAGCCAAGCAGCTTTAGCTGGGGGAGTAACATCCATCGTTACAATGCCAAATACTAAGCCAATTATAGATAATGTGTCAATGGTGGATTTTATAATTAGAAGAGGTAGAGATAAAGCTAAAGTAAATCTTTTTCCATGCGCTTCAATTACAAGACAAGCGGAAGGGAGTCAGATGACTGAGTTCGGATTGTTAAAAGCAAGAGGCATTATAGGTTTTAGTGACGTCAATAAAACTATTCAAAATACAGAATTAATGTCTAGGATAATGAATTATGCCTCAGACTTAGACGTGTTAATTATGCAGCATGCAGAAGACTACGAATTGTCTAAAAACGCATGCATTAATGAAGGTGAGGTAGCTACCAGATTGGGTTTACAGGGGGTTTCGGATATCGCTGAAAAGATTATTATTGAAAGAGATTTGTCATTGTTGAGTGAATTCCCTTGTAGATACCATATTAATCAAATCTCATCGAAAAATTCTCTTAATGTAATAAAAAAAAATAAATCTAACGGAATAAAATTCAGTACTGGGGTGTCAATAAACAACTTATCATTAAATCAAAATGATATAGGAGAATTTAGAACTTTCTTAAAACTATCCCCTCCTCTCAGAAGTGAGGGAGATAGGCTTGCATTGATAGATGGTGTTAAAAACAATCTTATTGATGTAATTGTATCTGATCACATCCCTGAGGATGAGGAAAGCAAGAGGTTACCATTCGCACAATCTGCAACAGGTTCAATTGGTATAGAGACATTATTATCTTTGGCCTTAGAACTCTATCATAATGACTCTCTGGCTTTAGAAAAGATAATTAAGTGTTTAACAATTAATCCAGCTAAAATTTTAAAAATTGATAAAGGCACCCTTAAGAAAGGAGCTGATGCTGATATTTGTGTATTTGATTTAGAAAAACCATGGGTAGTTAGAGCTGAGAATCTTAAATCTAAATCAAAAAACACTGCAATCGAAAATAGAAAACTACAAGGAAAAGTAAAATTGACCTTACTTAACGGTGAAGTAGTTTACTCAATCTGATGGACATAAATTTAATTATTGTAGCAATTTACTCTTATTTTTTGGGATCAATTCCATTTGGTTTAATTCTAACTAAAATATTTCTTAAAAAAGACATAAGAAAAGTAGGTTCTGGAAATATTGGAACAACTAATGTTCTTAGAACTGGAAATAAATTTCTAGCATTTATAACTTTACTTCTAGATTTGTTAAAAGGTTTT
Source organism: uncultured Pelagibacteraceae bacterium (assembly GCA_902574045.1). Taxonomy (GTDB): domain Bacteria; phylum Pseudomonadota; class Alphaproteobacteria; order Pelagibacterales; family Pelagibacteraceae; genus Pelagilacustribacter. The sequence goes on along the minus strand of CACGMG010000001.1, from coordinate 27,771 downwards.
GTTTCAGTTTTCATTACACTGTTATACTTTGAAAGTTTAACTTCATATTCTGCACTATTATGTTTCATTGGTCATATCTATCCAGTATGGTTAAAATTTAAAGGGGGTAAAGGCGTAGCTACCTATCTTGGAGTTATTTTAGCTCTATCTTATAAATTTTTTTTAGTTTTTGGTGCATGCTGGGTAACTTTAACTTTATTATTTAGATTTGCATCATTATCCTCTATGACTTCTTCTTTACTAGTTTTACTTTATGCAATTTTTTTTGAAAATTATAACTATTCGTTAGTGCTTTTTGTTTTTTTTGTAATTATTCTTTATACTCATAAAGAAAATATTGTTAGACTCAAAAATTCCAGAGAAAACAAAATTAAGTTATAAGTACTGTCTTTTCTACTTTTTCAATAATAAATTTGACAAAATCGTTTAATTTTGAAAATAAACAATTAATGAACTTAGTAATTGTTGAAAGTCCTGCTAAAGCAAAAACTATAAATAAATATTTAGGAAAAGAATATTTAGTATTAGCAAGCTACGGTCATATAAGAGATCTTCCTTCCAAAAATGGGTCTGTTGATCCAGACAATAAATTTCAAATGGAATGGGAAATTGACTCCTTTTCAAAAAAATACTTAAAAGAAATTACAAATGCCGCAGAGGATTCTGATAAAATAATTTTAGCAACCGATCCTGATCGTGAAGGTGAGGCTATAGCCTGGCATGTTAAAGAAGTTTTAGAAAAAAAAAAATTACTCAAAGACAAAAATTTAGAGAGAGTTGTTTTTAACGAAATTACAAAGAAAGCAATTCTAGATGCTATAAAAAATCCAAGGCAAATACATTTGCCATTAGTTGAAGCTTATCTGGCTCGTAGAGCGCTAGATTATCTTGTAGGTTTTAATATATCTCCAATCCTATGGACTAAACTTCCTGGATCTAAATCTGCGGGTAGAGTTCAGTCTGTGGCACTAAAACTTATAACAGAAAGAGAAAAAGAAATTGAACTTTTTAAACCAGAAGAATACTGGACTCTTACCTCTGATTTTACAAGTAAAGATAAGAAAAATATTTTTTCAAAGTTAAGCTTGTTTAATGATAAAAAAATTGAAAGATTTTCTTTTAAGAGTAAAGAGGAAATACAAAAAGCTGTAGATATAATTAACAAAACAAAATTTAAAATCGCTGACGTCAATACTAAATTGTATCGAAGAAATCCCCTAGCACCCTTCACCACCTCTACTCTACAACAAACTGCTTCAGGACGATTTGGTTTCGGGGCCTCAAGAACAATGCAAATCGCTCAACGTCTTTATCAAGGTGTAGACATAGAAGGTGAAACGACTGGGTTAATTACTTATATGAGAACAGATGGTACAAATATTTCTAAAGAAGCTATAGAAGATTTTAGAAAATACATAACTGAAGATTATGGTAACAAGTATTTGCCTATTAAGCCAAATAGCTACACTGGTAAAAAGGCTAAAAACGCTCAGGAGGCACATGAAGCGATTAGGCCTACTAATATAAAAAGAAAACCTTCTGATATAAAGAAGTATGTGAATACAGATCAGTTTAAACTTTATGAACTAATATGGAGTAGAGCCCTATCTTCTCAAATGAACCCGGCTGAATTCGACAGAAACACAATTATAATTTCTTCAGAAGATAAAAAAATTAATTTTAGAGCTAGCGGTTCAGTTATAAAATTTGATGGTTTTCTAAAAGTTTACCAAGTTCAAGAAACTGATGAAGATGCAAAAAATATATTGCCTGAAATAAAAGTGGGTGAAGAATTAAATATTCTTAAATTAAATGATGAACAACATTTTACGGACCCGCCACCAAGATATTCAGAAGCAAGTTTGGTCAAAAAAATGGAAGAACTGGGTATTGGGAGACCATCCACATATGCAAGTATTATATCAGTATTATCAACTAGAAATTACGTTGAATTAATGAATAAAAGGTTTCATCCAACAGATAGAGGCAAATTAATTTCTGCTTTTTTAGAGAAACTATTTTCCAAATACGTTGATTACAACTTTACAGCTGATCTTGAAAATCAACTTGATGAAATAACTAGTGGTAAAATTGAATGGGTGCAGGTATTAGAAAATTTTTGGAAAGATTTTTATGAAAATGTAGGAAAAGTTAAAGAAAAAAGAACTAGAGAAGTACTAGATTTATTAAATGAAAGTTTAGGAGCATTAATTTTTGACAGAGATGATAAAGATGCTATTGATAGAAAATGTAAGCTATGTGCTGGTGGTGAATTAAGTCTTAAAAATAGCTTTAGAGGTGGAGCTTTTATCGGGTGTTCAAACTATCCTGACTGTAAATTTACTCGGCCTTTGTCAAAAGTTAAAGCAGCTGCTCAGTATAACTTAGCTGAACCAAAATTATTAGGTCAAAACAGTTTCGGTAAAGACATATATTTAAAAAATGGAAGATTTGGTCCTTATCTACAATATGAAAAAGAAAAAGATGAACTTGATTTAAAAAAGAAAAAAGGTAGAAAGAAAAAAAATGAAAATGATCATCTTAAGAATGTTTCTATACCAAAAGGAATAGATGTAGATAGTGTAGATTTAGAAAAAGCAAAATATTTGTGTTCTCTCCCAAAAACATTAGGTCAACATCCAGAAAATGGTCAAGATATTACTCTTAACTCTGGTAGGTTTGGGCCATATCTAAAATGTGAAAACAAATCTGCAAGACTTGAAAATGTGGACGATCTTTTTTCTATAGGTTTGAATAGAGCAGTTACTATGATTGCTGAAGCTAAACCTGGAAGGATATCCTCATCACTAATAAAAGACTTAGGTGAACATCCTGAAGATAAAAAACCAGTAAGAATTATGAAAGGTCAATACGGCCCTTATATTAAATATAAATCCCTAAATGCAACTATTCCCGAAGAAAAAGATCCAAATGAACTAACTATGGAAGAAGCTTTAATATTAATTGAAAAAAGAAAAGAATACGATAAAACAAAAAAAAAGGGTAAAAGAAAATGAATGTTGTTGATGAAAAAATTAAAACTTTAAAAATAGAATTACCAGAACCGAAAGCTCCAGTTGGAGCTTATGTAGCCACAAAAATTGTTGGAAAATTACTTTTTATTTCTGGCCAAGTTTCAATAGATAAAGATGCTAAACTTATTACTGGAAAGATTGGGAAAGATTTAAATGAAGATGAAGGATATAAAGCTGCTGAAAGATGTGGTTTAAGTATAATTTCTCATGCAAAAAAGGCTTGTCAAGGTGATTTGAGTAAAATTAAATCCTGTGTAAAATTGACTGGTTACGTAAATTCTACTGATGATTTCAAAGATCAACCAAAGATAATTAACGGTGCTTCAGATATTATATCTAAAGTTTTTGAAAAAAAAGGAGAGCATACGAGAGCAGCAATTAGTTCAAATAGCCTCCCTTTAGGTGTATCTGTTGAAGTTGATGCTATTTTTGAGCTTAATTAGAGAGTGGTCGGCCTACTGAATAATATTCGATTTTATTACGTTTCATTTCATTAATATTATAGAGGTTTCTTAAATCATAAACTTTAAAATTTTTGTTTTTGACTATTTTTTTGAAATCAATAGTTTTAAATTCGTCCCATTCAGTAAGTAAAACGATCAAATGAGCATCAAGGCAATTATTTTTTATATTATTTTTGAAATAACAATTTTTGACATTCTTAAATTCTTTTTTTTCACCAGAGGGATCATAATAGCTAATAATTGCACCTTTCTTACTTAAATAAGGTATCATCTTTAAGCTTGTTGAGTCTCTCATATCATCCGTATTAGGTTTAAATGTTACTCCTAAAAAGGAAATTCTTTTGTTTTTTAAATTTGAACCGAGAATTTTATGTATTCTATAAGTTAATAAATTAACCCTTTCAGAGTTAGATTTAATGACAGATTTTACTACAGAAAGATTAATCTTATATTTTTCAGCAGTGGACACTAATCCTTTAGTGTCTTTGGGGAAGCATGAGCCACCATAAGCGGGTCCAGCTCGTAAAAACCTGCCTCCAATTCTGCTATCGGATCCTATTCCTAAAGAAATATCTTCAACATTTACTTCTGATTTTTCGCATAAATTTGCTAATTCATTTATAAATGTAATTTTGGTAGCAAGAAAGGCATTAGATGCATATTTAATTAATTCAGCTCCCCTTCTTGACGTAGTAAAGAATTTTGATCCTTTGCTTATTAAAGGAGAGTATAATTTTCTCATTGTACTAAATATTTTTTTTTCATTTGATCCAACTACTATCCTGTCCGGATATTTAAAATCGCGTATCGCTTCTCCTTCTCTTAGAAATTCTGGGTTAGAAATTACAGTAAATAAACTTTTCTTTTTCTTAAATATTTTTTCAATTTCATCACCTGTGCCAACTGGCACAGTAGATTTAGTCACAAGAATTTTCTTTTTTTTTGTATATTTAAGAATTTCTTTACAACATTTATATACATATGATAAATCAACATTAAGTGATCCTTTTTTTGTAGGTGTGCCTACACAGATAAATACTATATCTGAAGAAGTTATAGCCTGCTTAATATCAGTGGTAAAAGATAATCTTTTTGCTAGATAATTTTTTTTTATTAATTCATTTAGACCAGGCTCATAAATTGGAGATATTCCAGATTTAAGTTTTTTTATTTTGTCTTGATTTTTATCAGCACATATTACTTGATTACCAATATCTGCAAAACAAGTACCGCTAACTAAACCAACATAACCTGTGCCTATCATACACAATTTCATTTTTTACCTTTATTAATTTGAATTCCCGAGTCAATATACCCACTTAAGGTTCCACAATCTAAATATTTACCTTTAAAAATATTTCCATAAAATTTATTTTTTTTATATATTAGACTTTTAATTGCGTCTGTAATGTGTATTTCTCCTCCTTGACCTGGCTTTAATCTTTTAATCTCTCCAAATATTTTTGAAGTTAAAATATATCTTCCTATAATTGCAAAATTTGATGGCGCTTTTTTGATACTAGGCTTTTCAACAACATCATTGATTTGAAAATAACTTTTTTTCTTATTTTTTAATGATAGAATTCCCCATCTAGATACAGTTTTTCTTTTTACTCTTTTTGTAGCTATCACTGAACCATTTGTGATCTTATGTAATCTAATCATTTCTTTAGAACAATTATGTTTAACTATAAGGTCATCTGGTAATAGCATTAGAAAAAATTTATTTTTAATAAATTTTCTACACCTTAACACCGCATCACCTGTACCTTTAGGGCTATTTTGATATACAAATTTAATCATTTTTTGATACTTCTTAATCTTTTTATATTCTTCTATTATTCTTTTATCCTTCTTTTTCTTAATAATTTTCTTATAAAAATTATCGTTAAAGAAATATTTTTTTATAGACGATTTTTTTTTTGAAATTATAAATATGAATTCTCTTACACCAGCATTTAAACATTCTTCTAAGATATATTCTAAATTTGGTTTTCCATTAATTGGTAGAAGTTCTTTTGGCATCACGCTCGTTAAAGGAAGCATTCGAGTACCTAATCCAGCTAATGGAATAATAGCTTGTTTTATCATATGATTCTTATAATAGTTATTATCATTACAATAAAGAAATGAAAATATTTAAAAATAAACATAAATTACAAAAAGCCATCTTAAATCAAAAAAACTTATCTTTTGTACCGACAATGGGTGGTTTACATAAAGGTCATATATCTTTAATCAAGAAATCAAATAAATTTAAAGGTAAAAATATTGTTTCAATTTTTGTTAACCCAAAACAATTTAATAATAAAAAAGATTATTTAAATTATCCTCGCAGTTTAAATAAAGATCTTTCTATACTTAAAAATTTAAAAGTTGACTACGTTTTTATTCCTAATAAAAAGGAAATTTTTTCATTTAAACCAAAAAATAATATATACTTAGATAATTTCTCAAAAAAATTATGTGGTTCTTTCAGAAAAGGACATTTCGAAGGTGTTCTAAATATTATCAATAGATTATTAGAAATTATCAATCCTAAAAGAATACTTTTAGGAGCTAAAGATTATCAACAACTTTACTTGATAAAACGACATGTAACTAAAAAAGGAATAAAAACTCTAGTTGTCAAATGTAACACAATAAGAGAAAAAAATGGAATGGCTTGCTCTACAAGAAATAAACTTCTTAACAAAAAGCAAGCCAGAATAGGATCAAAAATTTATGTTTATTTAAATAGATTAAAAAAAAGACATGTTGTTAACATTAACAAAATGAAAGAAGATATTAAAAATTTCGGGGTAAAAAAAATTGATTATTTGGAAATTTATAATTTAAAAACTTATAAAAAAACAAGTTTAATTAACAAAAATACAAAAATTTTTATTGCTTACTATTTAGGTAATGTTCGATTAATTGATAATTTTTAATTTAGAAAATAGTAAGAACCCAATCCTAAAAACGATAAAAAACCTATTACATCAGTGATTGTAGTTACAAAAACACTCGACGCTAATGCTGGATCCACATTTATTTTTTTTAATGATACTGGCACTAAAATTCCAAATAGGCCAGCTACAATCATGTTTAAAATCATTGAAACACCAATTAGTAATGAAAGGTTAATATCTTTAAACCAAAATTGAACTATAATAGCTGTTATAATTGCGAAAATTACTCCGTTTAACACTCCAATTATAAACTCCTTACCAACAACTCTATTAAAGTTACTGGTTGATAACTCTTTTTTGGCTATTGCTCTGATAGTAACAGCCAGAGTTTGCATACCTGCATTTCCACCCATGGACGCAACAATTGGCATGAGAAAAGCTAAAGCAACCATTTGTTCAATGGATGCTCCAAAATTACTAATCACCCAAGTAGCTAATAAAGCAGTAAATAAATTTAGTAACAGCCAATTAAATCTTCTTTTAGTTTTGACAATCACACTATCTGTTATTTCTTCGTCCCCAACACCTGCTAGTCTTAAAGCATCTTCTTCAGCTTCTTCTTGAACCACTGTCACTACGTCATCTGCTGTAATCATTCCAACAAGTTTGTTGTCTTTATTTACAACGCCAGCTGAAACTAAATTGTAGTTTTCAAATGTATGACCCACTTCTTCTTTATCCATATTAACGGATATTAAAACTGGCATTTCTCTCATAATAGAACTCATTTTTAGATCTCTAGAAGTTCGTAAAACTCTTGAGGAAGGAACTGTCCCTACAGGTTTAAATTCGTTATCTACTATAAAAATCTCTAAAAATTCTTTTGGTAAGTCTTTATTTTCTCTTAAATAATCTATTGTTTGACCTACACTCCAATTATTTGGCACTGCAGTAAATTCTCTTTGCATAATTCGCGCTGCAGAGTCTTCTGGGTAGCTTAAACCCTCTTCTAAGAGAAATTTATCCTTAGGTGGAAGTTTGTCTAAAATTAACTCTTTTTTATCTTTTTCAAGATTTTCTAATATCTTTATAGAATCATCAGACTCGAGTCTTTTTATTATCTTTATGATTGATTCTAAAGATAAAAGTTGGAGAACTTCACTTTGTATAGACTCATTTAATTCAATAAATATATCTGGCTCTAAATTAAACTCTTCTAATTCAATTAATTTAATTCTAGTTTCATTAGTTAAATTCTCAATTAGATTTGCTACATCAGATTCATGAAGATCTTTTAGTGTTTGATTAATAAATTGAATATCTCTAGAAAGAATTTTTTCACTAAAAGTATTAATAAATTCTTTGTTAAAATCAAGATTGACCCTTTTATCTCCTGTAGATTTTAATAAAGTCATAAAAACCTCTCATTGTTTTTTGAGACTAATAGTCCATATAATGATAAAATTCAAACTAAATGAACATAGAAATTAAAATAAGTAAAAGACCCATTTCCTACAAAAAAGCTATGCTCTTTATGGATAAACGTATAAATGAATTAAAAAAAAACAAAAAAAAAGAACTATTATGGATTTTAGAACATCCAACTACATACACAGCCGGTATAAGATTTAATAAAAACGAAATATTAGATAAACGAATAAAAGTCGTTAAAACTAATAGAGGTGGAAAAATTACTTTACATAACCCAGGACAAAAAATTATATATTTTGTGCTTAATTTAAACAAAAGAAAAAAAGATATTAGGAGACTTATTGAAATAATAGAAAAAAGTATAGTCGAGTTTTTAAATTTTTATAAGATAAAAGGAAAACCTGACAGAAAAAATATTGGAATATGGGTTAAAAAAAAAAAAATTGCTGCGATTGGATTAAGAATTTCAAGATGGATTGTTTATCATGGATGTTCAATAAATATATCAAATGATTTAGGTCAATATTCTAAAATTATACCATGTGGTTTAGATAATAAAAAGGTAACTTCTATTTTTAATGAAAAAAAGATTAAGGCAAAAAATGTAAATAAAAAACTTAAAGAAATTTTTTTAAAAAATTTTAAAAAGATTTAAATTTTTTTTTAAGAAAATTTTCAAAATTTTTGTTATAAGGAGCTTTAAAATTAAACTGAATATTATTAATCATAAATTTTATCTTGTAAGCATGTAACATTAAATTATTATTTTTGTCATTTTTATCTAAGAGTCTTTTTCTAATAAAATATTTATCATCTCCAATAATTGGATTTCCTAAATTATAAAGCTGTTTTCTCAATTGATGTTTTCTACCAGTAATAGGATTTAATTCAACATAACTGTAATTTTCCGTTTTCTTTAAAACCTTAATGTTTGAAATTGCATTTTGAACAATTTTTCTTCCATTTTCATAAATAGTTAATTTGTCTTTTAATATGGTCTTATGTCTGGTTACATTCCCATGTGTTAAAGCTATATAAGTTTTGTGAATTTTTCTGATTCTAAATAGAGATGTGAATAATTGTGCATATTCTCTATTTTTAGCAATTATTAAAACCCCCGAAGTTTCTTTATCTAATCGATGAACTATAAAAGGTTTTTTATCTAAGAAATATTTTGTATCTTTTAAAACATCAATAATATTTCTAAATGATTTTGTTCCAGATTGAACTGCTATACCAGCTGGTTTGTTTATTACAATGAAGTTTTCATTATTTTCTAGAATATAGTCATCATAAGCATCAACCTCTTTTCTAGATGGTTTATATTTAACAATTCTTTTTTTTTCATTAGGTTTGAATTTTGAGATATCAAATACATCAATTATATCTCCTGTTTGGAGTCGATAAGATGTTTTTGTTTTTTTGTTATTAATTTTTACTTTATTAAGCCTAATAATCTTTTGTATTAAAGACTGCGGAACGTCTACAATTTTTGTTTTAAACCATCTGTCAAATCTAGAATTATTATAATCTTTTTCGACTGTATAAGACTTTGGCATATAGAACTAAAATTATTTAGTTGCTACTTTTGTATCAGGTTGTTTTTCTGTAGATTTTTCTTTTTTTTCTATTTTTTTTGGTTTATCTATTTTTTTTGCTTCAGGATTTCTATCAACTAACTCAATAACAGCCATTGGAGCGTCATCACCTGTTCTAAAACCTGCTCTTAAAACTCTAGAATAACCACCTTTTCTTGAAAGATACCTTTTGGAAAGTTCATCAAAAACCTTAGAAACAGAATTTTTATTTTGTAATTTCGAAAAGAGTCGCTTTTTATTACTTAAAATATTTTTTTTTCCAATTGTAATTACTTTATCTATTTGGGGTTTTAACTCTTTAGCCTTCGGTAAAGTTGTAACAATTTGTTCATACTTAATAAGAGAGTTAAGCATATTTTTAAACATAGCTTTCCGGTGCTCACTTGTCTTATTTAGTTTTCTATAGCCAATACCGTGTCGCATTAATAGTTATTTTCCTCTAATTTCTTTGATAACTCTGCTATATTATCTGGAGGCCAGTTTGGTATTTCCATTCCCAAATATAGTGACATTGTGTTCAAAACTTCTTTTATTTCATTTAAAGATTTTCTACCAAAATTAGGAGTTCTTAACATTTCTGGTTCAGTTTTTTGAACTAAATCTCCAATGTAAATTATATTATCATTTTTGAGACAATTCATTGATCTTACAGAAAGCTCAAGTTCTTCTACACGTTTTAATAAATTTCTATTGAATTCTGGTTCTGTTGATTTTACTTCTTTCACGACCTCTTGAGGATCCTCGAAATTTACAAACATAGATAATTGATCCTGAAAAATTCTAGCTGAATAAGCTATTGCATCTTCTGCTGCTACTGTGCCATTTGTTTCAACTGTCATAACCAGTTTATCATAATCTAAGGCGCTACCTTCTCTAGTATTTTCAACTGAAAATGAAACTTTTTTTACAGGACTAAATAAAGAGTCAATTGAAATTAATCCTAAAGGACTGTCTTCAGATTTATTTTTAGGAGCTGAAACATATCCTTTTCCTGTACTAATCATAAGTTCCATATGAAAATTAGTTTTTTCATCAAGATTACAAATAGTTTGTTCAGGATTTAAGATTTCTATTTCTGGAACCAAAGTTATGTCTTTGGCTTTAACCTCTTTAGGTCCTTTAATATCTAAAATTATTTTTTTTGAGTTAGTTGAAGTAGATTTAATTGCTAAATTTTTTACATTAAGAACTATATCTGTAACGTCCTCTCTTACTCCTTTAATAGAAGAAAACTCATGTAAAACACCATCAATCTGTATAGCGGTAACAGCTGCGCCTTGTATTGATGACAACAATATTCTTCTAAGTGAATTTCCAATAGTTTGTCCAAAACCTTTTTCTAGTGGTTCAGCTATCACTTTGGCTACTGTTTTATCTTCGTTACTAGTAATTTCTAATTTATTTGGTTTAATTAATGCTTTCCAGTTTTTATCGATGACATTTGATGTTGTTTGCATTTATACTCTCCTTCTTTTAGGTGGTCGTGCTCCATTATGGGGCATGGGTGTTTTGTCTGTAATAGATAAAATTTTAAATCCTCTAGACTGTAATGATCTTAAAGCAGTTTCTCGACCAGATCCTGGGCCCTTTACTTCAACTGTTAATGTTCTTAATCCTTGCTCATAGGCTTTTGCCCCTGCGTCGTCTGCTGCTACTTGTGCTGCGTAAGGTGTTGACTTTCTGGAACCTTTAAAACCTTTAGCTCCTGCTGAAGACCAGGAAACTACATTTCCGCTCTCATCTGCAATTGAAATTATTGTATTATTAAAAGTTGAATAAACATATGCAATGCCAGAAGTTATATTTCTCTTAATTTTTTTCTTTTTTTTAAAAGTACTTTCTTTTTTAACAACTTCAACTTTTTTAGTCTCAACTTTTTTTTCTAATTTTTCTTCTTTTTTATTCATCAACTTTTTTTATTTTTTAAGTGGAGTTAATTTTTTTCCAGCTATAGCGATCGCTTTTCCTTTACGAGTTCTCGCGTTACATTGAGTTCTTTGTCCTCTTACTGGTAATTTCTTTTTATGCCTTGTTCCCCTATAACACGCCAAGTCAACAAGTCTTTTTATATTCACTGAGATTTCTCGTCTTAAATCTCCCTCTACTTTATGATTAGCGTCTATAAATTCTCTAATTTTTAATACTTGTTCTTCTGTTAATTCATTTACTCTCTTTGAGGCTGGAATATCCAGTTTTTGACATATCTTCTTTGAAGAAAAAGGTCCTATACCATGGATATAAGTTAAAGCTATACTTACAATTTTGTTTTGTGGAATATTTATTCCTGCTATTCGAGCCATATTATAATGATTTAAAGTTTCAAAGCCGTATTTATATTGCCTAATTATTTAAAGTCAACTCTATATAAGGTTAATTATATCGCTAATTTCTTTATTTATTTGATCAATTGACCTCTCTCCATCGATCACTTTTAGTATATTCAATTTTTTATAATATTCAATCACTGGTTCTGTTGATTTTTCATACGTCTTATATCTTTTAATTGCTGTCTCTTCCTGATCATCAGCTCTTTTTTCTAAATTTTGTCTTTCTGAAATTCTTTTTTTTATAGTTTCCAAAGATACAGATAGTTTTAAAACTAAGTCAATTTTTTGCTCATACTTATTTAGTAAATTTTTTAGTGTTTCGACCTGTGTTAAATTTCTCGGATAACCATCAAAAATTAATCTATTTTTATATTTTTCATCAGAAATAAATATTTCAACTAATTTTTTGACTATATCATCTGAAACTAAAGAACCAGTGCTTATTATAGATGAAATTCGATTTCCTAAATTTGTATTATTTCTAATTTCTTTTCTTAGTAATTCACCAGTTGATAATTGATATAAATTAAACTTCTTTACTATAAAATCAGCTTGAGTTCCTTTACCAGCTCCCGGGGGACCAAATATAATTAAATTCATGAACTAATTATTTACCAAATTTAGTCTTCTTTATTAGTGACTCGTATTGAGAACTCATCAATCTAGTTTGCACTTGAGTAACTGTATCCATAGCAACTACAACAACAATTAAAATTGAAGTTCCTCCTAGATAAAAAGGTATAGGATATTTTGCAATTAAAAATTCTGGCATTAAACAAACAAAAGTTAAATACATAGATCCAACCGTCGTTAATCGTATCAGAATAGTTTCTATATATTCTGCTGTTCTTTCACCAGGTCTGATGCCTGGAATATATCCACCATATTTCCTTAAATTTTCAGCTGTTTCTTTTGGATTAAAAACAATAGATGTATAAAAAAAAGAAAAGAATATTATGCCAGATGCATATAATAGCATATATAACGGTTGTCCTTGAGTGAACATAGAAGAAATCCTTATTGACATGTCCGACTCTGCAAAACCAAAATTAGTAAGAGTAATTGGTAATAATAGTAAAGCGGATGCAAATATTGCCGGGATAACTCCTGCTGTATTAATTTTCAAAGGAAGATGGGATGACTCGCCTCCATACATTTTATTTCCAACTTGTCTTTTAGGATAGTTAACTAAAATTTTCCTCATTGCTCTTTCAAAAAAGACAATAAACAATACGAGAAGTATAATTAAAACGAATATTCCTACAATCATTAGAGCAGATAACGCGCCTGTTCTTCCTAATTCAAATGTAGAAGCCAAAGCTCTAGGTATCTCTGCAACAATTCCTGAAAAAATTATTAGTGAAATTCCATTCCCCACTCCTCTTAAAGTTATTTGTTCTCCTAACCACATCAAAAAAGTTGTTCCAGCAACTAATGAAATTGTTGTAATAACTCTAAATGACATTCCAGGATCTATAACTAAATTGCCAGCATTTTCTAAGCCTACTGATACGCCGTATCCTTGTAAGGCTGCAATCATTACAGTTCCATATCTTGTTATTTGTGTAATTTTTTTACGTCCAATTTCACCTTGTTCTTTTAAACTTTTAAAATAATCTGATACACCAGTTAACAGTTGGACTATAATCGAAGAAGAAATATATGGCATAATACCCAATGCAAATATTGCCATTCGAGTCACTGCTCCTCCAGAGAACATATTAAACATTCCTAACAAACCCTTTTGACTTGAAGCCATAATTTCTTTTAATGCAAGTGGATCTATTCCAGACAAAGGAACGTAGGTACCCAATCTGTAAACTATCAATAATAAAACAGTAAATAATATTCTGTTTTTTAAATCTTTTGCCTGACTAAAGGCTCCAGATGTATTTAAGCTTTCACTAGACATAATATGCTATTTCTTGATAATATTTATTTTACCACCAGCTTTAGCAACTTTTTCTAAGGCTTGTTTCGAGGCATAGTTTGCCGTGATATCAATTTTTGCTTTCAATTCTCCTGAACCTAAAATCTTTAGTTTAGAAAAATTTTTTTTTACAATTTTTCTTTTTTTTAAAGATACAAGATCTATTGAACTGTTTTTACTTTTTTCATAAATGCTTTGAATTTTCGATAAATTAAGTATAGCTATGTTTAATTTATTAAAAATTTTAAACCCTCTTTTTGGTAAACGTCTGTATAGTGGCATCTGACCGCCTTCAAAACTTTTTATTGCAACCCCTGATCGGGATTTTTGACCTTTATGACCTCTAGATGATGTTTTTCCTCTTCCAGAACCAATTCCACGTCCGACTCTAATTTTACTCTTATTATTCCTTATTAAATTATTTAATTCCATTATTTAGTCTCTCTTTTTACGATAATTTCAGATATTTTTTTACCTCTTATTGCAGATAAAATTTTAGGAGAATTTTGTGATTTTAATCCATTAACACAAGCTTTCAATACATTGTGAGGATTAGATGAGCCTAGAGACTTTGCAACGACATCTTGGACTCCTAATACTTCACAAACTGAACGAATAGCACCACCAGCGATTATTCCTGTTCCAGCTGGAGCAGATCTCATAAAAACTTTACCTGAACCATTTTTTCCTTTTACATCATGGTGTAATGTTCTCCCTTCTTTCAAGGGTATCTGTATTAAATTTCTTTTTGCGACTTCAGTGGCCTTTTTGATAGCGTCAGGAACTTGTTTAGACTTACCTTGTCCGATGCCAACAGATCCTTTCTGATTACCGACAACAACTAAAGCTGCGAAACCAAATCTTCTACCTCCTTTAACTACCTTGGTAATTCTGTTGATAGCAACCAGTTTTTCTTTTATATCACTCTCAATTTTTTTAAATTCAGCCATATTAAAATTTCAATCCATTTTTTCTTAGAGTTTCAGCAAAAGCTTTTATTCTTCCATGGTACTTGTATTCACCTCTGTCAAAATATACTTCATTGATGTTTTTATCTTTTGCTCTTTTAGCTAACATTTCTCCTATTAAATTTGATTTTTCCATTTTTTTTGACTTATTTTTTTTTATATCTTTTTCTATCGATGAAGCAGACACCAATGTTTTGCTATTCTTGTCATCAATAATTTGAGCAAAAAAATTATTAAGAGATTTTGTTACACTAATACGATATCTATTTGTGCTAACTGATTTAAGTTTTTTTCTATTTCTTAATTTTCTTTTAATTTTTTTATTTATTTTTTTCATTTACTTCTTTTTACCTTCTTTTCTTAAAATAAACTGACCCTTTTCTGTAATCCCCTTTGCTTTATACGGTTCCACTGGTTTTAAGCCCTTTATATCTGCTGAAATTTTTGACACAAGATCTTTATCTACTCCGCTTATTTTGATAACTGTTTGTTTTTCAACTGATATTTTTATATCTTTAGGAATCTTAAAATTTACATCATGGCTAAATCCAATTTGTAAATTTAAATTTTCTCCTTTGATACTTGCTCTAAAACCTACTCCACTTAACTGCAGGGTTTTTTCGTGACCCTTAGACACTCCCGTTATAGCATTGTTTATTAAACTTCTGTAAGTTCCCCACATAATGCTTGTTTTTTTATCAATCTTTTTATTTAACGGTAAAATTTGAAATTCATTTTTTTCGTTTACTTTGGATGAAAAAATTTTATCATTAACTGTTAATGATTTTGTTCCTTTAGGTCCTGATATAATTAAGCTTGTACCTTCAATTTTAACTGAAGATTCTTTTGGTACAACTATATTTTTTTTTCCAATTTTTGACATTAAAATACCCTACAAATTATTTCGCCACCTACATTATTTTTTCTTGCTTCTGTATCTGTCATCACCCCTTTAGGCGTTGAGAGAATTGCTAATCCAAGACCATTCATTACTCTTGGGATGCTATTAGCTCTAGAATATATTCTTCTACCAGGTTTAGATATTCTTTTAATTTCTTTTATGACTGGATAACCTTCATAATACTTTAAATTAATTTTTAAAGTAGTTTTATTATTTTCTGTTTTTTCAATAAAGTAATCTTTAATATATCCTTCCTCTTTTAAAATTTTTAAAATATTTTGCCTAAAATTTGATGAAGGTATATCTATAGAGTTTAATGATCTTAACTGACCATTTCTAATTCTTGAAAACATATCTCCTATTGGATCTGTTAATGTCATATTTCTCCTACCAACTTGATTTTGTCATACCTGGAATTTTACCTGATGAGGCCATATCTCTTAGTGCAATCCTAGATATTTTTAATTTTCTATATACGCCATGCGGTCTTCCTGATACCTCGCAACGATTTCTTATTCTTATTCTTGATGAATTTTTTGGTAATTTATTTAATTTTAATTGGGCTGCAAATCTCTCTGATAATTCAAGCTTTTTGTTCTTGATTATTTTTTTTAAAGCAGCTCTTTTATTTGCGTATTTTTTTACTAACTTTATCCTTTTTAAATTTTTTTGTACTGCACTTGTTTTAGCCATTTATACCTCAGTTTTTTTTGTTATTTAAAGGAAAATTAAATTCTTTAAGTAATTCTAAAGTCCCTTCTTTGTTTTTGCTTGTAGTTACTATAGTGATGTCTAATCCTCTTATCTTATCAACCTTATCGAAATTTACTTCCGGAAAAATAATATGCTCTTTTATACCAAAAGAATAATTAAATGAACTGTCAATACCTTTTGATGTTAATCCTCTAAAGTCTTTAATTCTAGGAAGGGCTATATTTATTAATCTGTCTATAAACTCATACATCTTATTAGATCTGAGAGTAACTTTAACTCCAGCATTTGATCCTTTTCTTGTTTTAAAATTAGAAATAGATTTTTTAAATTTTGTAATAATTGGTTTTTGACCTGTAATAAGAGCAACATCTTCAACGCAAGCTTTTAGTTTTTTAGTGTCAGAAGCATCTTCTCCTAAACCCATATTTAAAATAATTTTTGATATTTTTGGAACTTCATGCTTATTTTTTAAGCTTAGTTTGCTGGCAAGTTTACCAATTATTTCTTTTTCATATGAAATTTTTAATCTTGGTATCATTTTTTACTTTCTACTTTTTTTTCTTTTTTACTTTGGTCTAGATTCTTGACATTAGACAGATGTATAAAATTTTCTTTTGATACAATTCCACCTTTGTTTTCTTTTGTAGGTTTTAAATGTTTTTTAATCATATTAATTGATTTAATTTTTAGTCTTTTTTGCTTCCTGTCTATCTCTAAAATTTCTCCAGTTTTACCTTTATCTTTTCCAGAAATTATCTTTACCTGAGTTCCTTTTTTTATAATCATATTAAAGCACCTCCGGGGCAAGAGAGATTATTTTGGTGTGTCCTCTTGTTCTAAGCTCTCTTGTAACAGGTCCGAAAATTCTTGTTCCAATTGGCTCCCCTTTCTCATCAGTTAATACAACTGCATTTGTATCAAATTGAACTTTTGACCCGTCGTCTCTATAAATTTCTTTTCTTGTTCTTACTACAACAGCTTTATGTACAGCTCCTTTTTTAACTTTACCTTTAGGTATTGCGTCTTTAACGCTTATTACAATTAAATCTCCAACAGAAGCATATCTTCTTTTTGATCCACCTAAAACCTTAATGCATTCAACTCTTTTAGCACCAGTGTTGTCGGCTACCATTAATTCTGTTTGTACTTGTATCATTATTTCATTACCTGCCAAGTTTTCTTCTTAGATATTGGTTTGCATTCAACAATTGAAACAGTCTCACCCTCTTTAAATTTATTTGTTTCATCATGAGCATGATATTTTTTTGTTCTTTTAATTACTTTTTCATAAAATGGATGTTTAAACTTTCTAGTTACCTCAACAACAATAGTTTTATTGTTTTTAGCACTTGTAACAACACCTTTTAAAATTTTTTTTGTCATTTTGAATTTTTTACAGTTGTATATAGTCTAGCTATATTTTTTTTTATTTCACTATATTGAGCAGAATTTTCTACTTGATTATTAATTTTTTTAAACCTAATGTTAAATAAATCTTTTTTCAATGTAAGTATTTTTCTCTCTGCCTGATCTTTTGTTAATTTCTTATCTTCTTTTTTTTTGCTCATGATTTTATCTTTTAATAAATTTTGTTTTAATAGGTAATTTTGCAGAAGCTTTGTATAATGCAACTCTAGCTACTTCCTCGGTAACTCCATCAACTTCGAAAATAATTCTTCCTGGTTTAACTCTACATGCATAATATTCTGGCGATCCTTTCCCTTTCCCCATTCTTACTTCTGTTGGTTTTTTCGATACTGGTATATTTGGAAATATTCTAGTCCAAACTTTTCCAGTACGTTTCATATACCTAGTAAGAGCAACTCTTGCCGCTTCTATTTGTTTGCCAATAACTCTCTCTGGTTCAGTGGCTTTTAATCCAAATTGTCCATAATTAAGTTTTACTGCTCTAGAAGCTTTACCGTGAATTCTTCCTTTGAAAGCTTTTCTATATTTAGTTCTTACTGGTTGAAGCATTTTTTACCCTTTCCTTTTTTTCTTTATCTACGTCTTTAGCCATTAGCTCGCCTTTATAAATCCAAACTTTTACTCCTATTATTCCATAAGTAGTAAGTGCCTCTGCAAAACCATAATCTATCTCTGCTCTTAATGTATGTGATGGGATACTTCCTTCTCTCAACCACTCGGTTCTAGCAATTTCGTTTCCGGCTAATCTTCCACTTAACATTACTTTAATTCCTTTTGCATTTAGCCTCATAGCTGATTGCATTGCTCTTTTCATTGCTCTTCTGTAAGCTATTCGTTTCACTAACTGTTGAGCAATATTTTCAGCCACTAAGTTTGAGTTTAACTCAGGTTTTTTAATTTCTTTTATGTTCACATTTACGTCGCTATCTGTAATTTTCATTATATTTTTTTTAATTTTTTCTATATCAGCGCCCTTTTTACCTATTACAAAACCTGGTCTTGAAGTGTGAATTGATACACTGCATTTCTTAGACGATCTTTCAATAATAATTTCAGATACTCCTGAGTTCGTAATATTCTTTTTTATATAGTTTCTGATTTTAAAGTCTTCTATAAGATATTTTCCGAAATCCTTTTTTTTAGCAAACCAGGTAGAGTCCCAACCTCTATTAATTCCTAATCTTAAACCTATTGGATTGATCTTTTGTCCCATTATTTATTTTCCTTTTTCATTTTTTTTTCTTCTAAAACAATAGTAATTCTACTAAATGGCTTCTTTATTGGGCTAGCTCTCCCTTTAGCCCTAGGTCGGAATCTCTTCATAACAAGAGATTTACCTACATAAGCCTCTTTAACAAATAAATTATCAATGTCATATTGGTTATTATTTTCAGCATTAGCTATTGCAGATTTAACTGTTTTGCTTACATCTTTAGCTATTCTTTTTCTCGAAAACTCCAAGTCTCTTAAAGCTAAATCAGCTTTTTTACCTTTTATAAAATTACAAACTAGTGATAATTTTCTAGGACTACATCTTACATTTTTATTAACTGCTTTAATTGTCAAACTATTTTTTTGCATTAGAAGCTCCTGGTTTTTCTGAACTACTTGGTGACGATGCTACAGCAGCTGCTTTTTTGTCAGCTGGCGTATGTCCTTTAAAGGTCCTAGTTGGTGCAAATTCTCCCAACTTATGGCCAACCATTTCTTCAGAAATAGTAATTGGAATAAAAGATTTTCCATTATGTATCATGAAGCTATGGCCTACAAAATCAGGAATAATTGTTGAATTTCTCGACCAAGTTTTAATAGGTTTTTTATTAGGGGCATCTTTTAGTTTATCAATTTTTTTTAATAAACTTGGATGCACAAATGGTCCTTTCCAAACAGATCTAGTCATTACTTTCTTTTTTTCCTTCGAGTTATAATTAACTTATCACTTCTTTTGGGTCTTCTTGTTTTCAGACCTTTAGCAGATTGTCCCCATGGAGAAACCGGGCTTCTTCCACCAGATGTTTTACCTTCACCTCCACCGTGTGGATGGTCGACAGGATTCATGGCTACTCCTCTAGTTTGTGGTCTTTTCCCTCTCCACCTATTTCTTCCCGCCTTACCAATTTTAATATTCTTTTGATCGGGATTTGAGACAACACCAATAGTACCTAAACAACTGCTATTAACTTTTCTAGTCTCACCAGAGGATAATCTCAATATTGCATAATCTCCGTCGTAGCCTGATAGAGTAATTGAAGAACCAGCCGATCTAGCTAATTTGCCGCCGTTTCCTGGAATTAGTTCAACATTATGTATCAATGTACCCGGAGGTATATCTTTTAATTCTAAAGAATTTCCAACTCTAATTTCTGCGTTTTTACCTGACTCAATTTTGTCTCCTTGCTTTAAACCTTGAGGACAAATGATATAAGATTTTTCTTTATCCTCATAAGTTATTAAAGCTATATAAGCTGTTCTATTTGGGTCATACTCTATTCTTTCAACTGTCGCTGATACATCTTTCTTTTTTCTAAAGAAATCTATAATTCTGAATTTATGTTTAGAACCACCACCAATATGTCTTGAGGTAATCCTACCGTAATTATTTCTTCCCCCTGTAAAATTTTGACCCTTAGTTAAAGGTTTGTACGGTGAACCCTTCCATAAAGAACTTTTATCTACTACTACAGTGCCTCTTGTAGATTTAGTATATGGTTTAAATGTTTTTAATGCCATGATTAGATTCCAGTAGTTAGATCAATACTTTGACCTTTTTTTAATGTTACAATTGCTTTTTTATAACCACTTTTATAAGACTTTTTACCTTGTCTTATTTTGAGTTTTGATTTTCGATTTATAATGTTAACTTTAATTACATTTACCTTAAATAATTTTTCAATATTCTTTTTTATTGTTTTTTTATCCGCCTTTTTATGAACTTTAAATACTGTTTTATTTTGCTCTGAAAGAATAGTTGCTTTTTCAGTAATAATGGGACTTCTTATAGAATCAATATGATTAATTTTTTTCATTAAGGATCCTTTCTTGTATTTTCTTTACTGATGTCGATGTAATAATGACATTTTTATATTTAAGTAAATCATAAATATTTGCTCCTATTTCATCTATTAATTTTAGGTCCTTGATATTCCTAGCTGATTTGTTGATATTTTTTAAAGAATTTTGATCGGAAATAATTAGTACATTTAACAAATTATTGCTTATTAAAAATTTATTAAATTCTTTGGTTTTTTTAACTTCTTTTTTTACATCAGCAAGAATATGTAACTTTTTGTCTGAATTTTTTTTAGATAATGTTTGCGCAAAAGCCAATTTTCTCACTTTTTTATTTATCTTTTTAATTTTATAGACAGAACCTTTTGGTCCGTGAGCTACACCTCCACCAACAAATATAGGGGCTTTTCTGCTTGCGTGTCTCGCTCCTCCACTACCTTTTTGAGCTACGATTTTCACTGTAGATCCCCTAATTTGATTTCTTTGTTTGGTTTTAGCAACTCTTGGTTTTGCATGATTTAATTGCCAGTCTATTACAAATTTAATCAGTTTGTGATTGACTTTTAATTTTACGATTTTATCCGATACCTCGATAGTCTCAGATTTTGAACCATCAATATTTAACAAAGGGAATTTCATTTATTTTTTTCCTTTAGTTGCTTGTGCTTTTTTTACTTTAGCTTCATATTTTTCTAAAATTGTTTTTTTACTTGTATTTTTAACTGACTCTCTTAAATACACAGTAGAGTTTTTAGAACCTGGTATAGAACCTCTTAAATATATAAGATTATTATCCATGTCAGATTTAATGATCTCTAAATTCAACATTGTTCTTAGTTTATCACCCATGTGCCCAGCCATTTTTTTACCTTTAAAAACTTTTCCTGGATCTTGTCTTTGACCAGTTGAACCATGAGATCTATGAGACACCGAAACACCGTGTGATGCTCTTAAACCACCAAAGTTCCATCTTTTCATTACCCCAGCAAATCCCTTACCTATTGTTTTTGATTTTACATCAACAAACTTTTTATCTTTAAAAATTTCTAATCCAAATTCATTACCCTCTTTAAATTGTTCTACTTTTTCAACCCTAAATTCCTTTAAAATCTTTTTTGGCTCGGTATTCTTTTTAGTAAAATAACCTTTCATTTGTTTTGTAAGTTTTGAATTTTTTATTTTAAAAAAACCAACTTTAACAGCGTTGTACCCTCTTTTTTCATGGCTTATGACATCTAAAACTCTACCTTTTTCAACTTTGATAACTGTTACAGGTACTGATTGTCCGCTTTTCATAAATTCACGTGTCATACCAATTTTTTTTCCTATTAATCCTAAGCTCATTTTATATCTTTATTTCTATATCAACCCCTGAAGCTAAGTCTAATTTCATTAAAGCTTCAACAGTTTGTGGGGTTGGTTCAATTATATCAATTAATCTTTTGTGAGTTCTTGACTCAAATTGCTCTCTACTTTTCTTATCAATGTGAGGAGACCTTAAAACTGTATATCTCTCGATTCTAGTTGGTAGAGGTATCGGACCTTTTACTTGAGCTCCAGTTCTTTTTGCAGTGTTAACAATCTCTTCTGTTGAGAGATCTAAAATCTTATTGTCATATGCTTTTAAATGTATTCTTATATTTTGATTTTCCATAATTAAGCTAATTTCTTTGTTACTTCATCTTGAACATTTTGAGGAACTTTATCGTAATGACTAAACTGCATCGTATATTGCGCTCTTCCTTGGGTAGACGATCGCAAATTGTTAATATAACCAAACATGTTTGCTAATGGCACTGTTGCATTTATAGCAGTGGCATTTCCTCTTGCTTCAGTAGAGGCGACTTGACCTCTTCTACTGTTTAAATCTCCGATAACATCTCCCATAAAATCTTCTGGTGTTACAACTTCAACTTTCATCATTGGCTCTAGTAGTTTTAATGTAGCTTTTGTACATGCCTCTCTGAAACACATTCGTGATGCAATTTCAAATGCAAGCACACTTGAGTCAACGTCGTGGTGAAGACCGTCTAGAATTGTAACTTTATAATCTATAACTGGAAAACCTGCTAAGATACCACTTTCCGCTACGCTTAATACACCTTTTTCTACACCTGGTATGAATTCTTTTGGTATAGATCCACCTTTAATCTTGTTTTCTACTTCTCTCCCTTTACCTGGTTCTAATGGTTCAACACTTAATGTAACTTTTGCAAATTGACCTGATCCACCGCTTTGCTTTTTATGAATATATGTAACTTCCGTTGAACCTAATATAGTTTCTCTATAAGCGACTTGTGGAGCTCCTATATTTGCCTCTACTTTAAATTCACGTTTCATTCTATCGACAATTATATCTAAATGTAACTCTCCCATACCTTTGATTATAGTTTGTCCAGACTCTTCATCGGAAGTAACCCTAAACGAAGGATCTTCTTTAGCTAATCTTCCTAGGGCTTCACCCATTTTTTCTTGGTCAGCTTTAGTTTTTGGTTCTACAGCAATCTCAATAACTGGATCAGGGAATTCCATTGGCTCTAACAAAATCGGCTTATCCTCTTCGCACAAAGTGTGTCCAGTAATAGTGAATTTAAGGCCTGCAAGCGCAACTATGTCACCTGTTGTAGCTTCTTTGATGTCTTCACGACTATTAGCGTGCATTAAAAGCATCCTTCCAACCCGCTCAGTTTTTTCTTTAGAAGAATTATAAACTGACGTCCCTGCTTTAATGGTGCCTGAGTATATTCTTATAAAAGTTAAGGATCCTACGAAAGGATCATTGGCTACTTTAAAAGCTAATGCAGAAAAAGGCTCATTATCAGCAAATTTCATTTGTAGTTTATCTTCAGAGTTAAGTTTTGTTGCCTCTATCGATCCAATATCAAGAGGGCTTGGTAAATAATCTATGACTGCGTCTAGCAAAGGTTGAACACCTTTATTTTTAAACGCTGAACCAGTAGTTATGGGTACAAAACTAAATCCTAGTGTTCCTTTTCTAATACATTTTATTAAATCAGTTTCAGATGGTTCTTTTCCTTCTAAGTAAGCTTCCATAAGTTTCTCATCTTCTTCTACAGCTGCTTCGACTAATTCTTTTCTATACTTTTCTGATTTTTCTTTTAGGTCTGAAGGAATGTCAACAACGTCAAATTTAGCACCTAGATCCTCGTTTTGCCATATAACAGCTTTCATTTTTACTAAATCGACAACTCCTTTTAAGTCAGATTCAGCTCCTACAGGAAGTTGCAAAACTAAAGGTTTGCAACCTAACCTATCTTTAATCATATCAACACATCTATAGAAGTCAGCACCAGTTCTATCTAGCTTGTTAACAAAGCAGATCCTTGGAACTTTGTATTTATCAGCTTGCCTCCATACCGTTTCTGATTGTGGTTCAACTCCTGCTACACCATCGAAAACACAAACTGCACCGTCTAAAACTTTTAATGATCTTTCAACTTCAATTGTGAAATCTACGTGTCCAGGCGTATCAATAATATTAATTCGATGGTCATTCCAAAAACAAGTTGTTGCAGCTGAAGTAATCGTAATGCCTCGTTCTTGTTCTTGTTCCATCCAGTCCATAGTAGCGGCACCATCGTGGACTTCTCCAATTTTGTGACTTTTTCCGGTGTAGTATAAAATTCTTTCAGTTGTAGTAGTTTTACCAGCATCTATATGAGCCATAATACCAATATTTCTATACTTATCTAATGTGTATTTAGTGGCCATAATTTATTACCATCTAAAATGTGCAAAAGCTTTGTTTGCCTCTGCCATTTTATGTACATCCTCTCTTTTTTTAATTGCTGAACCTTTGTTTTGTGAAGCGTCTAAAATTTCAGCATACAGTTTCTCTGCCATGGTTTTGTTTTTTCTTTTTCTAGTAGCATCCATAAGCCATCTAAGAGCTAAAGCTTGAGCTCTTTTCGATTTTACTTCTACAGGAACTTGATACGTTGCTCCCCCTACTCTTCTTGACCGACATTCTAAATTTGGTTTTACGTTACTAATTGCTGTATTAAATATCTTAAGAGGATCTTCATTATTTTTTGATTTAATCTTGTCTAGTGCGTCATAAAGAATTTTTTCTGCTGTGGACCTATTTCCATCATACATAATTGAATTAATAAACTTTGAAATAACTTCTGAATGAAACTTTGGATCAGGATAAACTTTTCTAACTGGTGCTTTTCTTTTTCTGGACATAAAATTATTTTGGTTTTTTTGCTCCGTACAGTGATCTTCTTTGTTTACGATTTGCTACACCCTGTGTATCAAGGTTACCTCTTAAAATGTGATATCTAACTCCTGGCAAGTCTTTAACTCGACCACCTCTTAGCAAAACTACTGAGTGCTCTTGTAAGTTATGACCTTCTCCAGGAATATATGCTGTAACTTCAAACCCATTTGATAATCTAACTCGAGCTACTTTTCTTAATGCAGAATTAGGTTTCTTAGGAGTAGTTGTATAGACTTTTACGCACACACCTCTTTTCAGTGGTTGCCTTTCCAATGCAGGGACTTTGTTCCTAGAAATTGGTTTTACTCTGCTTTTTTTAATCAATTGATTAATTGTTGGCATATATATATTTTTGAAAGCTGAAGTAAAATAGCCTGAGCGCTCTTTTATTGTTAGTGTTTAAGACTATATATTGTCTTACTTCTAACATTCAAAATGTGCCGTAAACTAACATCGAAATGACAAAAGTCAACATTCTCAACTATTAAAAAAACAGTATTTATAAGCTACTTTCGTCGTTTTTAAGCTGTTTGTTCAGGTGGCGTAGGTTCGGATTCTAGCTGTTGCTTTTTAAGTTCTTCTAACCGAGCTTTATCTTGTTCTCTAGCTTGCTTATCCCATGCGATTTTGGTTAATCCCGTTCCAGCAGGTACCAATCTACCAACAATAACGTTTTCTTTTAAACCTTCTAGGGTGTCAGTTTTGCCCTTAATTGACGCATCAGTTAGCACTCTAGTTGTTTCTTGGAAAGAAGCAGCCGATATAAATGAATTAGTTTGTAATGAAGCCTTAGTGATTCCCAATAGAACTCTTTCATAAGAGGTTGGTTTTTTCTTCAATTGTCGTAGTTCATCATTGATCCTGTTAATATCTAATAAATCTATCACCTCTCCAGTTAATAAGTCGGAGTCTCCTGGGTCTTTAATTTCAACTCTTTTTAACATTTGACGAACGATAGTCTCTATATGTTTATCATTTATTACAACGCCTTGTAATCTATAAACTTCTTGGACCTCACTAACAAAATACTCAGTTAGTTTTTCAACTCCTAGAATTCTCAAAATATCATGTGGAGCTGGACTGCCATCCAGTAGATATTCTCCTTTTTTAATTTTTTCACCTTGGTTAAAGTTAACATGCTTGCCTTTAGGAATTAAATAATTTGAAGTTTCACCGCTTGATGCAACAATTGAGATTTTTTGTTTACCTCTTACTTCTTTACCAAATTCTATAACACCGTCATTCTCTGCTATAATCGCACTATCTTTAGGTCTTCTTGCCTCAAATAACTCAGCTACTCTTGGAAGACCGCCTGTAATGTCTTTCGTTTTAGAAGTTTCTTTTGGTAGTCTTGCTAAAACGTCTCCAGCAGAAATTTTTTGACCATCTTTAACAGACAAAATTGTATCTGGTACTAAATAATATCGCGCTTCATTTCCATCAGCCTTTTTAATTATTTCACCTTTTTCATCTCTTAAAGTTATCCTCGGTTTAAGTTCTGAGTTTTTTGATAGAGACTTCCAATCTGTAACCGATTTAGAAGACAATCCTGTAGCATCATCGAGCGTCTCAGTTAAAGAAAGACCTTCTGTTAGATCCATGTAGTTTACTATTCCGCCTGTTTCTGCAATTACAGGTAATGTATAAGGATCCCATTCTGCTATTTTTTTTCCTTTTTCTATAACTTCGCCATCTTTAAAAAATAGTTTTGAACCGTAATTAACCTTATAAATCGCAAGCTGTCTTTCACTATCATCCTCTATGCTGAGTTGTGTATTACGACCCATCACTATGATGTTCTTTTTTGAGTCTTCAATTAGATTTTTATTAATTATATTCAACTTTCCTTTACTTTGAGAAATTATTTGTGACTCTTCTTTAATTTGAGCTGTTCCTCCAACGTGAAATGTTCTCATTGTAAGTTGTGTTCCTGGCTCACCAATTGATTGTGCCGCTATCATTCCAACAGCTTCCCCTATGCTCACCAATTTTCCTCTTGCTAAATCTCTGCCATAACAGATCTGGCAAACTCCTCTAGTAGAAGCACAAGTAATTACTGAATAAACATTTACTGACTTGACTCCAGCAGCGTCAATTTTCTCGCAGTCAAATTCATCAATAAGTTTACCTTTTTTTATTATCACTTCACCAGTTACAGGATTTTTTATGTCTTCAGCGATAACTCTTCCTAATACTCTTTCTGATAAACTAACAAGAATATTTCCACCTTCTATAATTTCTGAAATTGTTACTGAAGATCTTTTCTTAGGATCACATTCGGCTTTTGTTATCTGAACATCTTGTGCAACATCACAAAGTCTTCTTGTTAAATAACCTGAATTAGCTGTTTTTAAAGCTGTATCGGCTAAACCTTTTCTAGCGCCGTGAGTTGAATTAAAATATTCCAATACAGACAAACCTTCTTTAAAATTTGAAATAATAGGAGTTTCGATAATTTCACCAGATGGTTTAGCTATAAGACCTCTCATTCCAGCTAATTGTTTCATTTGTGCTTGAGAACCTCTAGCACCAGAGTCTGCCATCATGTAAACTGAATTAGTTTCAATTCTATCATTTTCGTAAACCTTTTCAGCTGATGAAATTTCTTTCATCATTTCATTTGCAACTGTGTCAGTACATTTTGACCACACATCAACTACTTTGTTGTATTTTTCACCTCGTGTAATCAAACCGTCTGAGTATTGCTTCTCATATTCTTCAATCTTTTTTTTTGTACTATTAATTAGATTTTCTTTAGTTTTAGGTATCAGTAAATCATCTTTACCGAATGATATGCCGGCTTTAAACGCGTGTTTAAAACCTAGGGTCTTT